>NZ_LR213806.1 GCF_900659865.1 Hyella patelloides LEGE 07179
CAGAACTTCCAAAAGGGTTGATACCCTGATTAAAATAGCGATGGATTTAATGAATCCCCAACATCTGCGTAACTGGTTTGCCCACTGCTGCTACTGTCCCTTATAAACCTGCAAACCGCTGTAAATGTTTGTGGGCGTATTTTGATTACAGGCTACACCAATACGCACATACATACTGTCATCTTCAGACAAAAGCTTCAAAAGGTCTATCGGTGTATGTACCGATTCTACCAATAGTCTACGAAATTTGATGGTCAATTGTGGTAAAAAATGAGGATTGGCAATTAAAAATAAACTTATATGCGGATTCCTTACGATTTCAAAAAGATAACTACATGATAATTTTTTAAATATATCTGGTAGAGTATCAGGATTGCTGGATACCATATAAAGCAATCTGAGATTTTGGCTGTTTACCATCAGTTTTCCCTAAATAAATAATGTTATTAGATTCAGATCATCGAATGTAATTCTACGAGCATCTTTTGCAGAGAGTCTTGCCAATAGGGAGGATAAACACCTACAGCTTTAGTATATTTACCTTTGGATAATACTGAATAATGAGGGCGTGCTGCGGGTGTAGGATATTCAGCCGTGGTAATTGGTAAAACTGTTTTGATTTTTAAAGGAAAACCTAACTGGGCTGCTTCTTCAAAAATTGCTAAAGCAAAATCATACCAGCTAGCCACCCCACTATTAGTAAAGTGATAGATTCCTGAAGCAATTTGATTATGGGGATTAACTAAATTAGCGATCGCATCAGCAATATCATAAGACCAAGTAGGCGAGCCTATTTGATCTGCTACTACTTTTAATTCTTCTCTAGATGCGCCGAGTCGTAGCATGGTTTTAACAAAGTTACCATGTCCTTTTGAGCCATAAACCCAAGCGGTGCGTAAAATAATATAGCGATCGCTATTTTGACTAATACCTTGTTCTCCCAGTAATTTGGATTGTCCGTAAATGCCTAAAGGATTAACCGCATCTTCTTCTAAATAAGGAGTATGATGTTTGCCATCAAAGACATAATCTGTGGATATATGTACCAAATTAGCAGCAATCTCTTGGGTAGCCTGAGCCATAATTTTAGGTGCTACGGCGTTAATTGCCATTGCCATTTCTGAATCGGTTTCTGCTTTATCTACGGCGGTATAAGCAGATGCATTAACTACGATATCTGGCGCGATTGAGGTAATAGCTGGTTTAATCTCATCAGACTGAGTTAGATCGAGTTGTTGACGAGTTAGGGTTACTAATTCGCCCAAAGGCTGAAGAGTTGTGAGTAATTCTTGTCCGACTTGTCCTGTACTGCCGATTAGCAAAATTTTTTTCATGTTCCTAAACTCAAGAAAATAACTCGGCTTTTTTTAAAGGTGGTGCAGATTGGTCTTTAGCTGATAATATAGGCTCTGCTTCAATTTGCCAATCAATTCCCAAATCGGGATCATTCCACAAGATAGACCTTTCATACTGAGGTGCATAGTAATCAGTGGTCTTATAAAGAAAATCTGCCGTCTCTGAAAGTACTACAAATCCATGAGCCAAACCTGGAGGAACCCAAAACTGTCTCTTATTTTCTGCACTTAAAAGACAACTTACCCATTGTCCAAAAGTAGGAGAACTTTTTCTAATATCTACCGCTACATCCAGAACTTCTCCAGCTACCACTCGAACTAATTTTCCTTGAGGCTGCTGTATCTGATAGTGTAGACCCCGTAAAACATTTTGGCTAGAACGAGAGTGATTATCTTGAACAAACTCAAGTGTAACACCAGTTTCGCTTCCAAACTTTTGGGCATTAAAACTCTCTAAAAAAAAACCGCGATCGTCGCCGTAAACTTGAGGTTCAATTATCAGAACATCTCTGATTTTCGTTGGGATTACTTTCATGAAATCTTTGCACCGATCGCTGATATTCCATTAAAGATTATTTTCTTCTAATAAGAGCCAATAATCTTTGATTGCACCAGGATAGCATAGGTGATTAATGTAAAAAGGTGGTGATTTTGAAGCTAAACCAATACTTTTTACCCTCTAAAATTTTCCACTCATCAAAAAGCTTACTGGCGCAGGAATCATTTCACCACGAAAATCCAATAACTGAACTATCACCAAATAAGCGATCGCGATCGCAATGGAAATAATTCCCGTAATAATCGCTATAATTTTACCTCGATCCATAACCAACAACCTCTTCGGTAACCTTTATCAAGTTTAGGCTTTTTTGGTTTAACTATGGGCAAAAAAATAACTCTCAATCTTCATAGTTGTTAGATCGAGAGTTAATAGTACTAACTGGAAAAATGATTGCTACATATCAATTTCCGCACCTTTGCTTTAATCATCCTTGTAGCCAACTTAAATCCAGATGATATTACGATGAACACCGAGAACTGGTGACTGTTTTGTTGCGCGATCGCGCTAGAACTTAAAACTCATTTCTTGTCCCATCACCGATCGTTAGAATAACTATCTACCAGCCACTATCAGCCTGGGAAAGTACATAGGTAGCCACGTCTTCAATTTGTGCCTCACTTAATTTACTACCAAAAGCGGGCATGGCATTCTTTCCGTTGGTAACTTGATACTTAATCGCATCTAAAGAATACATATCGTACTGCTTTAAAGCATCCTGTTTCAAAGTTTTAACAGCGTTAACTACATTATTTCCTCCCATGTGGCAAGCAGCACAGTTAGCACCAAATATCTTACCGCCATTAGCAGCATCACCAGCAAAAGCAGGGCTAGCAAAACTGAAGCTGACTACAGTGACGATGGCAAATGCTAGTGCCAATAATCTTTTAAACATGATTTCTCCTCTCAAAGTCAATTCATTAAATCGTTACCTGTCAATCGTCAGATGCTTTTCTTAGAACTGTCAAAAGACAAACTGTCGTATTTAAACTTTGACAGCTTGTCAAACTTTTGTAGTAGAATGAATAACTGAGCAATGTAGAAGTCACAGACTCCCTTAAACTCTGGGAGATAAACAACACGAGGTTGGTTGTAACCGTGTCTTCAATAACTTTAAGTAAAAAAAGATTACAATATTCAAACGCTATTCAAATGACAAAGAAACTAAGTTTATTATTATCTACTCTTTTGCTAGTGGTTGCTAGCTTTTTTGTAACCAGCAATCCTGCTATGGCAGAAACTTATGAAATTAAAATGGGTTCTGACAATGGAATGCTCAAGTTTGTACCCGAAACAATAACTGTTAAAGAAGGAGATACTGTGAAGTGGGTTAATAACAAAATGGCTCCTCACAATGCAGTATTTGAAAGCGATGCAGTGAAATCTCACAAAAACCTTGTATTCTCTCCTGGTGAATCTTACGAAACTACTTTTAAAGAATCTGGTGAATACAGCTACTACTGTGAACCCCATCGTGGCGCGGGTATGGTAGGTAAAATTATTGTCCAATAGAACTTATGATGCTTAGCTCGATCTAATCTGATTGCAGTTAACACAATTTTTCATTTCTCATATTAGAGGTTTGGCGATGCCAAACCTTTTTTTATCTCATGAAGATCGAAGTAACCAAACAGTCTGTTAATAAACGAGCGCACTTAGGGAACTATAAAGATTGTAATCACTTAAATAATTCTTAGCTAGTAATGTATTCTGTTGCTCATAACTCTTCTGAATCCACCAATTTTGATTCAACCCCAGTGGTACAGACTTGGAATTTGCGAAAAGTCTACCGTACTGGTTTTTGGATGAATCAAAAAGTTGAATCACTCAAAGACTGTTCTCTGACAGTGTACCAAGGAGAAACATTTGGTTTACTAGGTCCTAATGGTGCAGGAAAAACTACTCTGTTAAAAACTTTATTGGGTATTATTCGCCCTACTTCGGGAAAAGGAGTATTATTAGGTAAACCTATAGGCGATCGCTCTGTCAAACAAAGAATTGGCTACCTTCCAGAAAATGCCTATCTCTACGACTATCTGACTGCTTGGGAATTTTTGGAATTTACGGCTGGTTTATTTCAGATTCCGACTGCCAAACAACGTAAAAAAATTATCGAACTCTTAGATCTGGTAGGCTTGGCTAAATCTGCTGCACAAAAAAAGAAAATTAAGCAATACTCCAAAGGAATGCGCCAAAGGGTAGGAATGGCACAAGCCTTGATTAACGATCCCGATATTGTCTTTCTTGATGAACCCATGTCAGGACTCGATCCTATGGGACGTTATCGAATGCGAGAAATTGTCCTTTCTTTGAAAAGACAGGGTAAAACAATCTTTTTTAACTCCCATATTTTAGCTGATGTCGAACAAATATGCGATCGCATTGCCGTACTTGCTTTGGGAGATTTAATTTGTCAAGGTTCTCTTCGCGAACTGCTTGGTAATGGAGATGTCTATCAAGTAGTAGTTAGGGGGGGCGATTCTCAAAGTTTGAATCCTTGGATTAAAAACCTGGCTTGGGAACACGATCGTTGGTATGGAGAGCTTACAGGACAGCCAGATCGGTTTCTTGCTCACTTAAAAGAAATTGATGCTCACTTGATTGGAATGCATTTAGCTCGTCCTTCTTTGGAAGAATTCTTCATGCAACAACTTCGAGAGCGCAATATTGAGTTTAGCCGTTAATTTGGTAGCTATTGGCTATGAGATTCTCCATCGGAAAGGTTAATAGCTTTTCTGATGGATAGATATTCTGCGTTAAAAATCAGCAAACTTAAACTACTACATAGTCTTGAGTTTATTTTTCACTAAACTCAAAAAACTAGATCGAGCAAAATTGCTTTTGCTGAATTAAAGCACGATAAGCAGATATTTTATCTTCTCATCTACTAAGTTGAAATTAGCTAACAGAGACAAACACTAGGCGTTTATTCAATACTTTAAATCAGCAACTTTGTTAAATCTCTGACAAGACAGATTGAATCTTTTCTTTTTGATTACTGTCTACAGATTGACTGGGTTGTAGTTGATATTTGATTAAATCTGCCAACTCTTGTAGCTGATTAATCGCTTCTGCACCTTCTAGCTTCATCAATTCGCGGTCGTCTCTCATTTCTGTCCAGGTGATTCCGTAGTCGGAAACTAAAAAACGAATCAGATGATCGCCTCCTAAACTAACCATGAAAGAAGCACTATTTAGCTGATTGCCACAGGTGTAACAAGATGCCAAATAACCCTTATTTTCTAATGCGATCGCTAATGCTTGGAGATTCATTACCAAGTCACTGACAAATTGACGGTGTTGTTGTGCGAGTCTATTAAACACTATTTTCCTCCAAACACCAGTTTATATCTTAGCTGTTTTAAGATTTTTTTAATATTTGCATAATTGATGATCGAAATAAACATATCTAACTTTTTCCTATACTTCGTCAGAACTAAAACAAGTCATCCGCGCTCAGAAAGTGAAACAGCAATCATGAAGCCTATTCTATTTTAGACATTTTAAAGTTTCCAATAGATAATCTGCATCAAAGAGTTCTTGCTTTCTTTATTTCCATAATGTCTCAAAAAATTTTTTTTATTGTGATTTGTGATGCAAAAACTCGAAAAATTGTCAAGCAAAAGTAATACAAATATAAGAGTTGTTTACAATAAGCTTTCTGTATCTGATGCTCTTCAGACTTATTAATAACCCAGTGACCCAAATCTCACTAAAATACCTGTAAAGTACTCTCAATCGTTAAAAATAACTAGAGCAAGAGAACATAATGGCAGTTCAATTACAACAAGCTTTAACCGTAGGTAAGTATTTGGTTACCCAACGTTTGCTAGGGCGGAAAAAATTCCCTTTGGTATTGATGCTAGAGCCTCTATTTCGTTGTAACCTAGCCTGTTCGGGTTGCGGAAAAATACAGCATCCCCCAGAAATCTTAAAACAAAATCTCTCTCCCGAAGAGTGCTTCGCAGCAGTAGAAGAATGTGGCGCACCAGTAGTTTCTATTCCTGGGGGAGAGCCTTTACTACACCCTCAAATCAATGAAATTGTTCGAGGATTAGTAGAACGCAAAAAATTTGTTTACCTCTGCACCAACGGCTTGTTGCTAGAGAAAAGCTTAGATAAATTTCAACCTTCTCCTTACCTAACTTTTAGTGTTCATTTGGATGGCTTAAAAGAACAGCACGATCGATGTGTGGATAGAGAAGGGGTCTTTGATAAAGCGATCTCTGCCATTAAAGCTGCTAAAAGTAAGGGTTTTCGTGTTACTACCAATACAACTGTCTTCGCTGGAGCAGACCCTCAAGAAATGCCAGAATTTTTCGATTTCCTTGAAAGCCTCAACCTTGATGGAATGATGGTTTCTCCTGGTTACAGTTACGCCTGGGCTCCCGATCAAGAAAGCTTTTTACAAAGAGAGCAAACTAAAGCTTTATTTAGAGAAATTCTTTCTCCTTGGAAATCAGGTCAGAAAAAATGGAATTTTAACCATAATCCCCTATTCTTAGAATTTCTTATGGGAGAACAAGATTTTGACTGTACTCCTTGGGGAAGTCCTAGTTATAGCGTATTGGGCTGGCAGAAACCTTGTTATCTGTTGAATGAAGGCTATTACAAAAGTTATAAAGAACTAATTGAAAAAACCGATTGGGATAATTATGGCAAAGCTAGCGGAAATCCCAAATGTGCTGATTGCATGGTGCATTGTGGTTATGAGCCCACAGCAGCCACCGCAGCCCTAGAACCCAATAATATGGGTAAAGCTTTGAGTAGTTTGTTTGGGTAAACATCAAGGATGAGGGATGAAGGATAAATTATGAATGATGAAATGATGAACTAGGTTAATTGGTCATGGTTAATAACTGATTATTAACTATCTAAACGCCAATAATTGCATCGCTTATTCTAAACTTATCTAAAAAAACATCAAACCCTGTAGAGACGTGATATGTGAGGGGCTGTCTCTTGAATTCATTTCCAGAGTTTACTTGTCAAGAGATGGGGATAAGCCCCGTCGCGTCTCTCTGCAAACAATGTTTATTAACATTATCAGTTTTCCAATACATCAACAACGAACCACTAACAACCAACAAAATCCCAAAATTAAAAATTAAATCGCCATTTGTAACAAAATGCAAAGTATAATAACTAAATTAAGTAAACATTATTAGAGACAAGATATTAAATGCGAGTTGCGATCGCTGGAGCAGGTTTAGCTGGATTAGCTTGTGCTAAATACTTAGTAGATGCTGGACATACCCCAATAGTCCTCGAACGTCGTGATGTTTTAGGTGGCTTAGTAGCTGCTTGGAAAGATGAAGACGGTGACTGGTATGAAACAGGCTTACACGTCTTCTTTGGAGCTTATCCCAATATGCTCCAGTTATTTAAAGAATTGGGCATTGAAGACAGATTACAGTGGAAAGAACACACTTTAATCTTCAACCAACCAGAAAAGCCAGGAACTTATTCTCGCTTCGATGTTCCTGATATTCCCGCGCCCTTCAACGTCATAACTTCTATTTTGCGTAACAATGATATGTTGACGTGGGAGCAAAAAATTAAATTTGCCATAGGTTTATTTCCTGCTATTATCCGAGGACAGAAATATGTTGAAGATATGGATAAGTATTCTCTTCTAGAGTGGTTACGCAAGCAAGGTATTGACGATCGTGTCAACAGCGATATCTTTATTGCAGCTTCCAAGGCTTTGACTTTTATCGATCCTGATGATGTTTCAGCAACCGTTCCTTTAAAAGCTCTTAACAAATTTTTAAGAGAGAGGTACGGTTCAAAAGTAGCATTTTTAGATGGTTCACCCACGGAAAGATTATGTCAACCTTTGGTGGACTACATTACTGAAAGAGGTGGTGAAATAAGACTCAATGCACCTTTGAAAACAATCATCACCGATGATAGTGGTAAAGTGACAAGCTTTATCTTAAGAGGTTTGAATGGCGCACCAGATGAAGAGTTTAAAGCGGATGCTTACGTTTCTGCTATGTCTGTAGACCCTTTAAAAGCAATGCTTCCTCAACCTTGGCAGAACTTGGAATTTTTTCAAAAAATCAAAAAACTTGAAGGTGTGGAAGTAATTAATCTCCATCTATGGTTTGATCGCAAGCTAACTGACATCGATCAACTACTATTTTCTCGCTCATCTTTATTAAGCGTCTATGCTGATATGAGCAACACTTGTAAAGAATATGCTGACCCTAACAAATCAATGCTGGAATTAGTTTTAGCACCAGCAAAAGACTGGATTGGTAAACCTGATGAAGAAATTGTTGCTGCTACGATGGCAGAGTTAAAGAAACTTTTTCCTCAACACTTTACGGGAGAAAACACAGCACAACTTTTGAAATCAAAAGTAGTTAAAACTCCTCGATCTGTACAAAGAGCTTCCGCAGGTAGAGAAGGAGATAAACCAACTCAGAAAACACCTATTAGTAATTTTTATCTTGCAGGTAGCTACACTAGACAGGAATATTTGGGAAGTATGGAGGGTGCAGTACTATCTGGAAAGCTAGCTGCTCAAGCAATTGCTCAAGACTTTCCTGCTACCAAACAAGAGCCAAAAGAAGCAGTTGCTATCTAACAATTAAATACTCTCTTATGCAAACTTGCCCCCAGGATGAGAGAATATTAACCGATGGTTAGAGATTATTTCGCCTTAAAACCACGAAACAGTCTTTAACTAAACTCAAAAAAGCAAATATTTTAGTTTGCCCTTAAATCCACAGTATTTTTGCTTGCTGGTAAATGCTGCAAATATCTAGAACAAAACCGAAATCGAACTTGATACCTGTTACCGAGGCTTATAACTACTGTCGTACTATTACGGCGGAATACGCCAAAACCTTTTATCTTGGTACTTTATTGATGCCAAAAGAAAAGCGTAAAGCTATCTGGGCTATTTACGCCTGGTGTCGTAATACCGACGAATTAGTAGATGGTGCAAAAGCACAATACACCACAGAAGATACTTTAGCAGAATGGGAGCGACAGCTAGAGTCAACTTTCGCAGGTTTACCTTCAGAAGATGCAGATGTAGCTTTAGCAGATACAGTCAAGCGTTATCCGATGGACATTCAGCCCTTTCGAGATATGATTGCAGGGCAACAAATGGACTTATATCGTAACCGCTATCAAACCTTTGAAGAATTAAAACTCTATTGTTATCGGGTAGCAGGGACAGTAGGTTTAATGTCTAATGCGGTATTAGGTATCAATCAAGGTAATAGTGGTGTACCGTGGGAAAAAAATACTCAACCTTATAATCCTGAGAAAGAAGCCGTAGCTCTGGGAATTGCTATGCAGTTGACCAATATTCTGCGGGATGTGGGAGAAGATGCTACGAGAGGAAGAATTTATCTACCTTTAGATGATTTAGCAGCTTTTGACTACACAGAGAAAGACTTATTAGCTGGAGTTAATGATGATCGCTGGAAGGCAATTATGCGCTTTCAGATTAAGCGAGCCAGAGCCTATTACCAACAAGCAGAAAAAGGCATCAGCTATTTAATTCGTGATTCCCATTTACCAGTATGGACATCTTTGATGTTATATCAAGGTATTCTAGATGCTATTGAACATAATAATTACGATGTGTTTAATAAACGAGCCTTTGTGAAAAAACCTATTAAAATAGCTTCTTTGCCTATTGCTTGGTTAAGAGCGCAAGTCTTATAGAAAAAGGCGAATTTAATCAATATTAAAAATTGAATAAGCTATCGAGGAAAATTGGAATAAAAGCAATTAGAAGAAAGGTTGTGAAAATAACGCAGTATCGCAAAATAACAATTTCTTTTTTCAATTTATTTAAAGATAAGTGGTATTGGTTTTCTATTAAATTAATACTTTGAGCAAGTTTTGCATAGCGTTTGTGCCAAATCTCTGGAGTGAATTTATCTTGTTTTTGCTGATTGGCAAAATCTCTTAAACCACTTTTAATTTGTTCAGATACTTGGTTTTGAAAATTATGTAATCCTTGTCCAAATTCAAATTTGAGACTATTGATTTCTAAATTAAGTTCATCGAAAAGTTGATGACGAATCTGTTTACTCTGAAGCAGAATTTCTTCTTTTAATTGAGCAAAATTTTGATTATGATTATTTTCTATAATAGACAATTTACTAGATGTTTTTTCCTCATAGCTAATTAAATCGGAAATCAGATTCTCAAATAGTCCTGGTCCAAGTTGAAAATAACCTCGCTGCACATGATTAATAGTATCTACTATTTCATATTCTGTAGAAGTATCTTTTAAAAGGTATCCTCTTGCTCCAGATTTTACAGCCTTGTCTATACTAGATCTATCTTCATTACTACTCAAAACAATAACTTTTATATTGGAAAATTTTTGGCATATTCTTTGTGTGAGTTCAAAGCCATTCATTTCTGGCATATCTAAATCAACAATTGCTATATCAACTGCGACTTGATTAATTAACTCTAAAGCTTTAAATCCATTTTCTGCTTCTCCAACTATGAGAAAATTTGATTCAGTTCTTAAGATGGTATTTATGGCTTTTCGCGTAAAATTCTGATCGTCTACAATAATAATACGAATCATGAATAACTTCTTATTTTTATTTAATATTTTTTTAGATAATTATCCTTTATTTCAAGTAAATATTGGATAATTGTGGTAATTTATTTTAATAAATTTATTGTTGTATCTACTATTTTATAGGGATAGTTTTTGCTATACATTTTCGATAAAAAATAGCTAAAAAAGCCGATTAATATACACTTTTTTCACATTAGCGATCGCTTTTTGGAAATTGAACTTAATTATTCTTTCAAGAGATTTTGTCTGACCCGTAACTTTGAAAAAATGGAATGAGGATTTTTACTCGATAAATAGTTACAATTATGACTGGCAGCACTAGGAAGAAAGAAAGATCATGGCTAATAGTCGTCGAGTTTCTCGCGTATCTTCACTAATCAAGCGAGAAGTCAGTCAAATGTTACTCAACGGAATTAAAGATGACCGTGTTGGGGCAGGAATGGTTAGTATTACAGATATTGATTTGTCTGGAGACTTGCAGCACGCCACAATCTTTGTCAGTATTTACGGTACAGAAGAAGCCAAAGAAGAGACAATGGAGGGTTTAAAAGCTTCAGAAGGCTTTGTCAGAAAAGAATTAGGACATCGTATTCGTTTGCGTCGTAGCCCAGAAATAACCTTTTTAGAAGATAGTTCTTTAGAAAGAGGGGACAAGATGGTGCATCTACTCAATCAAATCAGTCAAGAACGGGAAAGTAAGGGATAATTAAAACTTTGTTCTTATTTTTAGGGCTTACACAGTGAAATGCTGAATCAAGGTTCAAGAGAATAGGGAAGAGTCTGTTTCTTGAGGAAGAGGCGGTTGCTTTTTAACCAAAAGCAATTATCAGTACCAAAATCAAAAATTATGCAAAACAAATGTAAAGCAGTTTACACAATGATTTATCAGAGCAAACAATTGTTTGCCCTGATAATGTAACTTGAGAAAGTGGCGTGATTTATGGAAAGAAGGCTTAGGTTTAATTGCCTATTGCTCTTTCCTCTTTAATCTATGGTTTATCTTCAATTACTTGATCGATTAAGCCATATTCTTTAGCTTCTTCGGCAGACATAAAATAATCACGGTCAGTATCTTTTTGAAGTTTTTCAATTGGCTGTCCAGTGTTATCTGCCATCATTTGATTGAGTTGGTCGCGGATACGTAGGATTTCTTTGGCTTCAATTTCGATATCTGTCGCCTGTCTGCGTCCTTGAATTCCCCCTAAAGGTTGGTGGATCATGATCCGAGAATGAGGTAGTGCAAGGCGTTTACCTTTTGTTCCACCAGCGAGTAGGAATGCGCCCATAGAAGCTGCTAAACCAACACAGATAGTTACAACAGGAGACTTGATATGTCTTATGGTGTCATAAATTGCTAAACCAGCAGTCACAGAGCCACCAGGAGAGTTGATATAAAGATATATTGGCTTGCTGGAATCTTCAGAATCTAGGTAGAGCATGATGGCAATGATTTGGTTAGCGATACCATCATTAACTCCTCTACCAAGGAAAATAATGCGTTCACGATACAGGCGGTCATAAATACTAATCCAGTCACTATAAGATTGACCGGGCATTTGATACGGAACTTTAGGAATACCAATGGGCATGAGTTGTAATACCTTCAAATATAAACTAGGAAAGGGCAGGGACAGGAGTGGGCAAATCTTTAGTGCTTTCTAAAACTTTATCGATCAAGCCATATTCTTTGGCATCTTCAGGAGTCATATAGAGCATCCTGTCAGTATCTTTGCTGAGTTTTTCCTCTGTTTGACCAGTATTTTTGGCGAAAATTTCCAGTACTGCTTTTTTATTTTCGAGAACTTCTTTAGCTCGAATTTGAATATCTGTAGCCTGACCTCTCGCACCCTGGCGAGCCTGATGCAGAATGATAGTTGCATGGGGTAGACTAGCACGGAAACCTTTTGCGCCCGCAGATAGAATCATAGCTGCTGTACCCATTGCCTGACCAATGCAGATAGTATGTACTGGAGGCTTAATGTAGCTCATTGTGTCACAAATGGCAAAAGCTTCGGTTTCAAAACCGATAGAATCCCCTCCATACCAAGATGTACCAGTGGAGTTGATATACATATAAATGGGTTTTTCGGGGTCGTCAAACTGTAAAAACAGCAATTGAGCAATAATTAATTCGGTAACATCAACCCCTATTTGATCTTTGTACTCATCAGGAGAGACTAAAGGTAGCCCAAGATAGATAATACGTTCTTTGAGTAGTAATGAAGGTAAATCTGGAGGCGGAGTGCGATAAGAAGCATCTCCTCTGTAGGGTGCTTGAACTGCTTGGATAGGTGAATTCATAGTTTAAATTAGCTATTGCGTTCCTCAATTTCTGGTTATTGTCTACTCTCAAATAAGCTCAAATAACCAAAACAACGGTTAAATACCGAATAAGTAACCTGGTACTGTAGATTTTAACGCATTCGCGATGAAGAGTTAGTTTTGATTTGGTTCTAACCTGAAGAACATTTGATCGGAATAATTATGGTATGAATCTTTTTTATCAAAGAGAGGCACGAGGCGATATCCATAGTTTTTTATCAGATGATTTTTGAGAGATTCTGAGGGATCATACAAAAAGACATCACTGTAAATACCAGATATTGTGAATTTTTGCCATCGCTCATCTGCGGTGGGTTCAAACAAAAACATAAATTTAGCTGTGTCTCTTAAGTAATGGCTCACTGAAAAGGGTCTAATAAATTCGTCATCAGTTAAAACATCACTAATGATCAAGGGTCGTTTTGATTCGTTAACAATATTAGCTAATCTATGATGAATATTTTCTCTATCTTTAATCCACCAGACGTTAGTAGAAGTCATTAATGAGCAAGAAGCTATAGAAATAGAAAGCAGTATAGCAGTTATATTAAGCCACAAAGCAGGATTTCTGCCTAAAAGTTTGTTGCTTAAAGTATAGGAGCAGATGATTTGAATACCAAGAAGAGAAGGTATTAGATAATTAGCTCTTAATGTCATTTGTCCCCCTTGACCAAAATCACGCAGTAAAAGTATTAAAAAGGGAATAAAGATTAAACTAAATAAGAAAAAATAAGCTTTTTTATGACCGTTTTTTGCTAAATACAACAATGAATAGCTAATCAATAATAAAAGTAATACTAAATAAAGCAGAAATGGAATTAAAAATTCTAAATCACTACTTGCATTAATATTAAAATCAGCAAAGGGTAAACTAAGGTTACGAATCCAAGCTTTGGGATATTCTATGATGCTGGATGCAGGGAGTGATGTATAGTTACTGGGAGGATTTTTAATTAAGATTATTATCCAAGGTAAAAATCCTACAATATTAAGTACTCCAGTAATACAAAAAGTAATAGTTACCTGATTAAGTCTAAATTTTCCTGAAACGAGAATATAAATAAAGTGAGCCAGATAGGTTAACAACGAAAAGAGAAAAGTATAGCAACTGATAATCATTGAGTAAGAATAAATCAACCAACCATAAATGGAGGGTTTTTTTTGTACTTTTAAAAGTGCTACACAAGATACTAGGGTAGTTAACGTCCATAAACTGAATGGTCTGGCTTCTTGAGAATACAAAACATGAAAAGGAGAAACTGCCATAAAAGCAGTAGCCATCCAACTTGTTAATGGTTGATTGAATAACTCATAACAAAGTAAATACATCAAGGGCAAACAGAGAATTCCTGCTACAACTGATAAAGTGCGGATCGATCCGATCGACTTTCCAAATATTTGCGTCCAAAATCTGGCAGTTAAAAAATAAATTGGAGTATGTTGAGGTTCATCTTCAATTAATCCTTGAATAGTGCCTTGATAATTAGCTTTATCATTGGGATATTGATATTTCATAATGGTGCTAATATCAACTTCTTTTCCTGTTATTAGCTGCTCTTTGACATCACTTCTAGAATATCCAGAAATAGATAAAGAGGTGAAACTTTCGTCTAGCCAATATATTTTTTCCTCTAGATTATGGAAGCGAACGAAGATTCCTAAAGACACAATAAGTAAAGCCGTAGTGATAATTACATATTGTAACAACTGAGGTACAATAGCTTTACGATTACTATACGTTGTCATAAAAGTACTTTATTTAAACTTGATTTTATTTTGATTATAGTACATAAATTCTATAAAATTTACTTGTGTAATAAAAAAATAGCAAAAATTGATTTTTGAGTTTATTGATTGCTCTTTAATTAATTAGAATAGCATTTTTAAAGTAAGTAAGATAACAAATTGCTTTTTAAAGAAGAGATAAAGTAATATTAGTGTATATAAAAAAGACTAATAACCACCATACTGTATTCATTATAAAGTCAGTGTAAAATTATAAGTTTTTAATATGAATTTTCGATAAAGTAGTGATTGTTAAGATAGATCAAAATAGAAAATTGATTAATTGTTATTAATAGCTGTTTATAGAAACATGGCTTGTACTATTGCTCTGATTGCTCATGATCGCCAAAAAGATGAAATGGTTAGTTTTGTCAATCGTCATCTACCTGTTTTATCTCGTTATCGTTTAATTGCTACGGGAACTACAGGAAAAAGAATTCAGGCTGCTAGCGATCTCGAAATTAAAATTCTAGAGCCAGGAATGTTGGGAGGTGATGCTCAAATTGCTGCCGAAGTGGTAGCCAAAAATGTGGTGGCAGTAATTTTTTTAATCGATCCACTGTATGCTCAACCCCATGAGCCTGATATTGAGGCTTTACTAAGAGTTTGTAATTTACAAAATGTGCCTTTGGCTACTAATTTAGCTACGGCTGAAGCGATCGCCGAAAGTTTAGCTAATAGTGTAACGGCTCATTTGATTTTTAATCCCGTATCTGGACAGGGAAATGCAGAGCAAGATTTAAACTTAATTAGAGAGTTATTAGAGCCTCATTTACATTTAGAAGTACATCAAACTACCCCAGATATTAGCCCTGAAGAATTAGCTAAAAATGCGATCGCTTCGGCTGCAGACATGATTATTGTCTCTGGGGGTGATGGTACTGTATCGGCAGTTGCAGGGGCGGTAATGGAGACAAGCATTCCATTGGGTATTATTCCCAGAGGTACAGCAAATGCTTTTGCAATGGCATTGGGAATCACGCAACAAATTAACCCCATTAGAAGAGCTTGTGAAATTATTTTGGCAGGAAAAACTAGAGTGGTTGATGCTGCTCGTTGTAATGGCTCTCCATTGATTTTATTGGCGGGTATTGGCTTTGAAGCAGAAACTGTAGCCAGAGCAGATCGAGAGGCAAAAAATCGTTGGGGTTCTCTGGCTTATATCATGGCAGGTTGGCAACAGTTAGATCAACAGATACTCTTTGATGCGGAAATTGAAATCGATCGTAGCACCCAGAAATTTCAAGCAGGAGCGATTACAGTAGCCAATGCTGCACCTTTAACCTCTATCTTGGCTCAAGGGACGGGTAAAGTAGTAGCTGATGATGGTTTATTGGATGTTACCATCGCTACGGCAGAAACGAAGCTACAAGCAGTAGTAACTCTTTTAGGTATGTTGGAGTCTGCTCTAATAAAAACCAATAACGAAATCAATAATGTGGTTCATTTACAAACCAAAAAACTGAAAATTTCCGCTAATCCACCTCAAAAAGTAGTTTTAGATGGCGAAATTATTGGTACGACTCCTTTAGAAATTGAATCTGTTCCCCAAGCTTTGACTGTATTTGTTCTCGAATAAATCATGAGAAAGTAGTAAGTGAAGAGTCTATCTATTTCTCAGTAAGTAATATCACTTTATTCAACATGAAACGAGCAAGCTAGGGTTTACGAATGTTTTGAATATACAGTAGCTTAAGAAACGCTTTATATAATTTTTGCTTGATACCCAATTTCTAATTCTCAATCACTAATTATCAAACCTAAATTATCCGAAACATTAACTAAAAAATCCCCTAAGTTCATATTATCGAGCAAAAAAATTAGTATTTTAACGTAATCAATCGATTATTGTTTTGAGAAAATGTCAAGAATTTTATCTGTAATATAGTAAATTTCAACGATGAAAATAGATGAAATTATTAGTAATATTGATTTACTTCAATATTTTTATGGCAAAACATCTAGATTTCAAAAAAAATGCTTTTAAAACATACAAACTCTTGGAAAGCGATCGCTTTTTTTACTATTACTTTTTTAGCAATACTCTTTACGGGTATTATTGGCAACGAAAAAGCTTATACTAACCCCGCACCCAGTTCAATTTATCTTTCAGGAATTCTGAGAGACTTTCAAGATACTCATCCTGATTTTGAAAGAACTCCAGGGGTAGATGGATTTGATTATGGCTTAGATCATAATATTACTCTGGATACTCTTAGTTCTGACAAAAAACCCCAATTTAAGGATGGTAGTTATTCTACAACAACTGAGGATAATTTCGATCAATGGTATCGCAATGTAGCAGGGGTTAATCAAAGTACTAATTATATTGTTGAGTTGGACGACTCAGATGGTGATGGTACTTATACTTATTACAATGCTTCCTTTTTTCCCTTGGACGGAGTGGCTGGTTTTGACGAGCAAGGACGTAGCCATAACTATCACTTTACTTACGAATTACATAGTGCTTTTACTTATCAAGGAGGAGAAACTTTTGAATTCCGAGGTGATGATGATGTGTGGGTTTATATCAACGGAAAAAAGGTAATCGATCTTGGAGGTGTTCATAGTGAGAAAGTACAATTGGTTAATTTAGATAGCATTGCTAGTCGTGTTGATATTACTCCTGGGAATAATTATAATTTCGATTTGTTTTTTGCAGAAAGGCATACTGTTCAATCTAATTTTAAAATTCAAACTACGATCGCATTTTCCCAAAATGCTGATTAGAAATAAGTTGAAAGACAATTTTTTTGTTTAAATGATGTGAGTGTAAATGTTTTACCTCTGCTTTCATTTTAACCAACTTAAGTATAATTAATTAGTTAAGGGTGACTTGTACAGTCACTCTTTTTTTATGCTAAAAATTATTTTTTTGTTAGCAAATAATATGTCAAAAAAGGGAATTATTAAATTAATAAGTGTTTTCTAATTTTATATAATATTTTTTCTAGAAACTAATGACAAATGCCAACCTAGCAACTAATCAATTATCTGGACAAGAAATTTATCAGAGAATTTATGACAATATTCAGCAGGTAATGAAAGGACAATCTACCGCTATGAGAAATTTATTAGCTGCTTTTGCTAGCGGAGGTCACGTCTTGTTAGAAGATTATCCTGGTACTGGTAAAACTACTTTAGCAAAGTCTTTAGCATTATCGATTGATGCCGATTTTAAGCGGATTCAATTTACTCCCGATTTACTTCCTTCAGATATTTTGGGGATTTCAATTTTCGATCAAAACGAGCGTAGTTTTCGTTTTCATGAGGGACCAATCTTTGCCAATATAGTATTAGTGGATGAGATTAATCGTGCTTCTCCTCGTACTCAATCTGCATTACTAGAGGCAATGGCAGAGTCTCAAGTTAGTATTGATGGTGAAATTAAAAAACTAAACGATCTTTTTTTTGTCATTGCTACACAGAACCCTATAGGTTCACATGGTACTTATCCTTTACCAGAGGCGCAAATGGATCGTTTTGCTCTTCAGTTTAGTTTGGGTTATGTTTCAGCAGAAGATGAGGTAGATATTCTATCTCAGCAGTTGCAAAAGCATCCCATAGATACTATCAAACCATGTATTTCTATCGGAGAAGCGATCGCTTTACGCCAACAGGTACAAAAAATCAGAATTAGTGAAGAAATGAAACGCTACGTAGTGGCTATTATTAATGCTACTCGTTCTGCATCAGGAGTACAACTAGGAGCTAGTCCCAGAGGTTCTTTAGCTTTAATGAAAGTAGCTCAAGCTTTGGCTTTATTTGATGGTTATGAGTTTGTCACTCCCGAACATATTCAAGAATTAGCGGTGGCGGTAATTGCTCATCGTTTAGTAATGGAACCCCAAGCAAGTTTTTCAGGAATTACCGCAGCAGGAGTAGTTTCAGAAATTGTTAATTCCACTGCTGTTCCTAATTAAGAAAGAAGTTATTAAGTCAAAAGTAGCAGGTTTTTTGAGTAATAAGTACTGGATATCAACGAACAACAAGCTACAAGCAAACGAACCAATAAATTAAGAAACCACATCAAATTATTAAAAACAATTAACAACTAACCACTAACAATGAACTACTTGTCTAAGAAGTGTATTATCAGTCACTTTATGTAAACTGAATGTGGTTTAATGACGGATTAGTAATTATTAATCGTCAGTTATGGATTTCAATCAAGCGATCGCCACAAAAACTAAAAAACAAAAGAAACGAAAAAGAATTATTGAAATTAGTATTGTTGTTGGTTTAATTATTATTTTTGTTATTATTTTACCTAGTGTTTTACCAGCTTTTAGATTACGTCTTTTGGGGCGTTTTCTTTCCTTAGCTATTGTAGCTTTGGGTATTGATTTAATATGGGGCTACACGGGGTTATTAAGTTTAGGTCATGGTATATTTTTTGCCTTGGGTGGTTATGCTTTAGCAATGCATCTCAAGCTACAGTTACCCGATGGGCAATTACCAGAGTTTTTTACTTTATATGGGGTAAGAGAATTACCTTGGTTTTGGCAACCTTTTTATTCTTTTCCTTTTACAATACTGGCATTAATTATTATTCCTGGTATTGTAGCTGCACTACTGGGTTATTTAGTCTTTCGTAACCGCATTAAAGGAGTGTATTTTTCTATTATTACCCAAGCTGCTTTACTGGTATTTTTTAACTTTTTTAACGGACAACAAAAACTTATTAACGGCACTAATGGATTAAAAACAGATACCGAAAAAATCTTTGATATTTTAGTGAGTTCTAGTAGCGTTCAAAGAACTGTTTATATTCTTACAATACTAGTATTAATCGTAATTTATTATCTTGGTCGCTGGTTAACCAGTGGTCGTTTTGGTCGCTTATTAATTGCAATTCGTGATGATGAAACTAGAGTCAGATTTTCTGGTTACGATCCTACGGGATATAAAGTATTAGTCTTTGCAATTTCAGGTGCGATCGCAGGTATTGCAGGAGCATTATATACAATTCAAACAGGAATTATTACCCCTAGTGTAATGAATGTTGCTTTCTCGATTGAAATGGTAATTTGGGTGGCTGTTGGGGGAAGGGCGACTTTAATTGGGGCAATTATTGGCACGCTTTTAGTTAGATTAGCTCAAACATTTTTAAGTGAGCGTTTTCCTGAAATCTGGTTATTTTTTCAAGGTTCTTTATTCTTAATTGTTGTTACTGTCTTACCTGATGGTATTGTTGGTTGGTGGCGTAATTATGCTTGGCAGAAATTACAACTACTATTAGGTTTACGTAGTCAAACTGTTACTTATCCCAGTTTAGAATCAGATTTTGAAGTCCAGCAAGAAAAACAAAAATTAAGCGTTAAAGATGAGTAATAAAATATTAGAAATTCAAGATTTAACAGTGAGTTTTGATGGTTTTAAGGCTCTTAATAATTTAAACTTTAGCATGAACTCTGGAGAATTAAGAGTAATTATTGGCCCTAACGGAGCAGGAAAAACTACATTTTTAGATGTTATTACAGGAAAAGTACAGCCCACTGTAGGTAGAGTACTATTTAATGGCAACAATCTTAAAAAAACTCCCGAATATAAAATAGCTCGTATGGGTATTGGACGTAAGTTTCAAACTCCTAGAGTATATCTTAATTTGACAGTAAGAGAAAATTTAAACTTAGTATGTAATCGTAATAAAAATGTTTTTTCTACTTTGTTTAAAAAGCCTCAATCTACAGAACAAAGAACAGTAGCAGGATTGCTAGAAACAATTGGTTTAGAAGCCAAAGCCAACGCACCAGCAACTTTACTGTCTCATGGAGAAAAACAACGCTTAGAAATTGGGATGCTAGTAGCACAATCCCCCGATTTATTATTAGTAGATGAACCTGCTGCTGGTTTAACCGATGAAGAGACAGAAAATGTCGGCAGTCTATTACTTGCTTTAGCAGAAAGTCACTCTATTATTGCCATTGAACACGATATGGAATTTGTCAGACAAATTGCTAACGATCGAGTAACAGTTTTACACGAAGGCTCAGTACTATGTGAAGGCACAATGGAAGAAGTACAAAACGATCCTAGAGTAGTCGAAGTTTATCTTGGAGAAGTGCCTGAGTAAAGGATAAATCATCCTGAATAAGTAATGAGTAATGAGTAATGAGTAATTATTGACTACTAATAGTTAATCTTGGAAAATTTATGATGAATAATAATGAGTAATTCACAACCAACTATTAATCAAACTGATTTAATGCTGAGGGTTTCTAATATCAATGTTTATTACGGAGAAAGTCATATTCTTAGAAATGTCGATCTAAGTATTCCTTCAGGGCAAATGGTATGCTTAATTGGAAGAAATGGTGTCGGAAAAACTACCTTTCTTAAAACTATTATGGGATTGTTGAAATCCCGTACAGGAGAAATATTTTTTCAAGATCGACCTATCTCTAAACTAACCCCAGATAAAAGAGCCAGAATGGGTATTGGTTACGTACCTCAAGGAAGAGAAATTATTCCTAGAGTATCAGTTAAAGATAACCTTCTTTTGGGCTTAGAAGCACAACCCAAAGGAAGAAAAGGAAATGAATCAATACCTGAAGAAATATTCGAGCTTTTCCCTGTTTTAAAAACTATGTTATCCCGCATGGGAGGAGATTTAAGTGGTGGACAGCAACAGCAATTAGCCATTGCAAGAGCCTTAATGGGTAAACCCCGTTTATTGGTTTTAGATGAACCCACCGAGGGTATTCAACCATCAATTATTATCGAAATAGAATCGGCGGTAAAACGTATTATTGAAGCTACAGGAATTTCTGTGTTATTAGTAGAGCAGCACTTACATTTTGTCCGTCAAGCTGATAAGTATTATGCGATGCAAAAGGGCGGTATTGTCGCTTCTGGAAGTACTGAAGAATTAACTCAAGAAGTTATTCAGCAATTTTTAGCTGTTTGAATAATAAATAGTAAATAGTATTTACACCTCTATTGTTTGATTAATGTGCGCTAGGCTTCGCTAACGCACAAAATCCATGAAGTAATGTTTTCTCGGCAAACAATTAGGGTAAAGAATCTAGTTAATAAAAGCCACTTGAGCAGGAGCATTTTGTTGAGGAACCATAAAAGGAGATGAGATATATTTTGCTTGAGAAAGTTGCTGTGCAATAGTGCTATTTAAAAAAGCAAAGAACCTATAAGTATCTACATCCAAATGCCCCAGTAATTCTGGTGGTTTAGTATGAAAAATAGCCCTTTTACCATGATGTTCAAAAAGCTCACTAATCATACAGTACTGTAATCCACATCTTCGGAGATGACGAGCCAAACGGGGTTCCATAATCGCAAAAATATCTAGTTCTAAATTTAATGCTAAACAAAAAGCTGCCCAATATAAACTCATAGCAATCAAGGGAAAACGCCTTTTGCCACCATTAACATCGGGCAAAATAGTCCCAGTAGGTATAGTATCGTCTCCTTTTCTTTTTCTAAAATCTTTAAGCACAGCTAAACGGGAAATTTCACAAATATTTTGCCAGTTATATTCTGGGCTAGGGTAAACCAGATTAGAAGCAAATTTTTGCCAAGGAAATGTCGATCGATCGCTTTCTTGCTGGGGAATAATGATGCGAACACAACCAGCATATACTCCTGTTGGTTTGTGTTGGAGTAAACAATGAATAGAGTGGCTATCATAAATATCCGTTTCCATACCGTCGGGAAAGTTTTCTGGTGATTCGTAGTTAAGTTCCTCGCAATAAACTTGATAACGAATTTTATACACCTCTTGTAGAAGCGATTGATTATCCGCAACTAACAAAGAAAAATATTGGGAAAAATGCTGGCAAATATCAAAGGACATTATTAAAAAATAAATTAAATGTAAAAACTTGACAAACTATAATTGTGGTCTTTTATGTTCTAGATTACAGCTAGTTGTAAATTACGAATGTGATCTCAATTCTTACAAGTAATTGATTTCGATCTATGATTTTGCGAACAGTACTCCGCCTTTTTACGACTAAGCTTGGGTTCACTTAATCAATATTTGCCATGTCAAAAAACTATGGGTCTGTATATACTCGTATCAGTTGATAATGATTTGATGATTAGAGTCTTATATTTTGCTGAATTTTGCGGAAATAAATGAGAACTTATCTATGAATACTCCACCTAAACTTTATATTGCTGTTACCAGCCATGGTTTTGGTCATGCTGTTCGAGTCGCATCGGTAGCAGCCGAAATTAAAAAAATTTGTCTCGATTTAGAGTTAGTTTTTGCCACTACTGCACCACAGTGGCTATTAAAGTCTTATATTACAGATGATTTTATCTACCGTCCTCAAGTGTTTGATGTGGGAGTAATTCAAACAGATAGCTTAACGATGGATAAATCCGCTACCTTGAACAAAATGGCGGAAATCAAGGCTCAACAAGAAGCAATAATTACCCAAGAAGTAGAATTTATTCAGCAGAATAATGTGGGTTTAATCTTAGCTGACATTCCTCCTTTGGTTACAGAGATTGCCCAGAAAGCTAATATACCCTGTTGGATGATGAGTAATTTTGGTTGGGACTTTATTTATCGTCCTTGGGGAGAAGATTTTGCCGAAATAGTAGCCTGGATTACAGAATGTTATGAAAAATGCGATCGCTTATTTCGTTTGCCTTTAAATGAATCAATGGCTGCTTTCCCTGTGGTTACAGATGTCGGTTTAACAGGAGGAACACCCAAATATGGTATTGATGAGTTGAAACAAAAATTTGCGATTACCGCACCTCAAGAAAAAACAGTCTTACTCACTTTTGGCGGTTTAGGTTTACAAGCAATTCCCTATCAAAACTTAGAACGATTTTCTGATTGGCAGTTTATCACTTTTGATCGTCAAGCTCCCGATCTAGCGAATTTATTAAAGGTAGGAGGCTCGGCTTATCGTCCCGTTGATTTTATGCCTTTGTGTGGCAGAGTAATCTCTAAACCTGGATATAGTACCTTTGCCGAAGCTTTACGCCTCGAAATTCCCCTAGTATCTTTAACCAGAGAAGACTTTGCCGAATCTCCAGTTTTATTAAAGGGACTTCAAGATTATTCTGTCCATCAAATAATTAGCAATCAAGATTTTTTTGAGTCCGATTGGAGTTTTCTCTTAAATGATTTAACACCACCTCGAACTAAAATTACGTTACCCAAAGATGGTTCAGAAACTATTGCTAAAGAGGTAGTTAATTTTCTGAAAACATAAATATTTGAATAGACTGAAGTGTGTCATCAATGAGGAAAATGCGATCGCTAATTTAAGTAGTAGAATAACAAAACTAATTACGAAAAAATCAAAGATTTGTTACTAGGAAAAAAAAGTAACAGTAGGAGTAACCGCTCAATATAATTAGCTTAGCTGCTGTGTCTCCTTGCCAATTAATTCATCAGTTTAAAGTGGGAATTACCTTTTAAGTAGTTTTTTCTGCCCACCTGCGGTAAAACTTATCGTATACTCAAACAAACGAGAGTAAAAACTAATTAGTTTTTAAGGAAGATACTTTAATCGCAGCTTTTTGAATATAGTTTTTTCTGGCTACTGCTTTCCAAAATTCTAAGATTTTTCGGCTTACTTTTTCAGGATAAAAATAATGGGAAAAATGGTTTCCTTGAGGACATTCCCATAAAACATCTCCTGGTTTGAAATATTCTTGCCAACCTCTCAAAGAGTTGAGGTCTACAATATTATCATTGCTACCACCACACACCATTAAAGGAGATTTAATACCTCCAGGATTGATATTAACTCGACGAAATAAAGAATGGGGAGAAGGAGAAGTATTTAGGTCTTGTTGCAGAATTAAACTTAAACCTTTAGTATTATATTGATTCTGCTGACCAAACATTGTCTGTACCATTTGTGCCAAAATAATTCTTTGACTACAGGGTAAAAATTCCCGCAGAGCATAATAGTGAATTTGCCAGTCAACCGCAGGATGACAGCCTACTCCTAATAGAGTGAGAGATTTGACTTTATTAGGGTATTTACGAGAATAAAGTAATCCTAATAAACCTCCTGTGCTATGACCGATTAAATTAACAGGTTGTTGCAGCGAATTAAGATAATTTTCTAAAAACGATAATGCAATTTCTAGGCAACTAGGCTCATCTTGATGTTGATAATATTCCCATCTAGCTACTGGTTGGTGATAGGATAAATGCCGTAGCAAATGATTATCAAATCTTTGAAAGCTATGATTAGCTGCTATCCAAACATTATTAGTTATTTCTGACATTATTTTATGAGGTAGAAGAGCTATGATAGTGAATATTCTGAGAATTTTGAAAATTATTAAATCGGCAACTATAGTTAGCTTGAAAATCACAGCAGCCTATTGCTGATTCTGATAACGCAATCATAGGATTTATTGGACATTTTAGTCGATAATCTCCTGTAAAATAGGCGCATTTAGAACAAGGAATTTGATGAAGCTTTTTTAGATGATTAATGCCCTGACTCAAGCTAAAAATTATTTTGTACAATGTGAAACCAAACACAATAGTCCAAAAGCTTATGCAAAATATAGAGTGCAACATTATTTTTTATTAGTAATATTTTAATACAGTATCTATCATTAAACAAATACAACCTAATACACTGAGTTTTGTGGTTTTTCTCTATCTATTATTCAATTGACATTTAATTCGTTAGCTTGATAATAGCTATAAAAAAGAGGGTTAAGAAAACGCATTTATGGCAATTATTACAATTTTCTTAACCCTGAAAAACAGAAGGAGAATTTTTTTGACAGTATTCAGAACAAATGGTGAAAAGTTAGCAGTAAATAGTTATTTATCTGATGAGATAAAAACTAATAACTAACAACTGATAACTGGTAACTGATTCAAATTCCAAACTCAGATTTAATTTGAGTAGTCCATTCTTTGATACGTGATTCTGTCATATCTGATTGGTTATCTTCATCTAAAGCCAGTCCAACAAATTTGCCTCCTTTATCTGCTTTAGACGCTTCATGTTCGTATCCATCTGTTGACCAATAACCTACAGTTTTCCCACCCAAACTAGAAATTTTATCTTCTAAAATACCCATTGCATCTTGAAAGTTATCTGCGTATCCTAATTGATCTCCTGTGCCAAAATAAGCTACTTTTTTCCCACTAAAATCGATGTTCTCTAACTCTTCATAAAAGCCATCCCAATCAGATTGTAATTCACCAACATCCCAAGTGGGACAGCCAATAATTAAACATTCATAGTCAGCAAAATCACCTTCTGTGGCATCTGCAATCTCGTGAGATGTCACAACACTATCGCCACCGAGTTCGGCTTGAATCATTTCTGCTGCTGTTTCGGTTTTACCTGTGGTTGTACCGTAAAAAAGACCAATTTTAGTCATGGTTACTCCTAGATGTTTACTTAAGTTAAATAATTGTTTTGCTTGAAAAAACTGTATTTGCTTTTTTTACGCTATTGTTTTTGTTGCCGATCGATTACAGGCATTGCTTGTTTACAGTAGAAACAAAACCAGTAAACCCGTTGATGATTGACGTGACGTAGTAAATTACCGTTACAGCAAGGACAAATATGTCTGGGGTCAATCAAAGCAATAATTTTTAAAATCTCTTGATTTTCATCCTCAAAAAATAACTAACAAATAAACTTTCTAAATAGTTGCTGCTTAATTATTTCTTGAGCCAAACTTGGTAGATATTTTAATGATGGAAAAAAGCAGTAAAAAAAATCATTTAAGGGATTATTGTTGTCAGCTTCAGAAATACTTTAACCCCTTAAAGATATGAGGAAAATGTTGACTTAATCTTATCATTATTAACAATCTATTTCAATAAGAAAATAAAAGTTTTTTTATTAATAAGAGAAGCTAAGCTAAATACAATCAGCAACATAGCGTTTTGTTCACTAATTGATTTGATAGAAAATAACTATCTATTTTCTTCATCTGTTCTTTTTATTGGTCTCAAGCTATCATCTTATAGCAGAGCAAACATCACATATTTATTGCTTGCTTATCACTAGAATTTACCAGTAAAAATGTCTTGCAACATATTCAAATTGTCATAAATTAAATAAGCAAAAAACGCTCCTCCCAAACCACCAACGAAAAAAGAAGCAGCAAACTGATTCCAGCTAGAAATAGTTTTTAAAGACTCTGGGACAACAGGATTAGCTGTAGCATAGGTTAAGCGATTGGGCAAAAACTGCTTTTTAAAAGAGACTCTGCCATAAATAAGCAAGCAAGTTGTCAAAATAACTACCAATCCACAGGCATTTAATAAGCCAAATAGATCGGCCTGGTTGCTATTTCTTTGAGGTCCAAGTAAAGCAAAAGGTCCAAATAAGAGATATCCGTGAGCCATGCCAATTTCTAAACCTCGTCGCAATGGAGAAAGCCCAGGACGATATATAGGCAGATATTGCAATAGCCACAAACTAAAATCAGAAGAGTTTAGAGGAGTTACCAAATTACCAATTTGAGGATTTCCTGCAAAGGTTACTAAAGTATCTCCTTCTTTTATATTGAAACCCGCAGCAACAGCCCTAGCTCTAGCAGCGTGCCAAATATGTCCTAACAAAAATAAGACAGCAAATACAACATGAAATGTTGCTAACCAGCCTCTAGCAGTGACAACTCCTGTACTTGTTTCCACCAAGCCGACAGGACCATAGAAGACTTCAGGATAAACGGTATTGTTGACAGTACAAAAATAAGCTGCGAACAATCCCATATAAGAAATTGCACCCAAACTATAAGAAAGATAAGCCTCTCCAGAATATACTAAAGCGCGACGCGCCCATTTCAGAGGTCTAGTAGCCATATGCCACAAGCCACCAATTAAGCAAATCGAGCCAATCCAAATATGACCGCCAACCACATCTTCTAAATTATCTACCGCAGCCATACCTTCTTTACCGTAAGCTCCAAACAAGTAACCAAAGATACGCCCTGGATTGATTGTCGGGTCAGTAATGATTCTTACTTGTCCCCCATCGCCAACCCAAGGGTCGAATAAACCACCCCAAAACATGGCTTTGAAGACAAGCAAAAATGCACCAATTCCTAGCAAAGTTAAATGAATTCCAATGATAGATGTCATCTTGTTGTCGTCTTCCCAGTCATAGCCGAAAAAACCCGCAAAAGTGTCATTTTTTTCTAAGACTTCTTGCCCTAGAAGAGAATGATAGATACCACCAGCACCTAATACTGCCGAAGAAATTAAATGAACTACTGCAATCGCAAAATAGGGATAAGTATCGATTGCCTGTCCGCCATCTGAGACACCTAAACCCAACGTAGCTAGGTGAGGTAACAATATTAACCCCTGTTCGTACATCGGTAAAACGGGATTGTACTGCGTCAACTCAAATAGAGTCATCGCTCCCGCCCAAAATACAATTAGTGCTGCTTGAGCTACGTGCGCCCCCAATAATTTACCTGACAAGTTAATAAAGCGGATATTACCCCTCCACCAACCAACTTCAGGAATTTTATTTTGATTGGGACTTTCTGAAATTACTGCTGTCATCAATTTACCTTGTTTGTGTGTATTAAAGCTACCGAGTTCCCAAGTCACTAAGTAGCAAGTAGCGAGTAGCGATTAAAACATAAATTCTTCTTCTGCACCCTCTGCCTCTTCTGCATCCTCTGCTTAAAAATCAGGCTCAGGAGGAACTAAAGCATGGTCAACTCTTCCTTTTTGTAAATCAAATCCTGCTGCTTTGAGGGCGTGAAAGATATGTCCCTGTAAGAAAAAGAAAGCCAGCCAAAAATGAGTATTAGCCAACCAAGTTCTTGAAGAGAGCAGGTAAGAATTATTAGAAGTGAAATAAGGAAAAATATTTAAGCGAATGGATAAAGGCTTACCATAGAATACTTCTGGATAAGCTGTAGTGTTTACCGCACAGTAATAAGCAGCGATAAAACCCATTAAGGCTAATGCACCCAAACTGTAAGATAGATAGGCTTCTCCCGACCAGACAAAAAGGTTTTTCGTCCAGCCAAAAGGCTTGGTGTTGATATGCCATAAGCCACCAGCAATCAAAATTGCCCCTACCCAAATATGACCACCGATGAGGTCTTCAAGGTTATCGACTCCTGCAATCCAGTTTTTACCGACTGCACCAAATAAATAGCCAAAAATAATTTCAGGGTTGAGAGTCGGATTGCTAACGATTCGGACATCGGCAATAGTGGAATCGTATAAGCCACCATAGTACATTCCTTTTGCTACTAGTAAAAATACGCCTAAACCAAGCAAAATCAGATGAATTCCGATAATGTCAGTCATTTTATTGGTGTCTTGCCATTGGTAGCCAAAAAATTCTGAAACACTGCTTAAATACTTAGGACCCCATAAAGAGTGGAAAATACCGCCAAAGCCCAGAAAAGCTGAAGAAATAAGATGTAAAGCACCAATAACAAAATAAGGATAAGTGCTAACTACTTCGCCTCCTGCGCCAACACCCCAACCCAAACTAGCCAAATGAGGTAACAAAATTAACCCCTGTTCGTACATCGGTTGAGTGATATCGAAGCGAGAAAGTTCAAAAAAAGTAAATGCACCCGCCCAAAAGACAATTAAGCCTCCATGAGCAACGTGCGCCCCTAATAATTTACCTGATATATCTTTCAAACGAGCATTTCCAGCCCACCAAGGAATATTGAATTTGTCTTCAATGCTTTGAGGGTTTTTAGCTATTGTCGTCATCGGCGTTCGACCTCTTCGTTGCAATATGTATTGAGAATTAAAATCAATAAATTTTTAATTCAGCTTACAATAAAAATTGTCTTATTGAAAAGTATTTTCTTTTATTTTTTATAAAATTATCATTAAGTTATCGATCGTAAAAAGCGATCGCGTACCAAAAAACTCAATTTACTAAGGTTTTCATGGTTAAAAGCTCTCAATTCAAAAAGCGATCGTGCAACGCCTCACTTCGTGAGATCGTCTTACTTATCAAGGAATATTTGCCCTATGTTAATTTTTGTTATAAAAAACTTGCTAAGAGTTATCAATAATGCAAAATGAACTTGTTGCTTTTTATTGAGAATAAATAGTAACAAGATTTACAAAACTGAATTATAGAGGTTTCGTTTTGCAGACATACGATAAACCCCAAGTCAAGTATGATTGGTGGGCGGGTAACGCTCGTTTTGCCAATTTATCTGGCTTATTTATTTCGGCTCATGCAGCCCAAGCAGCACTGATTGTATTTTGGGCGGGTGCATTTACTTTTTTTGAACTTTCTAAATTCGATCCTAGTTTACCGATGGGAGAACAAGGATTAATTTTACTTCCTCATCTAGCCACATTAGGTTTTGGGGTAGGGGAAGGAGGACAGATTGTCGATACCTATCCGATGTTTGTCGTCGGTTCGGTACATTTAATTTCTTCTGCTGTTTTGGGTGCGGGTGCATTATTCCATACCTTTAAAGCACCAAGCGATTTAAAAGAAGCTAGAGGAAAAGCTCGTGATTTTCATTTTGAATGGAACGATCCCAAACAGTTAGGAATTATTCTCGGTCATCATCTGTTATTTTTGGGTATAGCTGCATTGGCTTTAGTCGCTAGAGCTATGTTTGGTGAAGGACTATACGATGTCAACATTCAAGATGTACGAGTCGTCACCGACCCAACATTGAATCCTTTGACTATCTTTGGTTATCAAACCCATTTTGCATCCGTAGATAACCTAGAAGATTTAGTAGGCGGTCACATTTATGTCGGTGTGTTACTAATTGCTGGCGGTATCTGGCATATTATTACCCCACCTTTAGAATGGGCGAAGAAACAATTAATTTTCTCTGGAGAAGCTATTTTATCTTATTCTCTGGGTGGCATTGCTTTATGTGGCTTTGTCGCAGCCTATTACTGTGCGGTCAATACCTTGGCTTATCCACCAGAGTTTTATGGCGCACCTTTGGCTATTAAGCTAGGTGTCGTTCCTTACTTTGAAGACACGGCTACTTTATCTCCAGGGATTCATACGGCTCGCTGTTGGTTAGCTAACACCCATTTTTTCTTAGCGTTCTTCTTCCTTCAAGGACATCTCTGGCACGCTTTAAGAGCTATTGGGTTTGATTTCAAACGGGTAACTAATGCTCTTGACAATGCAGGAACTCCCCAAGCAGGTGAGCCTTTAGTCAGCAGTTCAAATGTTAAATCTGCACCTCAGCCCGCAACAGCTGAATAGTTTGTAAAGGCTAAATTGGGAAATTCTCTGATTGTCAAACTCGCGTGTTCCTGGAGCGAGTAAATACGTCGCCAGGATCGCTCGTTTTTTTCGTGTTCTCTCTCTCGTCTATTCTAGCTTAGTGCAACCACAGTTTTGCATTAAGCTTTCTTGCCATTTTGATGTCAAAGAGACTCCGTCGTCCCCATCTCTTGGATCAATGAGACGAAGGAGCTTACTCTGACTCCGTAATTTTTAAAATCTTAGTAACGATGACAGCAACAACTTCTTTACAACGGTCTGATAACTATGATTGGTTATCAGGAAATGCTCGTTTAATTAATTTATCTGGTCAATTATTAGGAGCGCATATTGCCCATGCTGGCTTAATTATGTTTTGGGCTGGCTCTATTACTTTATTAGAGGTAACTAATTTTCAGCCTGATGTCGCCTTACCAGAACAAGGACTATTATTAATTCCCAATGTAGCTCGTTTGGGTTGGGGTGTTGGTGCAGAAGGAACGATTACAAACCTCTATCCTTATTTTGTTATTGGGATACTACATCTGATTGCTTCGGCGGTACTTGGTGCAGGGGGATTATTTCACGTGTTTCGTGGCGTGGCTAATCTCAAAGATGCTCAAGGTCGGGCTGCAAAGTTTCATTATGAATGGAATGACCCGCAAAAACTGGGTTTTATTTTGGGTCATCACTTAATCTTTTTGGGTGTGGCTGCATTATTTTTTGCTGGCAAGGCAATATTTTGGGGTGGTATTTACGATGCTACTATTGCTAATGTACGAATTGTCAGCAATCCTACTCTTAATCCTGTAACTATTTTTGGTTATCTGTTTGGTTTAAGTGATGGTGTCTGGAATCCTTTAGGTATGGCTGCGGTCGATAATCTAGAAGATATTATTGGTGGTCATATTTGGGTCGGGATAGCTTGTATTGCTGGCGGTGCTTGGCACATCACTACGGAACCTCTGGATTGGGCGAAAAAAGCTTTCACTTACAACGGACACGCAATTCTTTCCTATAGTTTGGCTGGTGTAGCATTAATGGCTTTTACTTCAGCTTATTTTGTCGCTTTTAACGATCTTGCTTTTCCTCCTGAATTGTACGGTATAGATAGAAGTTCTTTTGCTGGAACACAGGCTTTACTCTGCGGAACTTTTCTCGGTGGTCATGTTTGGCACGCTTTCAAAGGAAAAGCTGAAGCAAATGATTTGGGTATTGTGAGCGATACAGATAAATTAAGAGCTACTATTGCTGGTTTTCTCGTCTTGGCAGTTGTGGTTATTAGTTTGGTTTTACTTTCCCAATCAAGTTTTAATTGAAATTGAATTTGATGTAGAGGATTTTAAGCTTATCCCTGGTGAATACTATTTTGATTTTGATCGACATCTACCGCACTTTTTTTTGGAGTCGAGTAATGAATCCTAGTTGTAAGAAATAATCGATAACACCGCTCCTTGGGGATCGGCAAAGACGGCAAACCTTCCCGTATCAGGAATATCTGTTGGTGGCACAAACACTTTTGCTCCCATTGATTGTGCTAATTCCAAAGTTTGGTCAACATTCTCCACAGTGACATACATACCCCAGTGTGGTGGTGGGGCTTCTTCGCTGAGAGCATTCTCAGTTGATAAGATGCCCCCAACTGGCTGCTCTCCTGCCTTGATGGTTATATATGTTTTTCCGCCTTCCATTTCCCGATCTTTCCAAGTCCAGCCAAACAGTTGCTGGTAAAAGTCTTTAGCTGCACCAATGTCACTGGTCATAAGTTCACACCAGCTAAACGCACCCTGTTGTTGAAAAGGATTCATGAAATTTCCTCGTTAAGTTGATTTTATCATCATTACTTTAGTTCATGTTTACTAAAATACTGCTAAACTTAACAAATTATTTTTATTTTTCTTTCTGTCTCTCAAAAAGCATACTATTCTTGCTAATTTATGGGAAAAGATGATAACGATCGCGTCCTTGTTCTTTGGCTTGATATAAGGCAGTATCGGCAGCATTAATTAGGAATTTAACGGAAGATTGTTGATGGGGAATTTCGCTGCTAATACCCAAACTAACTGTAATATTTTTATTGATAGGAGAACGATCGTGGACTAGTTTGAGTTCTTTAATTGTTAACTGAATTAGTTGAGTTATTTTAATTGCTCCTGCTAAATCAGTATTGGGTAAAATAATTGCAAATTCTTCTCCACCATAACGACAAACTAAATCTGAAGATCTTTTAACCGCATTTTTTAAAGCTTCAGCTACTTTTTTTAAACAGTCATCTCCTGCTGGATGCCCATAGTAGTCATTATAGTTTTTAAAATAATCGATATCGCACAAAATTAAGGATAATGGCTGTTTTTCTCTTTGTAATCTACCCCATTCTTGCTGTATGTATCGATCGAAATGACGGCGATTAGCAACTTGAGTTAAACCATCAAAGTTAACTAAGTATTGTAATTGTTGATTGGCTTTTTCTAATTCTTGGTTTTGTTGAATTATTTTTTTTGCTAGTAATTGTAATTGTAAATGTACTTGAACTCTAGCTAATACTTCTAGAGCTTGAAATGGTTTAGTAATATAATCAACTGCTCCCAAAGACAAGCCTTTAACTTTATCTTCTGTGTCTTCCAAAGCTGTAATAAATATAATAGGTATCAGTTGAGTCTTAAGATTAGCCTTTAACTGTCTGCAAGTCTCAAATCCATCTATGCCTTCCATCATAATATCTAATAAAATTAGAGCGGGAGGATCGTATTCTGATTGGGCGATCGCGCTAGTCCCATCGGTTGCCACCCTAACTTTTAGCCCAACACTTTTTAATACTTGAGAAAGTACTGCTAGATTAGCTGGATTATCATCTACAATTAAAATTTCTTCTTGAGCTAATAAATTCATAATTAGAATTAGCTAATATCTTAGTTATTTTTTTATAGTTAAACATTTTTCTATAAAAGATTGAATTTGTTTGATTTTAAAATCTTCAGCTAACTGATAAATTTCTTGAGCAAAATAAGATAACTTAGGTTCAATTTGCTCTAAATTTTGTGTTAGTTCAACTAATTCATCTAGACTACCCTTCTTGGCAAAATCATATAATTGTTCAAGGGTTGAAAGGTCTGGTGTGGCTATTTCCTGGGAAGTAGAAGTTAATTGTGGAGATTTAGGTTCTGAAGTATTGGCAACAGCAACGGATTCTTCGTAAATCCAAGTTAATTCTAGATGGATGCGTAGCATTTCTAATAGTGCTTCTGCTTGTACTGGTTTGGGTAAAAATTCATTAGCTCCTGCATCAAGACTTTTATACCGATCTGTTTCCATCACACTGGCAGAAGAGGGGATAATAATTACCTCTTGCAGTTGTGGTAATTTTCTCAGTTGCTCGATAAAGGTAAAACCATCCATCACAGGCATAACCAAATCAGTAATAATTAGATCGGGGGCAAATTGTCGAGCTAACTCGAAACCTGCCCGACCATTGTTAGCTTCTTGTATTTCAAAGCCAAGGGGGGCTAAAAGATTAACCAAAACCGAGCGATTTACCCAGCGATCGTCTACTACTAATATCTTGTAGCGATCGCCTGTAAAACCGATGATTTTTCCAGCATCAAAGACTCTGGCACTATCCGACCAATCTGTTACTGCTTCTAAATCTAGATCGAACCAAAAAGTACTCCCAATATTAGGTTCACTCGCCACCTTGATAGTGCTATCCATCATTTGCACGATTTTTTGACTGATAGGCAAACCCAGTCCCGTTCCTTCTTTCATCCGAGCGGTATCTCCTACTTGCTCAAAGGGTAAAAATATCTTATCTAATTGAGTCGCGCTCATACCCACCCCTGTATCTTCAACTGTAAATCTAATTTTTCGCCAAAAAGAAGTATTAGGCTGCGATCTAACATCAAGTTGACTAACTCGAAAAGTGACTCCTCCGCGATCGGTAAATTTGATTGCATTACCTAATAAATTAATTAAGACTTGTCGCAAACGTCTTTCATCGCTATAAACCGCAAGAGGTAAAGATTCATCTACCTGATAAGTAAAAGCAATCTGTTTTTGGTCGGCGCGGATACGGCAAATTTCGGCTACATTTTCTAAAAAAGCAGGGAAATGAAAGTTTTTGAAGTGAAGTTCCATTGTTCTGGCTTCAATTTTAGAAATATCGAGAATATCATTAATCAGAGTCAGTAAGTGAGAACCGCACTTATAGATCACACCAATGCCTTTTTTCTCCTTATGATTTATGATTTGAGAACGTTGCAATATTTGAGCAAAACCTAAAATTCCGTTGAGAGGAGTTCTTAATTCGTGACTCATATTGGCAAGAAACTCACTTTTAGCTTGGTTAGCAGCATCAGCAATTTCTTTAGCCTCTTGAAGTTCAAAAGTACGTTCTTCAACCCGAATTTCTAACTCTTGATTGGTTGTTTCTAGAGTAGTAAACATTTCTTTTAGTTGCTGCGCCATTTTGTTAAAAGATTGACCCAAACTTCTCAGTTCATTGATACTGTTAATGGTTACTTGTCGATCTAGTTGACCACCTGCGATCGCTTCTGAAGCTTGACTCAAACGCATAATGGGTTTGGCAATCCAACGAGAAGTGTAGATACCCAGAACAGTAGCGATACCCAAAGCAGCCAAACAGAGGAAAATAGTAGTACGAGTATTGGCATTAATTTGTGCCATAAAATCCGATTCTGGCACAGTGACGACAATCAGCCAATCCAAACCAAACTTATCTTTCCAAGGGGTAACTTGAGCAAAAGTTTTGTGGCGATCGATTTTTAAGTCAAGTTGGTAGCTTTGCTTAATTTGCTCTAAACTGCCAAAACGATTAATTAGATACTCAGTGGTTTGGGCAATTGTTCGATCTTTACTAACTAAAGCTGATAATCTTTTTGCCTCTCCATCGTTAATCGTATAAAATTGCTCGTCACTAGAAGCAGCGACTATTAGACTATTTGGTTCTAAAATAAAAATTTCGGCATTAGGACTAATATCTAACTTGTTTAAGAAATCGCGAATTTGCGATAAGAAGTCGTCCAAAATTAACTTCGGATTTTTAGCAGAGGATAGATTCAGAACTTCTAAGCCGAAGATAGAGGGCGAGGTTTGAATAAATAATTCCATTGAGGACAAATGCGACGACGCTCAAAATTTAAGCCTTTCATTTCTTGGGCTGTTACC
>NZ_LR213807.1 GCF_900659865.1 Hyella patelloides LEGE 07179
GTCAGTCGGCATATTCCACTCCCGTGTTGACAACGCCCCGCTTGAATGCGATTCAAGAGACAGACCCTCCGAAGCCTGCGGTGACCGTTGGTCAAAGCGTGCAATTAATTCTGCTCAGATACTTATCTGTTCATATATTCTCTTTAAAATGAATTTTTTTCCGAGAGAAAATTCCCAATCCACAACAGAAAAACAATCCCATAATCGTTGCTGGTTCAGGAATATTTGTTGCATCAATAGGTATCCTATTTTGATCTTGAGGCACATTTATTATTCCTTGCCCGACTATACTAAAAGAGTCGATTTCCACATCTACATTAAGACCCCCTTGAGAGACGAGATGAATTTCATCAATTGAGCTTAAATTAACACCAGTAAAACTATCAAAATCGAATAATACACGTTGCGATTTAGTGATACTTTCTGATAAGCTGGAAGACTCTCGATTATTACTGTCTACTACAAATATTTCAAATTGAGTAGCCAAATCAATATCAGTAACATCAATAGCAAAACTATTTCCTAAACCTAAAAGATTTGCTCCTAAACCATTACCTCCAGCATCATAAGTAATACTTGCAATACTAGATGCGCCAGTATTATTACTATGACTAAAATTATCGGAACTGGCAAAAAGATTAGTAGTAGCAAATGCCTGGTCGTCAGTGGCAGTTAGTAGTAATTCAATCTCTCTAGTTCCTCCAAGTATACTGGTATGTGATGCGCTACCAGTATCTACTAAATCTATTGGGCTGACTGATAAATCAATTATTCCTTGTTCAAAAGTATCAATAAAAGTCGCTGCCTGAGCGTCTATAGTAGCTGCTAATAAAGTGCTGGCTGCTAAACTTAAATGTAGAAAATTTTTCATATTGATAGGAGATATCCTAGCTAAATAACTTTGGTACTTAGCTCAGTTATATCTCCAAGGAAATAGAATGAACATCGATATAAATACTAGATGCTCAAATCTCAAATATTGGGTTTTACACGGGAAAAATACTAGCTATTAATTACTAATTAAGTTAGTCAATCCGTATTAATAACTAAAAAAGAGTAATTTTACTGATACTAATTCTAAATTTTTATTAAAGTATCAGTCTTTAATACCAGATTGTGTAAGTATTATCTCTAGTTAGAGTAATCGTTCGATCTCGTAGTAAATAACTAGAAACTTTTATTCTTAATTAATTATTTCCGATGAAAAGTAGCAATAATTTTCCATGAGATTTGAATTACTCTAACCAACAACATAAATAAGTGGTCAGTGATTTAAGCTTGCTTTTTCTTTTTAGATAATGCACCACAGCCTAAAGATAAAAGAAGACCAAGAACAGCAGCAGGCTCAGGAGTCTTTTCGCCTTCAACTCTAAAGTTATCAATAACTATATCTTCTTCATCAAAGCCACTAACATCCAAAGATATTTCGGTAACATTCGCAAAACTGAAGCTAGCATCTCCAGTAAATTCACTAAACAAGAAGGTTGTAGGACTTGGAAGTATAACGTCTTCAATCCTTCCATCTGCCATTGAAGTCACCATATTACCCCCATTGTCTTTAAAGGTTACGCTAATTGCAGCAAAATCATCAGTTACACTTTCAAGTTCAATATCTATTGCAGCAAAATCAAATGAAGAAAAGTCTTCTATTCCAAAGCCATCATATTTTAGATTGAGATTACTGCTTGCTCCATCTTGTCCAAAACCCGCAGCATTATTACTTAAATTCGCAGTACCACTATTTACAGTAAAAAATTGATTGATATTAGCTTGTGCTGCTGCATCACCGTCAAGAAACGTTAATTCTGAAGTTCTTTTTCCACCAAGAACGCCAGAGAGTCCCATTTCTGTGTTTGAATCACTTGTAACAATGGGAGACACATCTAACTGTACTCCAGTAGGGGCTATAGTATCGTTAAAATTATCAATCACTGTAGTCATAGTAGCTGCTTGAGCTTGAGTAGAAGCGATTAATAATGCGCCGGTTGCTAAACCGAAAGTTAAAATATTTTTCATGTTCATTTAGAGATAGATTTTTTCGCTGTAGATACTGACAATTCCATTTATATTCTTAAAGACTCGCTATCTACATCGCTATAAATACGAATATTACTGTTTCTTTTTAGGATATTAATAAGTATTGAATAAGGGTTTTTGGGGATTGTTTTAAATAAATCTCTATGTATTTAAAACAGTAATTAATCAATTTTGAATATTTTAAAATATATTTTAGTCAAATACTTTGAGTTGTATCGTGCTTATGATGATGGCATTAACACTGATTATTCATTTATTCTTAGTTACTAATCAGCAATAAAAAGACGAGAGCAGTGAAACTACTACTATTTGAAATCTATGGCTTTTAAAATATAAGCATAATTATCAAAAATACTTACTAAAAGCTTAATATTGTTTTGTTTAAAAACATAAAACATAAGTCAAACATGGAGATATGAATACTTAATGTGGCTTGGGTTATTACTGATTTATAAGTATTAAATCTGACAGTATTTCTGGTTGATATAACTTATAAAATACTGATAAATTAACCAAAAGTAATTAAATTACCCACAAATACTGAAGTATTTGATAAAAAAAATTAAAAATAACTATTGCTAGGTATTTTATGCTGTAGTCGATAATTTGAGGTTATTAATTAAGGTCAAAAGTAGAAAAAGTAATATTTTTACGGAGGCTTACTTAAGGTTTGATTGAAGTTTACGTAAGCTAATGAAGTAATTTCATACTTTGCATAAGTACAAATTTGCAGTGAAAGCTGCTATTTCTCAGGCTTGATATACTTGATTAAGTATTTCTAGTAGATAGCTCAGTAGGCAAAGAGAAGAAATTAACCAATAATTACTGGTTCTTACACAATTGCGATGGTAGTTCTCTTAGTTCTCTATCTTTGTAACTTTCAATATTACTATTCCCTGTTCTCTTTAAATAAGAAGTATGTACGAAGAAGATTATAGCGATAAGCTAACTTATAGGCGTTTTCCTAAAGTCCCTATAGAAAGACGTATGGGAGCATTTGCTATTGATTTTGTAGTAGTCTGGTTTGTCAGTTCTTTTTTTGGTCAAAGTGGAGGATGGTTGGTTTTTTTGCTGGGTTGGTTGGCAATGCGAATTGTCGTAGTAGATCGCAATCAAGGGCAAAGCTTGGGACATTATGCTTTAGACATGAAAGTTATTGACTATCGCTATAATCGAGTTCCAGATCTGGTTACTTTGGCTAAAAGGGAAGGTATTTTAGGTTTTACTGCTATGCTAGCTAGTCTAGGTTTACAAAATTTCGGGAATGGTTTGCTCTTATTATTTTTGGCAACTCCTTTGTTGGTAGACTGTTTATTGGCTTTATTTGATGAAGATTTGGATCGCGCTTTTCACGATCGCATTGCAGAAACTATAATAATTCAAACTCAGAGGGGCTTTTCTTTAGACCTGAGATTAAAAAAATTGTTGGCGACAATTCAGCGTAATATGCGACAATGATAAATTGCGTGTCACGACTCGCGCTATCCAGAGCGTCCGTTTTGATCTGCATCTCTTGGCTGACGAAATTTCGTGCCTAGGTCACATCGCTTTTGTGCTGTGCAGGGTCGTCAAATATAAGTAAACGTATAGATAGTTATCTCTAAAAATCATGGCTGGCAAAAAAGGAGTCCGTATTATCGTTACCCTCGAATGCACCGAATGTCGCAGTAATAATAATAAGCGATCGCCTGGTGTATCTCGTTATACTACGATGAAAAACCGTCGCAACACTACAGGCAGAATGGAATTAAAAAAATTCTGTACTCATTGCAACTCTCACACTGTTCATAAAGAAATTAAGTAAGCAGAACATTTACTTTTTCTTCTCATTATGCAAGTACATTACCAATTAACAAGTTAAAACTATGGCATACTACCGCAAACGTCTTTCCCCCGTCAAACCTAGCGACCCCATCGACTACAAAGATATCGAGTTACTCAGAAAGTTCATCACAGAAAGAGGTAAAATTTTGCCTCGTCGTATCACTGGTTTAACAGCGCAGCAACAAAGGGATTTAACTGAGGCTGTTAAAAGGGCAAGATCGATTGCCTTATTACCTTTCATCAATAAAGAAGGATAAATCAATACCTAAATTTTTTTTTTCCTTATTGAGACAAAGAGAGTAGAAAGGTAGACTATATTAGTATATTGTTCGATGTTAAAGCGGAAAGCTGGTGGAAAAAGGAACGCTGATTGAATTTAGAGTCCAAGGAGAGCATCGTCTCGCAGTTGCCGACCACCCAGAAGGCAAAAAAGACTGGATAGTAATAGATAGTGAAGGACAATCTCATAAAATTCGTCCCCAACGAGTTGAATACACAGTTAATGGTAGTCTCTATCAACCGTCCGATATCCCCAGCTTTATCGATAACGTAGAGTCCTATCTCGATCCTGATAGCCTGGAAGTAGCCTGGGAAATTCTGATTGAGGATCATGAAGCGGTAACACCTCAAGAGCTATCAGAACTATTATTTTCTGAAAAAGAACCTGCTTCTTGTTATGCTGCTCATAGTCTTTTAAGCAGGGACAAAATTTATTTTAAAAAGAAAGGTGACGGTTATGAGCCTCGTTCGGCAAATCAAGTAGCAGAAATCAAGCATCAGCTAGAAGTACAAAATCAAAAAGAGCAAGAAAAAGAGCAGTTTATCGTTCATCTGCAACAAGCCATTAAAGGAGAATCAGTAAATTGGTCAGATAGCGAACGTATTCGCCTAGAGACTATTGCCAAAATAGTACTTTATCCCGACCAAAATCATCGCACCGCTCAGGAAGTATTAGCATCAGTAAATAAGAGTGCCGATCCACAAAAAGTCTTTTATTTGTTGGTACAAATTGGGTGGTGGAGCGAACACGAAAACTTGTTTTTACTCCGCAGTTCCTACCCCATTCACTTTCCTCAAAAGGTACTTAACGTGTCGCAATCTCGGCTTACCTCTCCTGTTAACGATTCTAATAGCGATCGCTTAGACTTAACTCATTTAAAAGTCTACACCATAGACGACGAAAGCACAGAAGAAATTGATGATGGTCTGAGTGTGGAATATTTAGGGGAGGAGAAAACTTGTCGTTTGTGGATTCACATTGCCGACCCCACTCGTTTAGTCACCCCAGGAGATGAATTAGATTTAGAAGCTCGTCGTCGCAGTACCAGCTTATACCTGCCTACGGGAATGATTTCCATGTTCCCCACAGAGTTAGCCACAGGTCCTATGAGTTTGGTACAGGGTCAAGTTTGTTCTGCTCTCAGTTTCGGCGTTACTTTGGATGAATCTGGAGCAATCTTAGATTATGTAATCCGACCTAGTATTATCAAGCCCACCTATCGTCTGACATACCATGATGTAGATGAGATGCTAGAGCTAGGATTAACTAACGAGCCAGAAATTGCCGATCTGGCAAAATCAGCAAAGAAACGTAGAGAATGGCGCAAATCTCAGGGTTCGATTCAAATCCAAATGCCAGAATCTTCGATTAAGGTTAAAGAAAATGAAGAGATAACTATTGAATTGTTAGAAGGCTCTTTTTCCCGTCAGCTAGTAGCAGAAATGATGATTTTGACAGGGGAAGTTGCTGGAAAATACGCTAAAGAACATAATTTACCCTTACCTTTTCGGGGACAACCACAACCAGAATTACCCCCAGAAGAAGAACTATTGTTATTACCCGCAGGTCCAGTGCGTTATTGTGCAGTGCGTCGCTGTATGCCTCGCAGTGAAATGGGAACTACCCCCATGCGCCATGCTAGTCTAGGTTTAGATAGTTATATTCAGGTAACTTCCCCTATTCGTCGCTACACAGATTTATTAGCGCATTTTCAACTTAAAGCTCATCTTAGAGGTCATGACTTACCTTTTTCTCTTGATGCTTTACAGGAGATTCTTTACAGCGTTGGCACTTCTGCCTATGAAGCAACTCTAGTAGAGCGTCAAACTAATCGCTATTGGGGATTAGAATATTTACGGCGTAATGCAGATATTATTTGGCAAGCTCTTGTTCTTCGGTGGTTAAGAGAAGAAGATAGTCTGGGAATTATTTTGTTAGAAGATTTAGGTCTGGAATTACCCCATCGCTTTAATCGTGCAGTTAATTTAGGCGATCGCTTAGAAATGAAGGTCAGTTTAGTCGATCCTCATCGGGATGAAATTCGCTTTCAAGAAGCAATTAGTGCAAATTTGTAAGTTTAGAGAGCCAATAAAGTAGTGTTTCTGACATTTTTTGCTCAATCAAGACTTTTTAATACTCCTAAATTTTTAACATAAAAACCTTTTTCTAGTACCAATTGGGCAGCACCTAGCCGATCCAACGCTGGAAAATTAATCAAAAATGATAAATCTAAGTTTTAGATTTATTCAGCAAACCCTACTTACAAACTCCTGTCTGGACTAGAGAACTGCTTTAGCCATCAATTGATATTTCAGTCGTAGAACTTTAGTCATAAGGAAATATACCTAACTGTGCAACGAAAGTTGGAGGATTGATATCTATTTAGTTGAGGGTAGATTCGAGACGTTTTTCAGATGTTTTTCAGATGTTGTATCTCTACAATTGGCTTAAAAGAATTTTTTGATTAGGGAGAAATTAATTATGAGAGCTACAGTTGCAGTTTTTGGCACTTTATTCGTTACAACTTTCGGATTCAACAATGTTGCCACAACTGTGAATTTACTAACAAAGGTGATAATGGTTGGATTAACTGGGGCTTTTCAGCTTCGTTTAACCGAGATGATAAGTACCGCACAATTTCATGTCCACTAATAATTTTTGAATACCAATTAAACAGTTAAATAGTTAAATAGTTAAACTACCATGACTTCTATTATTGTGATAATGATTATACTCTTCGCCACAACCTTAGTTAAAGCTTAGTGATAGGATTTGGAAGGTTAGAGCGATCGCTTTTACTAGGCTAAATATCGTAACAATTAACTGCGTAAAGTGACATCAAACTTTTTAACCAGAGTATCTCTCACCTTTTGATGTACGGGATCGACATCCTTATCTTGTAGAGTGCGATCGCTGGCACGATATACTAAGTTAAAGGCTAAACTACGCTGTCCTTCAGGGACATTTTTACCTTGATATTCATCAAACACTTCTATCTTATCGAGTAGCTTACCTCCAGCTTTGGTCATTACTTTTTCAATCTCTGTTACAGCAAGATCGAGAGGAGCGAAAAAAGCTAAATCTCTTTGACTAGCAGGATAAGCAGAATAAGTTTGGAATTTAGGAGTAGTAACTTTTTCCCGATTTAAAGCTGTTGCTAAGTTATCAAAAGCGAGTTCAAACACATACACCTCATCAATCAAATCTCTTTGTTTGACCAACTCAGGGTGTAGCTGTCCAAAAATACCTAACTGTTTTCCTTCTAACCACAATGAAGCAGTACGCCCAGGATGTAAACGAGAATCGCTATCATCGGCGCGATAGGTAATATTTAAACCCAAAACATTAAATACACCATCTAAAATACCTTTGGCTTCATACCAGGTTAAAGCAGGGGGTTTTCCGCCAGATGTCCAGCCACCTTCAGGATAGAATGCACCGCCCATAATTCCTGCTACTTTATCCCCTTCGCCAACACCATCTTCAGTTTTCCAGAATACTCTACCAATCTCAAAACCATTTAACCCACCATTACCTTGAGACTGATTATATGCAAAAGCATCGATTAAACCAGAAATTAGATCGGTACGCAGGGCGGAGTATTCAGCAAATAAGGGATTGGCTAAAGTTACTTCTTCTCCCGTAGGTTTGACTAGAGAGTAATGAACCAACTCCGTTAAGCCCACACCTCTAAAAGCGTTACGTAGTTTATTGAGAATTTGATATTCTACCGAGAGATAACCAGGTTCAGTCTTGTCTGGCAGGGTATCACAAAAGCGATCGTAACCATAAAGGCGAGCTACTTCTTCAATTAAATCGATTTCTCGTTCCAAATCGCGGTAACGATAGGGAGGTACTTTAACTAACCAAGTATCTGCTTTTTCCGTACTTTTAGTTAACTGACAACCCAATGCAGTCAAAATTGTTGATACTTCTGCTTGAGAAATGTAACCTGTACCGTCTTCTGTTTCTACCTCTCCTAATAACTGATGAATTCGAGATAAACGCAGTTCAATCGCATCCATAGAATCCCAATCAGGACGATGATCCACCATTGACTGTGCTGCGGGAGTACCACCAGCTATCGATCGTAAAAGAGCAACTGCACGACTACAGGCATGGTCTAATTCTACTTGGTTAACTCCTCTTTCGTATCTAGTAGAAGCCTCACTTCGTAACCCCTGACTACGGGATGAACGACGTACCGCCACAGGATCGAACAATGCAGCCTCTAAAACCACATTAACAGTATTTTCATCAACTTCGGTTGTTTCTCCTCCCATAACCCCTGCTAAAGCTACTGGTGTGTCATTGGCGGTAATTAAGAGGTTTTGCGTAACTAGCTTTCTTTCTTGTTCATCCAGAGTTTTGAGGCTTTCTCCTTCTGTGGCAAAGCGCACCCCAATAGTTATATCTTGGTTCTCTGCTACCTGTTGTAACTTTTCTTGATCGAATGCGTGTAAAGGCTGTCCCCATTCCAATAAGACATAGTTAGTAATATCTACTACATTATTAATCGGGCGTACTCCTCCCGCTTGCAAACGCCACTGTAACCAGTCAGGAGAAGGGGCAATTTTTACTCCTTCAATTACTGTTCCAATATATGCAGGACAAGCTTGAGTTTCAGTGATTGTTACTTTAAGAGAACTATTTTCTGTGAGGTTAGTTGCTTCGGCTTCAGGTAATCTTACCTCTACATCTGTTAAAGCAGCTACTTCTCGTGCAATACCCACCATACTCAATGCATCAGCCCGATTTGCGGTGGTAGCCAAATCTAAAATGACATCATCCAGTCCCAATAAAGGGCGCACGTCATCTCCTGGTTTAATATCACCTGAAAAGATATGTATTCCCTCAGATTCTTTCTCCAAACCCAATTCCGACAGAGAACAAATCATACCCTCTGAAGGAACACCCCGTAATTTTGTAGGTTTGAGTTTTAAGTCCACTGCGGGGAGATAAGTCCCTACTGTGGCTACAGGAACATAAATATCTGCCCGTACATTAGAAGCACCGCAGACAATATTGAGCGGGGTATCAACGCCGACATCTACTTCACAGACACTTAATTTATCTGCATCGGGATGGCGATCGCGTTTAATGACTTTACCTACCACTACCCCATCAGCAAAGGTGCGTAAGTCTTCAATTTCCTCAACTTCAAATCCTGCAATTGTCAAAATTTGCCCCAACTCTTCTGGAGCGAGGTTGATATCTACTAATTCTTTTAACCAGTTAAGAGAGACGCGCATTTGGACTACTTTGAATTTTGCATACTGATCCAGCCCAAATATTTTAACAGCAATCAGCAATCAGAAAGAGCGTTATGTTCCCAAATATTGAGAACCTCGATCTTTCCCGTTCCTTTTTTTCAATCTTTAAAGATAATTATCAACTATTAATTTTGAATAAACTATCATTAAAAAGACAATTAAATATCCTTAAATATACTTAAATATTTTTACTTAAAATAGTAATTTAGTAGCGATTGATAATGTCTTGAAGCTTGAATTACTGCGACAAAAGTAGCTTTACAGTATCCAGATCACCCGTTTTAAAAAAATATAGGATATGCTGTTTTTAGAAAGCTAAATTATTATTTTGTTTAGTTAAAAAAATTTAGTTGAAAGATTCAGTATTCTGAAATCTTAACAGTCCCATTTTTTGTATTGACAGAGCCGTGTAGGTAATTTTGAATGAGCTACTGCCTTAATCCATCCTGTCCTAAACCTGTAAATCACCCCAAGTCAAAAAAATGTAAGGCTTGTGGATCAAAATTATTATTGCGCGATCGCTATCACTTAGTCAAAGGTCTCGGAAAAGGTGGTTTTGGTGCAACTTTTCTCGCTGCAGATCTTTCTCTTCCTGGTAAGCCTTTGTGTGTTATCAAGCAGCTACAACCCAATACCGATAATCCTAACTTTCTCACTATGGCAAGACAGCTATTTGAGAGAGAAGCCAGAACTTTAGGCAAAGTGGGTAATCATCCTCAAATACCCCGCCTACTGGATTATTTTGAAGATAGAGAGCAATTTTATCTTGTCCAAGAATTTGTTAAAGGTAACAATCTACAACAAGAAATCAAAAAAAATGGTGTCCTTAATGAAGAACAAGCACAAGAAGTTCTTCGAGAAACCCTGATTATTTTACGAGACATTCATGCTCAAAAAGTAATCCATCGTGATATTAAACCCGCAAATATCATTCGTCGTGAAATTGATAATAAGTTAGTACTCATTGATTTCGGTGTAGTTAAAAATCAAGTTAACACTATAGCTTCGGGAGGAGATCAAACCGCCTTAACAGCTTTTGCTGTCGGTACTCCTGGTTTTGCTCCCCCAGAACAGTTAGCAATGCGTCCTGTATACGCTAGTGACGTTTATGCTTTGGGAGTCACCTGTATGTATCTCATGTCTGGGAAAGCCCCAAAAAACATGGATTGTGACCCCTTAACAGGAGATATTGATTGGTTGAAATATGTAGATATCAGCGAGCAATTTGGCGATATTCTGCTAACTATGCTGGAAGTAGCTGTCAAAAATCGCTATAAAACGGCAGAAGAAGTTCTTCAAGCTATAGATATTCATAACCACATTGATAACCTAGCAGCAAGCATGGTGGGAGGGCTTTCTACTACGGGGTCAGATTCTCGTATGAATAGTGGCTCTTCCAGACAATCGATTTATTCTTCTGGAAGAAAAAATAGTTCGACATCTCGTTCCCGAACAGAAGGTAGAACAGGTAGCAGAAGTGGTCGTAATACCCCCTCTAATGCAACTTCTCGTAATTCCTCCAGAAATAGAACAGGTGGTACTGGAGCATCTAGAAATATGGGGAGAACTGGCAACCCCCGTAGTACAGAAAGACATCAAGAATCTCGAAAACCCCTAAAACTAGATCGAGAAACTTTGTTAAGTGCTTACTCCAGTGGTAGAAGAGATTTTGCTCAAAAAGATGTCAGTTTACAAGACTTACAAAAAGCTAACCTCTCAGGAGTTAATTTTCATCACTCTCGAATGGTCAAAATCAATTTACAGGGAGCAGATTTAAACTCAACTGATTTTACTGGCTGCGATTTACGTCAGGCGATGTTGCGTAATGCTAATTTGGGTCGTAGCTATCTCAGTTCTGCTAATTTGGAAGGAGCGGATTTGAGAGGGGCAGATTTGAGCTATGCTCACTTTAAAGGAACTAAATTAAAAGGTACTAATCTTTGCGGGGCTAATCTCAGCAATGCCAGTATTACAGAAGAACAATTAGCACAGGCTAAAACTAACTGGACAACAGTATTACCTAATGGTAGAAGGGGATTTTGGTAGTTTGTACCTAATCTAACCTGAGTTCATTTTTATGCAGATTAAGGTGAAAGTTAGTTAAGACGGAGATTTGGCTTTTTAGGTTGATGACAATGGGTAATCATACCAAATCCGAATTACATACCCAGTTTATAGATGAAATCTTTCAACCTTGTAAAGACGTATCATGATACGTCTTTACACTAGATATTTATTGGGGATTTTACTAAACGGATTTGGGATCAGTCTACAAATAATATTAACGCAAAAAGTAACAGGCGATCGCATAATTCTCGAAGCACTGCGCTATCGCTGTCTTGAGTGTTCGATCTGAGAAATATTTTTGAGTTGGTCATTAAACAAGTGCGTATAATAAAATTCCCAATTTTAGAAAAAAGCGATCTCCAACAATATTGTAATCCGACACGGCAATCTTGGCTTGGCGATCGCTAAAAACAACAAGCTAACGCATAATAGGACTGCCGTGATGGTGAACCAGATACCATTTTTGTGCCATTTTCTGAAAGATATTAGTTGCTATTGACTGTGCTTTTAGCGAACGACCTCGGCTAGACTGTAACACGGTTTCTCTGACGACTACATGAGCAAGAGCCTGGTCGATTTCTATCTTAATAACTTCTAGATCTATTTCCAACGATTCGGTATTTTGAAATATAGATTCCCAGGAGGCTCGAATCGTCTCCCATCCCATAAGAACTTCACCACCTGGATGAACGCACAAACTGGTCGTACCCTGCCACCACAAAAGATTCATTTTCCTAATATCTCTATGGGAAAAAGCATGATAAAAAGCTTGATTGGCAGCTAATATGATATCTTTTGATGATGAATCAGTCATTTGATGATTTTTAACCAATTAAGAATCAAACTACTGCTTTTTGCTTAAATCGAATTCTTCAAGGTAATAAGATTCATCGACTTCGACCAAACGTTTCTTACTTTTATTTTGCTCCAAGGTTTTGCCAGGGAATGGTGGTTTAGGAGTATCGGGGTCATCTCTACGGAAGTCGTCACCACCATCATCAGTATTAAACAACGAGAACAACCAAGCAACCAACAGACCAAATAAATAGGCGAATGCTAAGAGCATAACAATTCTGAATGCTATTAAAAACATAGTCTCTTTCCTTAGTACCAGTGGGAGAAAAGGGTTTTGAAGAGTCTTCGTGCTTTAATTATACGGTAATTGGTAACTTAAATTGTAGAAGCTGAGTAGGCTTCTAATTTAGATCCTCTAATCTTGACCCTAAACCTGGTAGATATCTGCTACTGCTTGACCTGTTTCACAGCAATAGCAATCGCTATTGTCTTTTCTAAACCTACAATCAATTTAACTTTTTAATCCAATCTGCACCCTTTACTTCTTTTCAATCATGTTGTGACTATGTAAAAAAAAATTTTTCTCGGTTACAAATCATCTTTAAGTTATTCTTCTGTTGCTTTGCTGTAGCTGATTTTTCTTAGAGAATTGCTTGAATTTTGGTAATGCTACGTACTAATAATTAAAGACAATTAATCTAGGATCGATCGTGAAACTATCTCTACCCGTAAAAATAGCTACGTTACTTACTATTTCTTTAGGTGCGTTCTCTACTACAATTAAGCCCAGTCACAGTTATAACTTCGCAGAGCAAAAAGTAGATCAAGGTAATTTTGTTGCTGTTGCAGTTCCTTACAATTACAAGCAATATCGTCTAGCAATTATTGAGCAAATTCCTGGTCAACGTCGATGTTGGACGGAATCAGGATATTCTCCAACAACTGTAGACTTAGCTCTCTTGAATTTCGATCATACCAATAGTTGCCGTAAAGCAGTGGATACTAATGGTTACACTCTAAGAGTTAATGGCAATGACGATCGCGTATCTTATCTTTTAAGATTAATGCCAAATAATAATAACTTACTTTTAGTTGCCGATCATCAAGACCCTAGTTTACCAGATTTAGTTATCGGACGTACTTCTGGTATCGCAGCAGCCCCAGTTAAAATCGATCTAGAACCTGGTTGGCAATTTACTAAAAGGGTTTATGAGGGTAGTGTAATTAATCATATCTATTTGAGTAACAATCCAAATCCTCAAAACATTGCGGTTAATTCCGAATCTCAAACTACCAGTGGCACTCCTGAAATTACAGATAACTCCGTATCTGAACCTATTCCCCAAAATGATTCTTCTGTTGCTGATGTTCCTCCGACACAACCGCAAACTGTTGCAGTGGCTAATCAGCTTAATTCCCAGCCTTATTGCGATCCCAACCCTCCACAACCTACTGTAACTTCTGTTGCGGTAGATACTCTGACTTCGATTTTAACTCCTTTAACTTCATTGGTTTTCCAGAGTTATAATGCTTTATTCGACCAAAATATAACTGTTTCTAATAATTCTAATAACGGTCAAAATCCTTGTCCATAATCAAAGTTATGGTGGTTGCTAAATTTAAGGTAAATGTGTTTTTATTTCTAGCTGAAGTACTTAAATTATTAGTCTAAGTTTAAGCTTCAGCTTTTGGTTTTTCTCAAAGTTCTCTTTATAAAGACTTTTATCAAAAAATTAAAAACATCAAATCATGGCGTTAACGTTTGCTCAAAAAAATCTAGTGCCAAATCAATTAATTCAGGATCGAATTTTTCGCCATCTTCTCCTCTATAGGAATGAGTCATTTCGGGCTTACGAACAAAAGTTACTGGTACATCTTGAGACTGCAAAGCAGTAACTAAAATTTCACTTTGACTCACAGGAACTATTTTATCTAAATCACCATGAAGCACCATAAAAGGTGGGTCTTGACTATCAATATAAGTGATGGGGTTAGCAGCTTGGGCTAATTCTGGCTTTTCTGCTACCGAACCACCTAACAATAAAGTCGTAACCACTGTATAAAGATACCAAGGAGTTTCACGATATTTTTGTGAAACTTCAGGAGAAAATGCTTCGGTAAAAGCAGGTTTGACTTGAGTAAAATCCGTGGGAGCATACCAGTTACAAACTGCCTGAACACTACTAGAATAATTTAAATTACCGTGATTACCTTCGAGATTAGCAACCCCTTCAGAAGTACCTAATAAAGAACTTAAATGACCTCCTGCTGATGCACCCCAAGCACCAAATCTATTGGGGTCAAAATTGTATTGTTCGACATTAGCTCTCAACCATCGTACTGCACCTTTAGCATCATGAATTTGTGCGGGAAAGATAGCTTCAGTACTATAACGATAATTAATGCAAGCGATCGCCCATCCTCTTTCTGCTACAATTTTACCAGGGCAAATCTCTTTACTAAATTCTCGCCATCCTCCACCATGAATATAAATAAGTAACGGTAAAGGTTCTACAGATTGATTAGATTCAGTTTGGGGTAAATATAAATCTAACAATAATGATTTGGTTTCTCCTTGATGCTCATAGGAAGCATATTCTAAATCCTTAATTACTCGAACTTCATTTTGTTTAACTTGGCATCCGCTACTAAGTAACAGTAATAAAAACGAAACACCATAAATCAAAATTTTCATTGAAAGTCAGTAGTTATTTTTTACTTGCTAATTTATACCAATAATTGATAGCTGGTCACTGATAACTAATTACCTTTTCCACCAACAATATCTCTAATACGATAAATTGGTCTTCTTTGGGATTCGTGATAAGTGCGCATCAGTAACTCACAAACTAAACCAAAGCAAAATAGTTGAATTCCTGTTAGAACTAACAACACTGCCAAAATAAGTAGAGGACGAGAACCAATATCTTGTTGAAAAACGAACTTAATTACAGTCAAATATAAACCAGTAGCAATACCCAAAGCAAAAGAAATCATTCCCCATAAGCCGAATACGTGCATCGGACGAGTCAAAAACTTTTTCATAAAAAAGATCGTAAATAAGTCCATGACTACTCTAATAGTGCGTCCTAAACCATATTTACTTTGACCAAAACGACGGGGATGATGACGTACGGGAATTTCTGTAATTCTTGCACCTTCAATAAAAGCTAATGCAGGTAAAAAACGATGTAACTCTCCATAAAGGTTCATGTCTGCAACCAATTCAGCACGATAAGCTTTTAAAGAACAGCCATAATCATGAATTTTAACGCCAGTTACTTTAGCGATTAACCAGTTAGCAATCTTGGAGGGTAACAATCTAGTTAAAGCTGCGTCTTGCCTTTTTTTGCGCCAACCACTGACCAAATCGTAACCTTCTTCTAACTTGGCTAGTAAAATAGGAATATCTGCGGGGTCATTTTGTAAGTCTCCATCAAGGGTAATAATTATTTTACCTTCTGCACATTCAAAACCTGCTGCCATAGCTGGAGTTTGACCATAGTTACGGCGAAGAATGACTGCTTTGAGGTCATTACGCTCTCTGGCAATATCCCTTAGTATCTGAGTTGAACCATCACTAGAACCATCATCAACACCAATAATTTCGTAGTTTAAAGAAGTATCTTTTACCGAATTAGCGATCGCCTTGACTAATGCGGTAAGGCTTTCTGCCTCATTATAGATGGGAACGACTATAGACAAATCTACTACATAAGTATTCTTCGTTTCTGTAATAACGCGATCTTCTGATGAATAATACTTCATAGCTATTTATTCAAAAATTCGGTTTTTCTCACCATAGAATATTACATCTTATGGTATTAATATTATTGCCTTTAACCAAAAAGAGGCTTGAACTCTCTAATTTTCAAGAGCAAGCCTCAAACATTAATCAATACTTTCGATCTCAGTTTTTTGTCTAGATACGAAAACTTCTTCGATTCATCCCACCAGAATTTCCAGGTTCGCGGGGTTTTGCCTGATTAACTTTAAGGGTTCTACCCATCCATTCCGCGCCATCTAGTGCAGATATAGCAGCACTTTCTTCATCTTCGTTAGCCATTTCAACAAAAGCAAAACCACGCTTACGTCCTGTTTCACGGTCAGTAGGAAGATGAACCCTTTTGACATTTCCATGCTCAGAAAATACTTCAACTAGGTCTTCTTGCTCTAATCCATAATCAAGATTACCTACATAAATCGACATGATTATTGTCTCCTAAATAATATGCTTACGGAGATACAAGATTTCGGACAAAGCTTATCAATACTTTACGGAAAAACCTACCAATACTGAATACCAACTCGAATACCGATTCTTTATTCTCAGAAAAATCTTATCATTTTAGTGGAATTTAAAGACAAAATTTACTGATTAAGTACATAATTTACTAAATTAAACGGATAACTAAGTACTTTTGCCAAATAAACCCATGTTTTTTCTAGCAAAGGAGCTTCGAGAGCGGGAGAAAAGATCGCTACAATCGGAAACAGGCGAATAAATTTGCCTACCTGCTTATGTTGTGGTTTTCAAAGCATATTCGCGAAAACGCTCCATGTCTGCTTGGATAGTTGATTCGACAATTCTACCCAAAAATAGATTATCCATAATTTTCCCTAGGATACCAGGAATGGAATAAGCTACAGACAATTTGACAATACTGCTATTGTGACGACCGTAAAATCGAATTGCTCCTTTGTTTGGTAAACCATCTACTGATTCCCATTGGATAATTTGTTCGGGAACTAAGTTGACAATACGAGACAGCCAGGTAAATTTAAATGCACCACTAGCTAATTTCCAGCGAGATAATTCAGGATTATCTTTCAGAATTTCCACCGAATCAATCCATTTCATCCATCGTGGCATTTGTTCTAAATCTGACCACAGACTCCATACTTGCTCGATGGGTACTGCTACTTCTACTTGTACGGTATGCTCTAGCCAATCTGACATCTGAGATTATAAGTTCTGAATATTAATTATCTGTAGTATAAAACTTATTTTACAGTCAGGTGGACATTGCCCACCCTACGATTACTGATTAGTAGATCGCTGATAACTGTTTGAGAGCTTCTGCACAATCTAAAATGGCTTTGGCTGCTTGTTTTCCAGAGAGGGTTGCACCTTCCATACTGTCTATATAATCTTGTTGGGTATAACTCCCTGCAAGAAAAAAGTTTTCGACAGGAGTTTTCTGAGGTGGACGATAAGGATCCATTCCTGGAGCTTCTCGATAAAGAGATTGAGCCAGCTTAACTACGCTATACCAGGTCATATTGAGGTTGCGAGAGGAAGGAAACAGCTTATGTACCTGTTTTAAAACGCGATCTGCGATCGCATCATTATTTTCTTTGACAAAGGGATCGCCTGGAGTCAACACCAATTGTAATAGGGATCCTTCACCTTCTTTATAGAAGTTTCCAGGGCTAGTTAGTGCGAGATCGGCAAAACAAGAAAAGTCGGCATCAGGGGTATAAAGTAAGTTATCAATGCCTTCTGCTCGTTCTAATTGTTCGCGTTTATCCGCATCATGTAATTCTGTTACCCAACCATCAAAGCGCAATTGTACTGTAGCCACAGGAACAGCATCTAACTGGTAAATATTGTCAAATTCAGACCATTTGCGCCATTCTTGGGGTATTACCTTTTTAATTCCTGGGACATCGCAAGCACAGACATAAGCATCGGCTGTAATAGTAGATTCTGTTTCACCGTTAGCTACGACGATTCCTGTTACCTTGGTTCGATCTGCTGAATCAAAAAGAATTTCCCTAACGCGACGGCGAGTGTGGATTTTAGCCCCTCTCTCTTCAAGGTAATTAACAATAGGTGTATGAAGGTAATCCTGTGGAGAGCCTTCCAACATCCGCAACACAGAAGCTTCTGTTTTAGTAGCAAACAACTGAAAGATGGTTAACATACAGCGTGCAGAGATATTTTCTGTATCGATAAATCCTAACGCGTAGGCAATGGGGTCCCACATTCTCCGCAGACTGTTATTATTACCCCCATGAGAGCGAAACCAATCTGCAAAGCTAATGCGATCTAGATCGCGGATAGTTTTCATTGCACCCTCAAAATCTACTAATCCGCGCACTACAGGGCTTGTACCCAATGCAAGAGAGTTAAAAACCTTATCCGCAGCAGATAATTGAGAGGTGGTAAAAAAAGCTTTTAAACCATTAAAAGGTGCGCCAGTCAGAAAGCGAAAATCCAACTCACCGACTTTTCCCCCTTCGTTAATGAAAGTATGGGTGTGTTCTTTTAGGCGTAAATTATCAATTGCGCCTACTTTTTCCATTAGAGCAAATAGATTGTAGTAGTTTCCGAAGAAGACGTGTAAACCCATTTCAATATGGTTGCCATCGCCATCTACCCAACTACCTACTTTACCTCCCACAAAGGGACGAGATTCAAAAATTTCTACTTCAGCACCAGCATCTACTAGATCGATCGCTGTTGCCATTCCTGCTAGTCCTGCTCCTACGATTGCAACGCGCATTCCTTACTTCTTCCTTATAATTGCTTCATATATTGTAATTTATTTTTGATAACGGGAGAAAATGCTCTTCTTTAAGACAAGGTATATTCCGAGAGCGAGTGTTGACGAAAAATAATTGGTTGTTAGTGGTTACCCATTATCTGTTACCTCCCCATCTCCCTCTGCTTCCCCTATTCATCCTGCTCCTCTTGGCGTTGATTATCAGCGATCTCTTTAAGTTTTCGAAAAAAGCCCGATCCATCAGGAAGAGGTTGAAAAGTAGTAATACCTTGGCTATGAGATTGTTTTTTAGCAATTTTCTGGGTTTTATTGGCTTTTTTGTGGGAAGAAGTCGAAGAAACAATTTTAGGCTTGGGTACGGGAGTTACTTTAGTAGAAAGGTGCAAATTTTGAGTAGCAGAGATATCGGGTTTATCATTCAGGTTTGGTTGAGGTGTTGAACGATCTTGGGAGCACTTTTCTTGACGATTACTTGCGATCTGAGTTTTTGATTCAAAAGTTGGGTAATTGTTTTTACTAAACTGTAGTACTGTTTCCTGTTCTTTTTCTTTTACGGGTTCTAGTGTGCTGAGATGTCGTGGTAATTTACGAGAGATCAGCCTTTCAAACTCTCCGCCAAAATGAGTCTTAGGCTGTCCCGAACGTAACCAACTGTTCATAATCTGTTCAATTGAGATAGCTTTGTAGCGTCCAAGATATAATGCCTCAATAGTAGCCAAATAAATCCAATGGACATGATATATTTTCTGCCACTGTTGAACTAATTCTTCCACATTATTCTGGTCAGTATCAAAGCTATAGCTAGTCATGAGAGTTATGATCTGAGCGATAGCCAAGTTCTGGTTTAAATCAGACATGAACTTTATGGACTTTGAAGAAACTTGAATTCAGCGATCTTAACTCACCATAAAATTATTTTATTCTTCTATAGTACTTAAATGAACCTTACTTTGGTTAGAAAAATCTCATTTTCTATGTCAATTAAACCCATTTGTTCAAATCATATTTCTGCAAACACTCTATTCTTAATTTCACTGACATTGTGTCTAATGAAGAGAAACTATTGAACAACGAGAAAATCTCAACTACTTTTGAGGTGGCACAGTTAGTAACGAAGATGTTAATTTTGTATTCAGTTTACATACGCTTACAGCAAATTACTAATAATTACAACAACAACTTAATCCAGGTAAAAAATCATGGTGATGCCTAATTTTTTAATTTTGGGGGCTGCCAAAACAGGCACTACTTCGATTTATCGCTACATGAAGCAGCATCCAGAGATTTATATGAGTCCCGCTAAAGAGCCCAGGTTTTTTGTATTTGAGAATGAAACCCTTGATTTTAATGGCGTAGGAGATGAAATAGAAACTGCTAAAACCAGTCTTCAAGAGTATCAACAACTATTCGCTGGAGTTGAAGCCGAAAAAGCGATTGGCGAAGCTACAACCATGTATCTTTGGAGTGCCAAAGCTCCTCAACGTATTAAGCATTATATTCCTGATGTTAGAATGATTGCGATTTTACGTAATCCAGTAGATAGAGCTTATTCTAATTATTTACATTTAAAACAGGCAAAAAGAGAACCTTTAGATAGTTTTTCCGCAGCTATTCAACAAGAATCACAACGTATTAAAAATCATTGGTGGCCATTTTGGTATTATAAAGATCAAGGTTTTTATTATCGCCAATTGCAACGTTATTATTCTCTATTTGATAGTAATCAACTTAAAATTTATCTCTATGAAGACTTAAAAACTGAGCCTTTGAAGCTACTACAGGATATCTTTAGTTTCCTAGAAGTAGACGATCGCTTTATGCCTAATATCTCAGAAGTAGTGAGAAAATCTCATTCTGTACCAAAAAATCAAGCTTTACAGTCTCTAGTTTCTCAACCCAATCCTTTTAAGTCATTTCTTAAACCATTATTACCCCAAAATTTACGCCAACAAATCATCAAAAAAATTAACAAAAAAAATCTAGTAAAGCCTCAAGTTAGCTCAAAATTTCGCCAGCAATTAATTGCAGAATACCGAGAAGATGTTTTACAACTTCAAGAGCTAATCGATCGCGATCTTTCCCCATGGCTAAAAGTGTAATTAATGTCTAGTTAATAATCAATAAAATGACTTTACCTAATTTTCTAATTATTGGTGCAGCCAAAGCTGGTACTACTTCTCTATATAAGTATCTCGAACAACATCCTGATGTGTATATGAGTTCTTTTAAAGAACCAGGGTTTTTTGCTTTTGAAGGGCAAACATTAAACTTTCAAGGACCAGGAGTAAAATATAGAATTAACAAGTGGACAGTAACAGATCTAGATAGCTATCAAGAAATGTTTGCAGGGGCAGAAAATCAAAAAGCAATTGGTGAAGCAACACCCCTATATCTTTACTATACTCAAGCTTGCGATCGCATTAAACATTATATTCCTGATGCTAAACTTATTGCTATGTTGCGCGACCCAGTAGAAAGAGCATTTTCTAACTATGTTTGGGCAGTTCAACCTGGTGCAGAACCCATAACTAATTTTACTGAAGCACTGGCAGCAGAACCAAAAAGAATTAATGACAATTGGGGACCACGTTGGCATTATAAAGCCCAAGGTTTTTACTATCAACAACTAAAGCCATACTTTGAAACTTTCGATCCTCAACAAATCAGAGTTTATTTACATCAAGATTTTGTCGCTAATCCCAAACAAGTTTTACAAGATATTTTTAACTTTTTAGAAATAGATGACAGCTTTGAATTAGATTTATCTAAAAAACATAACGTCTCTCAAATACCACGTAATAAAACTTGGCATGAATTTATTAATAAACCCAATCCACTCAAAACTTTAGTTAAACCTTTTATTCCTTTGAAATTCAGAACAAATATCAAGAAGCAGGCTAAAACTAAAAATCTCTATAAACCCAAACTCAATCCTGAAGTACGCCAACAACTAATAGCGGAGTATCAAACTGATATCCTTCAGTTACAAGAGCTAATCAATCGTGATTTATCTCAATGGTTGAAAGTTTAGAAAGCTCTTTATGAAGCAGTAAAAAAATACTTTTCTGCCGAAGAATGACAAGATTCTCAAACAAGTGAGCAACCAATTATCTGTATTACAACACAAAAGCAGTTTTGGTTAAACATAGCAACAATGGGAATGCACTGTGGTTGTCAAAGAAGACTTACGCCAATTCAACTACTGATTACTTGTTGTAAAGTCTCAAAAAACATCGGGTAAGAGATAGATGCAGCCTCAGCACGATGAATCGTAGTTTCACCTTGAGCCATCAGAGAAGCGATCGCTAAACTCATAGCAATCCGATGATCGGTATAAGTGTCTACTTCTGCACCATTTAGGGTTGTACCTCCTGTAATTTCCAAGCCATCAGGGAGTTCGGTAATCTTTGCTCCCATTTTACCTAATTCTGTCGCCATTACCTTTAGGCGATCGCTTTCTTTGACTCGTAATTCCGCAGCGTCTTTAATCACTGTTGTTCCCTCAGCAAAAGTAGCAGCTACCGCTAGAATGGGTATTTCATCAATTAAGCGAGGGATTATACTCCCTTCGATGGTACAGGCTGTTAGTTTACCGTGTTTAACTCGTAAGTCGGCTACAGGTTCACCTGCTACTATCCTTTCATTTTCCTTGGTGATATCGGCTGACATCATTTCTAAGGCTTCTAAAATCCCCGTACGGGTGGGATTAACTCCGACATTGGTAATTAATAACTCTGAATCAGGAACAATTGCAGCAGCTACTAACCAAAATGCAGCCGAACTAATGTCTCCTGGTACAATGACATTTTGTCCTCTGAGGGTGGGCTGTCCTGTAAGAGTAACGCTGTGGGTTTGGGAATCAATCTCTAATTCTGCACCAAAAGCTTTGAGCATTCTTTCACTGTGATCTCTCGATAAAGCAGGTTCGGTAACAGTAGTTTTCCCGTCTACCATCAAACCAGCAAGTAAAATGCAAGATTTCACTTGAGCCGATGCTACGGGGGACATATAGTGTATTGCTTGCAGTTTTTGTCCTTTAATAGCCAAAGGTGCTAAAGAATCATTGTTTCTTCCCCAAATAGTTGCTCCCATCTGCTGTAAAGGCTCAACTACCCTGGACATCGGACGCGATCGCAAAGAATCATCCCCTGTAACGGTAAAAAAGCGATCGCTAATAGATGCGAGTAATCCTAACATCAAACGAATTGTTGTTCCTGAATTTCCAACATCCAAAATATTTGTTGGCTCTTGGAGATTTCCTAAGCCAATTCCTTGGACTATTACTTTTTCTGGATTTAAAGGGGATATTGTTGCTCCCATCTGTCTAAAGCATTTGGCGGTGCTTTGGGGGTCTTCTCCCACCAATAACCCTTCGATAACAGTTTCTCCTTCAGCGATCGCACCAAACATTAAAGAACGATGAGATATCGATTTATCTCCTGGAATGGAAACATTTCCTGTTAAAGTCAGTCCATTACTAGGAGGAACAATCACTAATTTTTGAGTATGGTCGTCTTTTTTTTGAATAGTAACGATAGAAGATGGCATAAAACTGAACTGGCAAACCTAATTATTCTGTTGTGTAGCGATTGTATCAAACTTTATGTTTTGCTATCTGCACTACAAAAAAATCACAAAATTACTCTTAGTATTATTGATTCCCTAAATTTTCTGTTTTTGCTATCAGTAAAAGACAGCATTCAGGAAAATTTGTATTCTCTAAAACAAAATTTTGTAAAGATTGTTAGAAAGTACTTTTTAGTAACATATTAGGAGGCGTAAATACTGAACATATAACATTTATGAGCAAAAAAATAGGTATTTTCCCCGATAGATTATCGATTTATACAGACTATAAAAGAACTATTGTGCCAAGCTCTTATAAATCAACTAGCTAATCGTAGTTTTGGGGAAACTGTAATCAAAGTCAAGACAAATCAAAGAAATAAATCTGTATCTTAGAATACATAAAGTGATTGAAATAATACCTAAAAATACTCCCTAGAGTATCAAGATTTTATGAAGATAATTACTTTAGGTGGATAAATCTAGAATTAACGATTATCCTCTTAAACATAAATTGAAGTTTGAAGTAGTGTTTAGTCAGGATCTTACGAGAAAAAAATGAATAGCAATTTATTGAATCGCGAATTTGCCACTTTTCAACCTCAAGGTTACTTGAGTGCAGCTAACGCTAAAGAATTTTTACAACAACTAACCGAGGCTGTTGAGACATCAAATAATCCTTCCATACTCATAGATATGAAAGAAGTTGAGTTTATGGATAGTGCAGGTTTAATGGCTCTGATTGAAGGATTTCGCTTTGCTCAAGAGATGAAACGCAATGTTAGTATTTGCTCTGTAGCTCCCTCCGTAAGAATGCTTTTCGAGCTAACTCAGCTAGATAATGTGTTTAACATTTTTGACAGTCAGGATAGCTTTGTCGCCGAAGCTGTGGCAGCATAACACTATCTTTGATTCTCAGAAAAGTAAAGTACCAACAAAAGTAAGGTGAGCAAACCTCAAGAACTGAGAGCTAATTCTGCTCACTTTACAGGATATGAGTTTTTGGAAAAATATTCTGATTAATGCTGAGCAAAGGCTTTGTCCAGTATATTAAAAGATGCTAGTCCCACTACAAAAAAGTACGAGGAGCATCCTGCTGTGACGATCGCCTTTGACCAACTAATTTCCCCCGAAATCAATAAACCTGCTCGTTATCTGGGAAAAGAACTCGGAGCGAAGCATAAACCTTGGGATTCGGCTACTATCCGTTGGGTTTTAACCTATCCCGAAGTTTATGAGGTAGGTGCTTCCAATCTGGGTCATATTATTCTCTACAATATTATCAATGCCCAGCCTCGCCAACTTTGCGATCGCACTTATCTGCCAGCGAAAGATTTAGCAACTAAATTACGAGACACCAATACACCTTTATTTGCCTTAGAATCAAAGCGATCGCTACAAGAATTTGATATTTTAGGCTTTAGCCTTAGTTACGAGCTAGGAGCAACTAATATCCTAGAAATGCTCGATCTAGCTCAGATTCCCCTCACTTGGCAGAAAAGAGAACAAGGGGATTACCCTTTAATCTTTGCAGGGGGACAAACTGCAACTTCTAACCCCGAACCATACTCAGACTTTTTCGACTTTCTGGTTATGGGTGATGGAGAAGAATTATTACCCGAAATTGGTTTTGTCTTAGAAGAAGGAAAAACAGCAGGATTAAGTAAAGAAGAGTTATTACTTGATTTAGCCCAAGTTCCAGGGGTTTATGTGCCAAAATTTTACGATATGTCAGAAGATGGCTCGGTACATCCTAATCGAGATGATGTACCCAAGAGAATTTTACGACGCGTAGCTACCCCCATTCCTGCCTATTCTATCGGCTTGGTTCCCTATGTCGAAACAGTACACGATCGCTTGACAGTAGAAATTAGAAGAGGTTGCACCCGTGGCTGTCGTTTTTGCCAGCCAGGAATGTTAACTCGTCCTGCAACAGACGTAGAACCTGAAAAAGTAGTAGATGCTATTGAAAAAGGAATGCGGACTACTGGTTACAACGAGTTTTCTTTATTATCTCTTAGCTGCTCCGATTATCTAGCTTTACCTGCGGTAGGTATGGAAATCAAAAACCGTCTTCAAGAAGAGAATATTTCCCTTTCTTTACCCAGTCAACGGGTAGATAGATTTGATGAGAATATCGCTAAGATCATCGGTGGTACGCGTAAATCTGGCTTAACCTTTGCTCCTGAAGCTGGTACACAGAGAATGCGAGATGTCATCAATAAAGGCTTAACCAACGAAGAATTATTAAGAGGAATTAAAATCGCCGTTGAACAAGGTTGGAGCAAAGTAAAACTCTATTTCATGATTGGTTTACCAGGAGAAACCGATGTCGATGTGTTGGGTATTGCTGAAACAGTACGCTGGTTACGCAGAGAATGTGCCAATCTAAGCAATAAACGCCTCAACTTTAATATCACAATCTCTAACTTTACTCCCAAGCCTCATACTCCCTTTCAATGGCATTCCGTATCTACTAGCGAGTTTTTACGTAAGCAAGATTTACTCAGAGAAGAATTTCGCCGTATCAGGGGAGTCAAGGTTAACTATACCGATGTGCGTATTTCCGCTATGGAAGATTTTGTCGGTAGAGGCGATCGCAGATTAGCAGGTGTCGTGCGTCGCGCTTGGGAATTAGGCGCAGGTATGGATTCCTGGTGGGAAAGCTTAGATAATGCCTTTGCAGCTTGGGAACAAGCGATCGCTGAAGCCGATCTTACCTGGAAATATCGTCAGGTAGAAAACGGTGAATGGAACTTATTTAAGGAAGAAGGACAGAGGATTGAGGAACAAGGAATAGAAACAGAAGTTGCGTTAAACGATGCTTTGGATGCACCCTTACCTTGGGATCATCTCAATACGGGTATTGATAAAGAATGGCTCAAAAAAGACCTTCAAAAAGCTTTGGACGCTGCAACAGTACCAGACTGTGCCTTTGAAGGTTGTTCCCATTGTGGTATTTGCGGAACAGATTTCGGTCATAATATTGTAGTCCCCGCACCGCCCATACCCAACTTTGAAGGGCACTTTAAACCAGACATTCACAAAGAACAAAGAATGAGAGTTTGGTTTGGGAAAAAAGGAGAAATGCGCTTACTTAGTCATCTGGACTTGGTTCGTTTATTCGATCGCGCTATCCGTCGTGCTGCCATTCCTATTTCCTTTACTGGGGGATTTCATCCTGGCCCTCGTATTGCGATCGCTAATGCTTTATCTTTAGGTATTACCAGTAGCGGGGAAATTGCCGATTTTGAACTGAAAGAAGATATTGAGTTAGAGGAATTTAAAAATAAATTAACGGCTCAGCTACCTTCAGGAATTCCTATTTATCGTGTTGAAGAAATTGGTGTTAAATCACCCTCTGCAACTCAAATTTTAGAACAAGCAGAATACTTAATCACTGTAACCACTAGCGAAAATAATAGCCCTGAAAATTGGCAACAATGGATTGAAACTATGAAAACTCGCTCAGAAATTATTTGGGAAAAAACCACTAAAAAAGGAAGAAAACAACAAGTTAACTTATGCGATCGTTTGTTTTCTTTAAAAATAGAAACTATTCAACCAGATAAATCTGTAGTTTTACGCTATCTTGGTAGCTGTCGTAATGACGGTACCAAAATATCTCCCGACAATATTATTTATATGTTAGAAAAAGTAGCAGATCAAGAATTTGAACTACTACAAGTACATCGTCAACAACTGATCTTAAATTCTTAAGCCAAGAAGCAGAGGAAGATAGGGAGCTAAGGGGAGCTTACAAGATGCTGTAGGCAAATCGATTTTATGAGTTTAATTTAAGTTTAAGTACAGGATGCTAATTTTGTAGTGGCAATTCATGAATTGCCACTACTTTGATGTCTTTTAATCACCTTGATTTTAATTCGCCAACAGTATCTTATGAGGTTAAGGGGAGTCGAAACAATGATACTTTTATTCCTCCTCGTTCCTTTTTCGTTCCTCAATTATGAAAGTTACTCTTCAAGATGACATTCTTTTAATTTGCTACGACGATCTTCCTCCTTACAAAAAAGGCGGATCGGTAGTGCGAAATAGTTACTTTTGGGCATTAAAATCGATCTCTTGTTATACTCCCAGAGGTAAAGATTGGGAATACGATCGCGATGTTTGGGTGGCATTATCCAGAATGCTCTTATCTTTTGCCGAATCGGGATATTTAGGCGATCGCGAAATTACTCTAGAATTTCCTGAAGATACTCCAATACCTCCAGAATTGCGCTCTGTGGCAACCTGGTTATAAAGGAGCGAAGCTATAAGCTATAAGCTATAAGCGCGATTGCCGATCAAACAGGGTAGACGACCCTACTCGATTGTAGACAACGCAAAGGCGTAATCGTCTTGAACTCAGTAGCGTGATTGCTGGAAGAGCTGTCAACGCGGGAGTCCCCATTCGAGGATAAATGGAATATGCGCGCTTTTCCGTGACCGCATCGAGAAGCATTCCCAAGTCCGCGACTGCGTGGGTTTCCCGCGCAGTTTAAGTCGGACGCTTGCCCCCAAATGCGATGGGGATCAACACGAAGATGCGACGGGTATAAACGCCTGACGGCGACGCGGTCAGAGAGACCCCGCCTTGAAAAGACGGGGCTTCCTCTGACTTCGTGAGTTAGTGCGGTCTTGGGCGGGGCAGAAGAGTTCTGCCTTCAGAAGACAGAATCAGCCCCTTGGGTTTCCCTCAATGAGCAACTAACGAACCCTTTAGGGGGTCTTCTCTCATTTCCTCCCGTCAAGTACAAAGCTATTAGCAAGCGAAGCTCCTAGCTTAGAGCTTTAAGAAGATAAATTTAACAGATACAAGGCAAGAGACAAGAAAATTGCGATGCTCTCTGAAGTACAAGAGGAATACTAAGATAAAAACTAGAACTGTGTAATTATTTATGCATGGGAGCTTAGTTGTTTTTACTTAGGTAGTTATTAAGTAATTTTTTTCCATATTTCAATTACAATACTTGAGTAATTACAAGTAATAATACTCTCAAAATTGTATAAATCGACTCACAATAAATACTCAGATAAAATTAAATTTATTGTTAAGACCCGTCAACCGAAGTGGACAAAAAAAGGTCAAACACAAAAGGTTTAATTTTAGTTCTTGATTTTTTTGAGAAAAAGTCTATTTACTGAGTATCAATTTTTCATCAATTTTCTAAAAATTAGATTGATTTGTTTACTCTGTACCCCCCCAATTACAAAATGTAGGATAAAATATTAAGTGATTTTACGTAAGCCTTCTATTTGTACTATCAAATTATTACTTGAAGTATATAAAAAATACTCGGTAATCTATCGTAAAAACAACAATTTTCTCATGTAACTAACAGTAACCAATATTTTTATGACCATTCAGCCTTCAATCTCTACGATGATTCATAGTGCATCTCAATCTAACAATAGTAGTAACAATCTACTAGCTAATATTTTTCAAAAATTACGTAAGATCGAAACAAAAGAAGGGCTTTTCCAGATTAGTGTTGAAATTATATACCAAGTCCTGGAATGCGATCGCGTAGTTGTTTACAGTCTGCAATCAGATTCTTACTGTAAGGTCATAGCAGAAGCCGTAACTTCTGGATATGCTCAAATTCTGGGTTCAATTATTAAAGATGCTTGTTTTGAATCAGGATACATTGAAAAGTATCAAAAAGGTCGTGTCAGAGCCGTTGCAGACATCTATAAAGCAGGAATGAGTTTTTGCCATATTGAAAATCTAGAACGAATCCAGGTTAAGGCTAATTTGGTTGTACCTTTAATCGATCGAGATGCTTCACTTTTAGGATTGCTGGTAGTACATCAATGTTCGCAAATTCGTCAATGGCAACAGTCTGAGGTAGACTTTTTATTACAAATTGCTGATTGGACGATGGAGCAAATAGCAGAAAAAGAGCAATATCAAAATTTATCTTCTCAAATAGAACAACTTCAGCTATGTCAAGAGACATTAGAAGAAGTTACCAAAGAAATTCACGCAGCGCAAGATTCCAATACAGTATTGCAATTGGCAACCAGACGAGCCAAAGAATTGCTAAAATGCGATCGCGTTGTCGCTTATGGTTTAGAAGATGAAAATATTGGGAAAATTGTCGCTGAGTCTACCTTACCTTCTTTAGCACCCATCTTGGGCAGAATCATTATAGACCCTTGTTTAGAGCATTCATATCGCGAAAAGTATCAAGACGGAAGAGTAAGAGCAATAAACAATATCTATGAAGCGGGAATGACCCCTTGCTACATAGAAAATTTAGAGAACATTGGCGTAAAAGCTAATCTAGTAGTACCAATTAATCTTGATAATGGTAAGATATTTGGTTTACTAGTTGCCCATCAATGTTTTCAGTTTCGAGAATGGCAGCCAGAAGATGTTGATTGTCTGGAAAAAATTGCTTTCCAAGCAGGTTTATGTTTATCAAAAACTAAGATACTAGAAAAACTACAGTTAATTAAATTTGATGTATCTGGTTTAAATGACACTAAAAAGAAGTTAGAAATAGTTAAATTAGGAATTAAAGAAATACAAGAACCTATCAAAATAACATCTAATAGTTTAATAGAAATTAATAATCTCAATAAGTTATTAGACAGAGAATTCAATTTAATTAGTCAAAACAGTTCTATTCAAACCAAAAAAGATACTAAGCTAATCCAAATTTTCGTAAAAAAACTAATCTTAAACATAAATGATTACAACATTCTCTAAATAATTTTAGCCAGCAAAAAAAATCACTCGACAGTCTCATAAAAAGAATGATTTACAATATCGATGATGAGATGAGTTAAAGACATAATAAAATCGGTGTTGAAGAGCAAGCATAGCACGAGGAAGGCTTAGCAAACTTCCGTCATATGCGGAGCGGTTATGCCACGGCACTAGCTTCGCGTCGTCCGAAGGTGTATCCTTTAGGAATCCTTTAGGGCAAGCATTTGAGAAGACATCAAATGTCGTGGACTGAGAAACGCGCGAGGAGGTATGAAATAAATAATGATACGATTAGTTAAATTAAGTAAGCGATGAGGAAAGATTCACCGTAGATGATTATTTAAGAAAAAGCAGGTATTTTATCCTTATTCTCTTCATAATTCATCCTTCTTTCCTCATTTTTAGATGTCACTAAACTTGACCTGTTGCCAACATTTGAACCAAACGAGGTACACCAGGATCGAAACCCGCTAAATCCCAAGATAAATCATCTTTGGGGTCTACCAAACTAATTTTATAGGGTGTTAAAGTGACATAAACAGCTTTAACATTAGGGTTAACTTTTTGGCGATACTCTTTCAAGGCTACACTGGGATGTTTGCGTCCAGCCCAACTTTCGCAGTCCGTCCAAAAGCAAATAACATCTGCTTTGAATTTATTTTTAATCGCCCAGTCATAAGCTACAGAAGCATCAGTAGCACCAAAATTATGGCTACGAGCTTTTTTGAGAGCAGAACTAAAGGAATCTCGGCGAGAAATACCCAAATCAATAAATTTTGTAGAAAAACCACGAATAGCATAGTTTTTCTCGGCTTTAGCTGTTACTAAAGCCATAGTAGTAGCAATTTCACAACAAGTTAAACCCACAGAGTCGGACACATAGCTAGACATTGAGCCAGAGATATCAACCCCGTGGAGAAACACCTTATTAGTAGGCTCTACCGTTTCAAAAGATAATTCCAAAGTTTTTTCTAGAATATCCACAATGCGGGAAACAGGAGTCCAAGTTTTTTTACTTCGTCCCACTCTCCCGCCAGATTTGTAGGTTTTGAGAGCTTTTAAAACATCAATAGGATGAATACGTCCCCGACGGAGATATTTTTGGTTATTTAAAACATTTTCCAAACGGTCGAGATTTTCGACACTATCAACACGTAACACATCTAATTGAGTCAGAGAACCCAAATTACGCAACATAGCACCGATAGGCATTTCATTAAACAATAATTGCCATGCTTGCCGATCCATTTTACCCACAGGGGCAGCCATTTCATGAGTCAAACGACCGTTGATAATAGCTTCATGGGTGCGGTTAGGATTGCGTTTTAACCATTCATACCACCAGATTTGCGCTAAAGCTTCCGAAGGAATTTCACTAGGTAAGCCTTCCCAACCATTAACCACCCAACTGAATAAGCGATCGTGATCTACTGTTGGTGGTTTAACATGAAATAGTCTGAGAATATCTCGGTGTTGGAAGCCGTGGCGTTGTTGGTACTTCAGTAATTGATAAGCTAAACCCTTAACATCATCGCGAGATAGCCATGCTGTACCCACTTCACGAATAATTTTACCAAAACCTCTGAAAGACTTGGTGTAATTTAACCATTCATAAAAGTGGCTACCAGTACGCACTACTTGGGGAAAAATTTCCCGAAAAGCTCTTTTTGCTTCTGGTGTTTCTCCCATAGAAAGCAATACTAAAGCTAAAATCGGCGCACTATTATTAATAGAGCGTCCATCGCTAGCATAGACAATTTCTTCGGCTACACGACTAGGATTTTCCTTAATAGCTTGTTTGATAACGTTGATAAAGTCTTCGGTTAATTCTCTTTTATTGGCATAGTAAGTACTTTGGGCTGTCCCAATAAGCAGACAACGCCGTAACATTTGCCAAACACCCGCATCAAACATCCAACCGCCAGAGCGACCTTGAATCATCTCAGTTTCTCGCTCTGGAAGGGGTTGAGATTGGGGTGTTGTTTTATTTTTGTTGGTGAAAAAACGGTAATTCATTATTACCTCCAGCCCTCAACCGGGCAAATTAATTAAATGTGTTTTTAGTTATTAGCCATCAGCTATTAGCCTTTCAAGCTTAAGATTAATTGAATGACTGTGAGCTTAAAACTTTCACTAAAATTGACTTGGTTTGGTGGTTAACCCCACCAATCGACGGAGTGGGACTTGAACCAGTAACATTATTATACTACAAAATAACTACATAAAGTCGAAGCCTTACTCACAGCTACATTTAGCCAAAGTGAGTAAAAAGTGAATAATATTAAATCCGATTAGGAGAGGTTCGGAAGAGGTTTGGGGGATTTAGGGAGCATTAATTTATCGATATTGTTACTTAAGAGTTCTTTTGTAATTCATAACTATTAACTTAACTAGCCAAAAATTCCCCCCAAGTAGCATAAATGAAAATGTTAGTAGCGATCGCAGCGAAGAAAACCTCAATCACATTACCAATAATTGAACCAATTACAATGCCTATACTGACTTGAAAAGCCTGTCTAATTTTTTATTCTAAGTCTAAACCCTCTTGTTGAGATATCATTGGCTCTCGAGATCGCAGATCTCAAACAACTTCTTGTTTCGGGTTCATTTGGACTCGCTGTCTATCTTAAGTTACTAAAAGTCAATAGAATTTTCTGTAACGTTACCGAAATAGTTGAACAAGCCAAAAACAGCAAACACTAACCCAATTATCAACCGAACAACTTATTTATCCACTGTCTCTTTTTACAACTCTCTGTCTGATAGTCAATACTTGAAAGGATCGTATCACGATGGTTTAAGTACAATTACGTATTTGATGTTACTTCTAAAAACAAATTAAAATTTGCTGAGGATATCTGCTTAAAATCGATCTTTAATGAAGATAATATAATTTAATCAGGTCTTCAGTTGTTAAATTTGAGTTTTATGTTTACTGTATCTACTCGACGTTGGTTTTTTTTGATAGCTACGGGAATTGCGGTAAATGCGATCGCTATTTTTCCCGCAAAAGCACAACTAAGACTTTATAACCCGACATCGATAGCTTCAGATAAAGAAATAGCGGATACTCTCACAGAAAAAGATATCCCCACAGGAGAAGGTGGTTTTGCTCGCGACTACTATGTGGAACTACAAAAAGGCGATCAAGTAGCGATCGATCTCACTTCTGATGAGTTTGATACAATGCTGATGCTAATTGCTGAAGATGGCTCTACCGTAGCCGAAAATGATGATGGTCCTGATGGTTCAACTAACTCTCTATTATTTTCTCGCATTGCCGAAAATGGTAACTACATAGTAAGAGTTCGCGCTTTTGGAGAAACCAGTGGTGGTAAATTTAATCTCAAACTAACTCGCCTTAAATCCGTGAATAAGTAAATTTAAGTGATTAAGCTAATAAAATTAATCTGTTGGGATTGTTAGTTGTTAGTTTTTGGTGGTTGGTTGTAAAAATACATAATTTTTAAGATGCGTGTTTTTCTTACAGGAGGTACTGGATTTATTGGTGCTAATTTGGCTCGTTTATTATTACAACAAGGCTATAAGGTAACAACTTTGGTACGTCCTGATAGTTGTTTATATAATCTGCAATCTTTAGATGTGGAGCTTGTTGAAGGAGATTTAAACGACCCTGGGCTTACCTCTAAAATGCAAGACTGTCAGGTATTATTTCATGTCGCAGCTTGTTATTCTCTATGGCAACGCGATCGCCATTTACTCCACCACAGCAATGTTTTGGGTACACGAAATATTCTCAGATGTGCCAGAAAAGCTAATATAGAGCGTACTGTTTATACAAGCTCTGTAGCTGCTATCGGAGTCGGCAAAAATGGTCAATCTGTAGATGAAACCCATCAAAGTCCAGTAGCTAGACTAATTGGATACTACAAAAAATCTAAATATTATGCTGAACAAGAGGCGATCTCAGCTACTCGATTAGGACAGGACATTGTAATTGTTAATCCAACTACTCCAATCGGTGGCTGGGACATCAAACCCACTCCTACGGGAGAAATAATAGTACGTTTCTTGCGTCGTAAAATGCCTTTTTATGTGGATACTGGCTTAAATCTGATTGATGTTCAAGATGTTGCTTGGGGACATTTATTAGCCTTGGAAAAAGGACGAACGGGCGATCGCTATATTTTAGGGAATAAAAACTTAACTCTAAAACAAATTCTCCATAAATTAGCTCATATTACAGACTTAAAAGCACCCAAAAATCAAATTCCCTATTGGATTCCCTACGCTGTTGCTTGGATAGATGAAAAAATACTGGCATCTTTGGGTAAAAAACCCAGTATCTCTCTTGATGGAGTTAGAATGTCACGGCAAAAAATGTTTTATAACCCAGATAAAGCAGTTACTCAGTTAGGCTTACCTCAATCCTCTATTGATATGGCATTAGAAAACGCTGTTCATTGGTTTCAACAATCAATACCATAGCTCCAAACTGAGATTTTGCCATCATAACCACCACTAACCATAATTTGTCGCTCTTTTATCTTATTGCTTTGTTTCAAAAAAATCGAATTGGCTTAAAATTTTCGTATTTTCAGGAGTTAATATCTTATGTAACTCTGATACTTGGTTAACTACCGAGAGTAAACGAGCAAATTCTTTTTCTAAGTTATCTAAATGTTCTTGTTGCTTCGATTCGGTAAGGGTTTCTCTAAACTCTGACATTTCTTGATTAAGACGAGAAATTGACGGTTTTATCCCTTCTAAAAGAAACTGAAATAAAGAGCTTTGAGCGTTACTATATTCTCTTAACTGTTCTGGGTCAGAATCCGCTATATCTGAAGTTGGCAGATCGGTAATACTATAATTTTGTATGGTAGCTTCCTGCTTTCTCAGCCTACTCGCGATCGCTGCCCTTAATTCTGCACTGGTGACAGGTTTACGTAAATAGTCATCAGCACCCATTTCCATACCTAAGCGAAAACTGGAGCTATCTGTGGTTGCGGTTAAAAATATAAAAGGAATACCTGCGGTTTCTGTGTCTTGTTGTAGGTAGGTTAAAACATCATACCCGTCTAATTCTGGCATCAAAATATCACAAATAATCAAAGCTGGTAGGTGTTTTTGAGCTAATTCAATGCCATCACGACCATTTTCTGCTCCTAGTGCATCAAAGCCTTCACTCAATAAAAACTCAACAATACTATTGAGAGTTGTCCGTTCATCTTCAATAACTAAAATTTTTCTTTTCATTAATCTAAAATTATAGCTTGTAATATATTTTTAGTTGTTTATACGGATATTTTTGCTTGCTAAAACCAAATAATAATAGTTTTTTTTAGCTAATTGCCACAGGCAATTACTTACCAAGAAAAGAGCCAGATATACTCTTGTATAGCATTACAATTTTATTTCGGCAAAACTTATTTCTAAATACGGCTTTATTATCTTGGGTTATGAATTTACTTTGTAATTATTGGTAATCTAATTATGGCAGTTTTAAAGTCCTAAATCACCAGAGTTATTACTTAAAAGAAACTTGTCCTTCTAACCAATTAGCTACCAAACCAGGTACATTCTTCTTAACCCAGCGTAATGCGAATACTCTAAGTATTGGTTTGGGCATTGTAGCGATCGCTTTTAAGCAACGATTTAAATGACGATTGCGAACCTTTTTATTTACCAAATTTACCAAACCTACATCATAAAGACAGTCAATAATTAATCTTAAGGTGATTTCTTCCCTTTCTACCAACTGTTTTAGTAATAAAACAACATCACGCATTCGCTCTTGTTTTTTTT
>NZ_LR213808.1 GCF_900659865.1 Hyella patelloides LEGE 07179
TGTCGGTATTGGCGCTCGCTTCAAATGTTTGAGAATCTGTAATTCTACATCCATTGCCCTCTCTACCTCACAGCTTCTAAATATTTCTTCTATTGTAGTTCAAATTTCGGAAAGTGACAGAAGAGGGATATAAGTTCTTAGCCTTTATTCAAAAGCTTTTTAGGCTAACCTGAAAAATAGAGCAAAAGGAAATTTTAATTGGAGAAATTATGGCTACAGGAATGATGATCGACGGAGAATGGACAAACGAAGGGTATGTAAAAGATCAAAAAGGGCGTTTTCAGCGCAATCCTACTACTTTTCGCGGACGCATTACCGCAGATGGTTCGAGTAATTTTCCTGCCGTTGCCAACCGCTATCATCTTTATGTATCTTATGCTTGTCCTTGGGCGCATCGTACCTTAATTATGCGTGAGTTGAAAGGATTAACCGAGGTAATAAGTATTTCAGCAGTCGATCCTTTGATGGCAGAAGATGGTTGGGAATTTTCTGATTTTCGAGGCACAATCCCCGATACTGTCAATGATACTAAATATTTACGAGAAGTATATGCGATCGCTGATTCTCATTATACAGGGCGAGTTACAGTACCGATTTTATGGGACAAACAAACCTCAACTATTGTTAATAACGAATCTCGCGAAATTATTCGGATGTTTGATACCGAATTTACCAACCTTAGTAAAGCCCAAGTTAATTTATATCCCGAACAGTTGCAGGAAAAAATCGACAAAGCGATCGATGATATTTACAATCCGATTAATAATGGCGTTTATAAAGCTGGATTTGCTCAGTCTCAAGAAGCTTATGAAGAAGCAGTCAAAGAATTGTTTGCAGCCTTAGATTACTGGGAAGAAATACTGGCAAAACAAGAATATCTCTGTGGAGATAGTTTAACTGAAGCAGATATTTGTATGTTTACAACCCTAATTCGTTTTGATGCGGTTTATTATGGGCATTTTAAGTGCAATCTGCGTCATATCTGGAACTACCCTAATTTATGGAGCTATGTAAAGAGAATTTATCACCATCCTGGGGTAAAAGAAACTTGTAACTTAGAACATATTAAACTGCATTACTATCAAAGCCATCCTCATATTAATCCCAACCGCATTGTTCCTCACGGTCCATTAATTAATTTTGATTAAAAGCTATTTATCGGCGACGAGGTTGCAACCAACGAGATAGTTGAATTCAGAGCTTGCTAATAAATTTAATTAGCTTTTGGCTTGCTCCTCTTCTTTCTTCTGTAACAAACCAGCTTTTAATTCATCCCTCATCGTTTTCAGAACGAAGTTACTTATCTAATCCTGATTCTGATGTAACGATCCGAATCGCGATAACGGTTTCGATATCTTCTATCGTTAACAGGTTTTCTAAAACCTCTACGATGTACTCTTCTTTGGCGATCGCCGTAATAACCTCGATCGTAATAACGATCGTCATAATTATCGTATCTCCTACGAGGCAGAGGAGTGTGGTATTTTGGGGTTACATTTAGAGAACGAAAAGGTTGAATTTCGATAAAGCTTCTTTGATGATAATTGCCATAGGATTCGGAATCACGAGGATGAGCTATTGCTGATGCGCTTATTCCTACAGTTAAACCAATTCCCAACGCTAAAGGCGCGATTATTTTTTTGAGTCTTTGTTTACTATTCATGATGCAGAATAAGTTTTGTCACTACTTTAGTATTAGACGCAATACAAGGATCGAAAGTTTCTTGCGCCGAATATTGGCGATCGCTTTTTAACATTAAAGTAACTACACGCTTGCGCCCTAACTACCACCTTTTACCGAGGTTGTAGAGTGCGGGCTGATTGCCCGTTCAAAATCTTTTGATTGATTTTTGAGCCAGGTAAAGGAAAACGCAGACCCTTTTCCCACTTGAGATTCAACATTAACTGTTCCTCCTTGCTGTTCGATTATTTTTTGAACAATAGAGAGTCCAATTCCAGTGTTCTCGATTTTGTCTCTGGCTTCAAGGGTTTGAAAAATTTTGAAGATTTTATCGTAATGCTGTGGGGCAATGCCGTAACCGTCATCAGTTACCGTAAATTTATAAAATTCATCTTCTTCTGCTACAGCAATTTCAATCGTTCCTTCTGGACGATGGCGATGCTTAATAGCGTTGCCAATTAAGTTAGAAAATACCTGAAGCAGAGGTGCTTTTTGGGTAGTAAAGGTAGGCAGATTAGAAGCAATTTTAATCTCGATTTCTGGTGGTGGGTTAAGTAAGTCGACTACTTCGTTAATAAGCTTATCTACTGCTACTGTTTCAACGGGAGTTTTTTTCCGTCCTACACGGGAATATTGCAGCAAACCGTGAATTAAACTTTCCATACGCTGTACTCGCCCCCGCAGCAAATTCATGTGGGAGCGCGTGTCTTCAGTTAAAACATCTTCTAAATCTTCTTCAATCCACTCCGAAAGGTTATGAATTGCTCTGATGGGTGCTTTTAAATCGTGAGAAACAGCATAGGTAAAGCTATCTAATTCTTGATTACGCTCTTCTAAGTCAGTATTTTTCTGAGACAGTATGGTAGTGAGAGAAGCAAGTTCATTTTTTTGTTTTTGTAAAGTTGCCTCTATATGACGGTGTTTGGTCAGATCGCGGACGATAATCAGCTTTTGAGCGTTTAATGAAGTTTTGTTGGTCGATAGTTCGACAGGAAAATAGACACCATTTTTATGCTTTCCCCAGGCTTCAACGAGACTATTTGCTTGAGGTAGTATAAATGGCTGTTCGCGATCGCTATTTTGTGGTTTGGGTGAGTCTACTATTATTTTTGATAAACTCTCCCCACTAACTTCGGACAATTGGTAGCCAAACATTTGCTCAATAGCTACGTTGCAATTTTCTATTTGATCCTCGCGCTCGAGCAGAATTACGCCGTCAATTACATTAGCTAGAATCGAGCTTAAAATCTCCTTATTTTGACTCAGTTGAAATTTACCCTGTTGCAGTTCTCGTTCCAAGCGATCGAACAAGTATATTGCTACCAGGGAACCCAAAAGACTCACTCCAATTGCCAACCACAATACCAAAGTAGTTTGCTTTCTTTGACTATCCAGGTATTGGGTGCGTTTTTTGAGTAAGTTTCGTTCGTCAGTAGTAAGCTCGTCAATGGCAACACGAATATTATCCATTGTTTCTTTGCTATCAATAAGTAAATCCCTAAGTAGGGTAATTTCAGTAGCAATCTTTTCTATATCGTCAACTATGGCGAGGTTCTGTTCTAAAAGTTTTAATTCTTTCTGGGATAAGGCTCTTAACCTAGCAACCTGCTGCTGTCGCTGGAGGTTATTTTCTGCCAAGCGATCGAGACGTTCCAAATAAAGGGGAATTTTATTGTTAGCTTGTTGATATGGTTCTAAAAATTCAGAACGACGAGTAACATAGTAACCTCGTACCCCTGTCTCGGCATTAAGCAGAGATACTAACAGTCGATTAGTCTCCAATAAAACTTGCTGTACTCGATCTACATTTCTACGTGCTTCAAGAGTATTTTGTCTTTGTATCCACAAAGCGATTAGAGAGATTGTCAAACACAGAATTGGTATGGAAACAATTAGTTTTCTTTTCTGGCGAAGGGACAAACGAGATAGGAAACTGCTAACTCGATTTGGGCGATCGCTATTTCCCTGATATTTCATTGATATTTATGAAACATACATAAAGATTGCAGGAATTAAGACATTACAATCTAAAACATCTTATATTTCCTTAATACTCTATTTTATCCATAACATTGTGAAATAATAGTTATCTATATCTTTCGATATACATCGCAAGACGTTAATAGTTTTACGCTTGTCCTCGAATAGTAAAACCTCGTGCTGAGATCGCTCGTCAATAATAAATGCTAAATAATCGATGCTAAATGCTAAATGAAATGACTTTGAATCGTATTTCTACTGGAATTGAAGGCTTAGACGAGATTTTGTCGGGAGGTTTAATTGCTCAACAAGCTTATTTAATCAAAGGTCAACCAGGTAGCGGTAAGACAACTTTGGGATTACATTTTCTTAATGCTGGTATATCTCAAGGAGAAACAAGTCTATTTATTAGTTTCAGCGAACCAGAATTTAGGTTACGTCGTAATGCCAAGCTGCTTGACATAGATATAGATCGGGTGGAATTTCTCGATCTTAGTCCTACAGCAGATTTCTTTACAGAAGACCAAACCTACGATATTTTCTCTCCCGCCGAAGTCGATCGAGCACCTATGACTCAAAAGATTATTGAAGCTATTGATAAAATTAAGCCTCAGCGTATCTTTTTAGATGCTATTACTCAATTTCGCTTTTTATCCTCAGATACTTTTCAGTTTCGTAAGCAGATACAGTCTTTTCTGCGCTATATGCTAGATCGCGACATTACTCTCTTATTCACTTCCGAAGGTAGCGATCGCAACCCTGATGATGACCTACAATTTATGAGTGATGGAGTAATTGAGCTACACACAACCCCAGAAAGACGCAGTATTCGAGTAGCTAAGTTTCGCGGTTCTGGTTTTGTAAAAGGTTATCACGAACTAGAGTTAAGAGATCGCGGTATGACGGTTTTCCCTAGTTTAATTCCTGAAACTCATCAGCGCAAATTTACCTCAGAAGCTATTTCTTCGGGTGTTGCCGAAATTGACGAACTACTCCATGGTGGTATCGAACGGGGTACAACCACAATTATTAGTGGGCCATCGGGGGTAGGTAAATCTACTTTTGGAATGCAGTTTATGAAGGAAGCTGCGGGTAGAGGAGAACGTTCGGTACTCTATGCCTTTGAAGAAGCAGAAGAAACTTTGTTGACACGTTGTCAAGCAGTTAATATTCCCGCTCATGTAATGATCGATCGCGGTACTTTATCCGTAGTTAAAGTCGATCCACTTAAATATACTCCCAATCAATTCGTACATCTTGTACGTGCTGAAGTAGAACAAAACAACGCCAGAATTTTGATGATTGATAGCACATCTGGTTATAGGCTATCGATGCAGGGAGAAGATTTAGTGCGTCAGCTACACTCTCTTTGTCAATATCTAAAAAATATGGGTGTAACGGTAATTTTAATTAACGAAGTCCATACCATTGCAGGGGGAGAATTTAGCGTTACTGATGTGGGACTTTCCTATTTAGCCGATAATTTAATCTTTCTCCGTTATTTAGAATTGGAGGGTGAGTTACGTAAAGCGATCGGCGTTCTCAAGAAAAGGGTATCGGATTTTGAACGTACTTTGAGAGAGTTTCACATTACTAAATATGGCATTAAAGTAGGAGAACCTTTAACCAAATTAAGAGGAATTTTGAGTGGTATTCCAGAATGGATTGATAGGGACAAAGATAAGTAATAGGTAATAAGTAATCTTTGATGTCAGAACCAATTGTATTTTTGGTCTTAAGTTTTAAGAAGCGTAATCGAGAGCTTTTGAGCCAAGTGTTAGTACAAGCAGATTATCAAGTGATTGCTGTCGGTAATTATGAAGAGTTAGAGCAAGCCTTATTCCATTCTGGTACAGTAAATTTGGGATTAATCGATTTAGCAGTATGCGATCGCCGTATTGGGAGTTATTGCGAACAGTTACAAGCAGCAGATATTCCGTTTTTTGCTTTTACTCCTCAATATAATCCTGTTGTGGAACAAGATAGTTTAGCACATGGTGCCAGGAGCGTTTTAGTTAAACCTCTAGTAATCAAAAATTTGTTATCCCTAATTAATAGCTTAGTAGGTAAGTTAGCATGAAACGTATTCTTTTACTTATAGAGCATCAGAAGAATTGTAGTATGTTATATCAATGGCTTGAAGGAGAATATCAAGTCTTGTCACCTCAAAATAATGACGATTTTGCATTAGAAGGCGAACAACTATTAAATCAAAATTTCGATATATGTTTGATTGATTTCGCTGCAATTCATCAACTACGGCAAAAAATGTTAGCCAGAAGAGAAGCAGAAGTTCCTATGTTATTACCTTTTGTCTTTTTTACTCCACTACAAGATATTGGTCTAGCAACGGATCATTTAGAACAGTTAGTGGATGATGTTGTGCATCTTCCTATCAAAAAGAAGGAGTTACAAACTAAGTTGAGAGTACTATTGCGATCGCGCTCTTATTCTTTGCAACTTAAAACAGCACAAGAAGAGTTAAACCAAGCTTTAGCTCAAGAAAAAGAACTCAATCAGCTTAAATCTCGCTTTGTCTCTATCGTATCCCATGAATTTCGTAATCCTCTCAATGGCATTTCAGGAATGACACAGATACTAAAAACTTATGGCGATAAACTTTCTCCACAGAAGAAAGAAGAAGTTTTAGCAGGATTACAGCGCAACGTCACTAAAATGATCGAACTTTTAGAGGATCTGCTGATGATTAGTCGCAAAGACATGGGTAAACTTCAATTTAATCCAGCACCCTTAGAGTTGAAAATGTTCTGTCGTGGTTTAATTAGTGAAATTCAAACAGTTTTTAATCATAAACAATCAATTAACTTTGTCTATCAGGGAGAAAAACAACAATTTGGTTTAGACAGTAAACTACTGCATCACATTCTGACTAACTTACTCGCTAATGCTTGCAAATATTCTCCTAAAGATAGTGCTATTGATTTTGAAATATGCTGTCAGGCTTCAGAAATAGTATTGACAATTAGCGATCGCGGTATTGGTATTCCTGCCGAAGATATTCCTAATTTATTCGATTCTTTTTATCGTGCTAGTAACTCGCAAGGCTATCAAGGTACGGGCTTGGGACTAGCGATTGTTAAACAATATGTCGAGCTACATCAAGGCGCGATCGCGGTAAAAAGCGAATTAGAAGTCGGTACTACATTTATAGTTACTATTCCGATTCAATCAGTAATTAGTAATCAATAACGCTGTGTGCGACTTTTCTTTTAATTTGAAAATGAAAATCCCATCTGAGATGATCAATATTATTAAGTACCCGTGCAAAATAGATTACGAGCGTGGAGATAGGCAAGAGGCAACAGGCAAGAGGCAAGAGGCAACAGGCAACAGGCAACAGGCAACAGGCAACAGGCAACAGGCAACAGGCAACAGGCAACAGGCAACAGGCAAGAGAGAATTCTGAGTGTGTAAATAATTATGACCAAATACTTAGAATCAAAAAAGGGCATTTAGAAAAACGCCCTCATCTTATTTCATGCCAATTTCTTGGCAATATCTAGTTAAAATTCAACTCGTTATTAAAAACCCATAGCGTTGTCTTTTACTTATGCAACCATTTAGATGCTATTGCACCCAAAGCTGCACCCACTAAAGGATTACTCAAGAATTTAATCAACGCTGGTTGATCCGCCATTACCTCTTGGAAAATATCAGGGTGAGAATGATAGGTAAAACTAGCTAGTTTACTAACATCATTTGCATCCATACGACTAGCGTGATGAGTAGATAAACCTAATTGTGTTTCTAAATCTCTTTTGCTTAATCCTCTATCATCAAGGCGTTTGAAGAATTCTCTGGCGACATCATCCCTTTCGTTGGGCTTAATTTTAGCGATCGCTTCTTTTAATTCAGGCTCCATTTGTTGTGGCGAAACATTATCGTGATGAAAAGCCCGACTAAACATACCGTGTCTTTCTTGTCTGCTACTACGTTGAGCAAAATCATCAAAATTATCGTAGTTTTCTTCTACAGGTGAGCCATCGAGAGATTCGACATTCCCCCCTGCTAAATCGTTCATTATTTGTTTTTTATATCTATCACTACTAGACATAATTTTTTCTCCTGAATATATCGTTACCAATTCAACTGCTTGAGTTTAAAAAGCGTTGTCCATTATTAATAGTCGTTAATAGTCGTTAATAGTCGATCGACCTATGCTTGATACTCAATATTGTTGGACTGCACGTCGTATTTTGCTGTTAAAATTCTTTCTTTATCTGGTGCGTACATCAAGATAGTTAAATCTTGGTTGGGGAAATTTTTATGAAAACCCATTGTTAGAGCCTTTGCCAAAATTTGGACTTCTGTGGGGTTTACTTCCTCGGAGATAACGACACCCAACTTATTATTATCTCGTACGTAGGAATCAGTAATCATTCCCTGGCTGGTGCTAACTACCCAATCACCAAATTTTTGTCCTGCAATGCTATCTCCTCTTTCTAATTGAGTGTAAGCTTCATTTCTGTCCAAAGTAGGATTAGGCAGAGTTGCAGTGTTGCTAGAAGAACAAGCTGTGGTGGTTGCTACCATTAAAACTAATAAGGTAGTAGCTACAAAGCGACGAATCTGAGCAAAATTGATTGCCATAAAAAACTCCTGATACTATATAAATAATTGATGCTGTGATTTATCAACAAAAAGAGAGAAGGAATTAACTATTTTCCTTCTCAATTAGAATGAAACTAATTAACAATTTAATGATTAGTCAATAGCTTTTTTTACAGCATCTTTTCCATCTTCAACAGCGTGTTGTGCAGAAGCTTCTGCTTGTTTTGCTTTACCTTTTGCCTGATCTTTCTTATTTCCAGTAATTTCGCCCATAGCTTCTTGAGCTTTACCTTCAATATTCTTAGCGGTAGCTTCTGCTCTATCTTCGGTACTCATAATGAGTTTCCTCCTAATTATTTTTTTTGTAACCGTTGTTACTTACATAATGTACTAAATATTTTATGGATGCTTAATCTACCAAAGGGAATAAAAAGATAATGAGTAATGAGTAATAAGTAATAAGTAATAAGTAATAGGTAATAGTTTTTTACTTTTAAATCTTATTTTATAAAAGTTATATCTTTTGATGCTTGAAATTTTAGTCTACTTTAGGTAGACAATACATTACCTATCTTAAGTAAGATGATTGGGTATATGGATATCTACTAAAGTGTTGTCAAACAAAAAATATTATAGTGACTGGAATTATTCAAAAATTCATTTTGTTGATTTGGTGCTTAATACGCAGAAAGGACTGCGTATAACTTAATTGTTAGAAGAGAAGGAAAAAGTCGTGTTATATAACGAAACGGTGTTAATTGCACAGGTCATTGTAGAAACAGAACCAGATATAGAGGCAGTTCAAGATGCTTCTTTTATGTTCAATGGTCCTCAGTTTTTTGCAGCATTGATAGCTGGAGTGGTATTAGCTATTGCTTTCCAATTATTGTTTACTAACTTGGGTGTTGCTGCTGGTATCTCGTTAGCTGGCGGTAGTTCAGATTCGTCTTATCATGATGATAGTAGCAGTGGCTTTGGTAGCACTGTTAAGAAGATTGGTATGGCGGTGGGTTTAGGTACGTTAATTAGCGTCACCCTGGCTCTATTTATCGCTAGTATGTTAGCTGTCAAATTAGGTCTGTTTGTCTCTCCTCTTTCTGGGGCGATTGTGGGCTTGGTAATTTGGGCAACTTTCTTTGCTTTAATGATGCTGTTTAGCTCTAGGGCTATTGGCTCGTTATTGGGTTCAGTAGCTAGTACGGCTACTTCAGGAATGCAAGCCATTTTAGGTACGGCGACGGCTGCTTTAGGTGCTGGTGCTGCTAGCAAACAAGTAGTTAATACGGCTGAAGCTGCTGCTGCTGCGGTGAGAAGAGAAATTGGAATGGCAATCGATCCTGTATCGATGCGAGAAAATGTGGAAGATTTTTTACAGTCTGTCAAACCCGCAGGAGTTGATGTAGATAAGATTGCCAGGGATTTTGAACAGTTATTAGACGATGAAAACCTACAGGAAATTGCTAACAGCGATAGTCTTCGTGATATTAACCGTGATACCTTTGTACAGTTAGTAAGCGATCGCTCCGATTTATCGAAAAAAGATATCAATCGGATTGCTGATAAGTTAGATGGTGTGTGGCATAAAACTACTAAAAAATTAACCCCTTCTGGCGATCCTATTGCAGAATTTACCAACTACATCAAAACTGCAACCAAAGAACAACTTGTAGGCACAGATTTCGGCAATAAGTTAGATTCTCTAATTGATGAGATGGCAAAAAAACGTCGTTCTGAATCTTCTAACCCTTTAACTCAGGCTGCAAGCGTAGGGATGAATAGTCTAGTTGGGATGGTAATGGGTAGAACTGATTTAACAGATCTTGATGTTGATAAAGTTGTTAATCAGCTACAGAAATTACAGGGACATATTGGGGAACAAACTGACAAGGTGGCTTCTCAAGTAGGACTAATAGAAACCCCTGAAACTACGGTTAAAAAAGATATTAAACACTATCTGTCTAATGCCTATTTGTGGCAACTCAAACAGAAAAACCTCGATCGCGAATTTCGCGATCTAATATACGATCCTGCTGCGGATCCTCAAGCTGTAGCCAACGATCTCAGACAGGTTAATCGCGCTGATTTTGTGGATATTCTGAAACAAAAAGGTATCCTGGCTCAAGCTCAAATTCGTAGTATCGCTAATATTTTAGAAGCAATTCGTTTGGAAGTCTTAGCAACCGCCGAAGCAGCCCAAGCTAGAGAAAAAAGTATTGAATTGATGGCGGAGGTTGAAAACTATTTAACGACTGTATCTAAAGAAGAATTAGCACCAGAAAAAATCCAGATTAACTTCAAGCCAATCCTAGAAGACTTCGATGCTTCTTACGAACAACTAAGTAATCGTCTGGCAGTTTTAGACCGCCCAACTCTAGAAAGAATGCTAGAATTGCGCGGTGATATGGAGCAATATGAGATTTCTGCGATCGCAGGAGAGTTAGAACTAGCACGCGATCGTGTTTTAGAAGATGCACAGAAAAATTTAGGTCAAGCTCAAGCAGTTGCCGAAAGACAATGGTTACAGGTTCAGTCTTATCTCAAAGATACTGGTAAACCAGAACTCAATCCTGATGCTATCAAACGAGAATTAGAATTATTACTCAACAGACCTCAAGCAGGAAGTTCGGCACTAAAAGCCAGACTAGCAAGCTTTGACCGCGATACTTTAGTACAATTACTGGCTCAACGCCAGGACTTAAGCGAAGAGCAAATCGAGGATACTATTGATACTGTTGAGGGTGCATGGATGCGAGTTAGTAGCGCACCCCAGAAATTAGCAGGAAAAGCACAGGAACAATACGACCAAGCAACAACTGCGATCGCCAATTATCTTCGTGGTACAGGTAAACCCGAACTTAACCCCAGAGGTATTCAAAGAGATTTAACCCTATTGTTAAACGATCCTCAATTGGGTTCTAAAGCGATCCGTCAGCGTTTAGCAGCAATGGATCGCGATACTTTAGTACAGTTACTAGCCCAGCGTCGGGATTTAAGCGAAAATGATATCAATCAAGTAATTGATGATGTGCAGTCTACCTTACGCGCCATTGCCAAAGCACCCCGTCGCGCAGCAATTCGTACTCAAGAAAAAGTCCAAGACTTTAAAGAGTCAATTGCAGACTACCTGCGTTCTACCGATAAAGCAGAATTAAGCCCTGCGGGTATCAAGCGAGATGTCGAATTATTGCTTAACGATCCTCGTGCTGGAGCAGAAAGCCTTAAAGAAAGACTAGCAAGTTTCGATCGCGATACTTTAGTTGCACTGTTAATTCAACGAGATGATATCTCTGAAGCAGATGTTAATAACGTCGTAGATCGAATTCTCGAAGTCAGAGATAATGCGATTGCACAGCTACAAATGGTGCAGGACAAAATTAAATCTGTAATTGATAGTTTACTGGCAAAAATCAAAGCCTATCTTGATAGCTTAGATCGCCCAGAACTCGCTTACGAAGGTATCAGAAGAGATATTAATGTGATGTTTGACGATCCTCAAGCTGGTTTTACCGCACTGAAAGATCGTTTTTCTCAAGTAGATCGCGATACCCTAATTGCGGTGATGAGTTCTCGTGATGACATTTCCGAAGCCGATGCTAATCGCATTATCAACCAAATCGAAAGAACCCGCGATCGCACCATCCAACGTGCCGAACGGATTCAAACCGAAGCGGTAATGCGTCTCGAAACTGCCAAAAAACAAGCTGCGATGCAAGTAGAGGAGACTCGTAAAGCTGCTGCAACTGCTTCCTGGTGGCTATTTATCACTGCTACTGTATCAGCGATCGCTTCTGCCACTGCTGGTGCATTGGGTGTTGTTGGTTAATTGATTGTTAACAGTTTGTTTGGCAAGAGACGTAGTTATTAATAGCTGCGTCTTTTTCTCTATTGTTACAAAGCCTACGGCTTTAGCTATAAGCTATAAGCTTTAAGCTTTAAGTCTTCCATAGCAATCGCGCTTATAGCTATATTTGGGTTAATGCCCCGACCAAATTATGGGAGCAAGCGTACTTAAAGGAGTGAGAGCTTCAGTCTTGTTGCCCTGCTTATAGCTTATGACAATCGCGCTTACAGCTAATTGACTAAATATAATTCAAGACAGATGTTTAAAAGACTTCTTTGTTCTTTGCCATTATCTTATCGATCGATCGTATAAGAAAAATTAGAATCAAAGTGTTATCTATAGTTATTTAAAAGCAGAAAAATAGAAAGTCAAATCTATAATTTTGCTTTCCATATTTATGATAGTTAAATAATCAACAAAGCCAGGGTAGTATTAATCTTAATTCGTCATGGTCAAAGTACTTAGAATACTTTACTCTTGTCTATACAGTAAATAAAGAGGGCGAGATTGTAGATAAGCAAGTTTTAATCAGCTAACAGCTTTAATATCTAAACTCTAAGACGGGGCGTATCCCCAAGAGACAGCCCCTCCTCTAAGCGAAAAACTCTAAGAACAAGCTGCAAGCTTTTAGGCAATTTTCTCACTTGGCAAATAATGCAGTTAAACTCAATAGATGTTTAATTTTTAACCAGCTATAAGCTTTAAGCTCGCTTGCTGTAAGCGAATAATTAAACCCCCTCGCCCAAAACGAATTACACCACCCCTTAATTTATCTCCTTTCCCCTCTTGACATTTGGCATTCATGCTTAACTTGTCACCAATGGCTAATAGCTTATAGCCTATAGCTTACAGCTAATCGCGTAGCGATTTTAACTTCTTTCTTTTTCCTTTATTAAAAGCCATGACAGTTCTACTTGGTTTCAATTCCCGATATATTATTTACATTAGATACTTTTTAAGGAAAATCAATCGTCAGCTTAATCTCAAACAACTTTGGTATCAAGATAACGGAAATTGGCATTGGGTCAAAGAAAAACCAGTACCAATTGCTAGTCTCAATCGTAGTCTGTGGCGTTTATCTGTACCCTCGTTTAGTTTTCACTTTATGTTAGGACTATCAGCGATTATTTCTACTTTGGGGTTACTGGCGAACAGCGTGGCAATTATTATCGGGGCGATGATTATTGCGCCTTTAATGGGTCCCATTGTGGGAATGGCTTACTCTGTGTCAATGGGCAATCGTAAACTATTACGTCGTTCTAGTTTTACCTTATTCAAAGGTATCATTTTAACTATCTTGGTTTCTTGGCTGACATCATCGCTAATTGGTTTAAAAACCGTAGATTCAGAGATACTTTCCCGCAGTAACCCCACCTTAATTGATTTTAGTATTGCTATGGCAGCAGGTGCAGCAAGTGCTTTTGCTAATACTCGTCGCAGTATTTCTAGTGCTTTACCAGGAGTTGCGATCGCTGTTGCTTTAGTGCCTCCTCTTAGTGTAGTAGGTATCGGTTTGGGATTAGAAAAAGAAAATATTGCCATCGGTGCAGCCTTATTATTTTTAACAAACCTAATCTGTATTATCTTTTTCGGTAGTTTAGTCTTTTTATTTCAGTCTTACGGTAGTATCGATCGCGCCAAACATGGACTAGCTATGTCCACTGTGGTGATGTTTCTTTTGGGTATACCTTTGACTCTTTCGATGCGTGAGTTAATTATCGAGAATAAAGTAGGCTCCCAAATATCCAATTTAATAGTTTCGGAGACTGAAACTTTTGGCAACACTGATATCAGATTGATTACTGTTATTCCCAAAAAAGGCTATCTTAAAGTAGAAATAGAGATTGCTGCACCAGTTGACTCAATTTCTCAACGGCAAATCGATCTGGTTAAAGACTTTCTGGTTGATAAGATTGGTGAGCCTATTGATTTAGAAGTTACAATTATTCCTGTAAGAATCTTAAAGTCAGCTAACTAGAAAATTTTTTCGATTCGTCTAATCTACTCACAGCCGTTTTCAATTCGATAGACTCCGCTTTTGATTAGTTAGTTTGGAGCTTCCAAGCTCTAAGACGGGGCATATAAACTCTTGGGGAAACCCCAAGAGACAGCCCCTCCTCTAAGCTCTAAGCTCGCTTGTTGCTTAAGTAATTGGATATGTTAAATGGTCTACTATGCTTGAAAAGTGCAGTCAAAATAATTCATAATCTTTTTTGTTAAGTTAGCAATCTGATTTGTGATTTTTATCGGGGATTTCTAATTTTTACATTACTACTAATAAATCTCAACGATGAATGAAGAAGTTTTCTCACTACAGAAAGATGTCATAATTCTTTTCAGGACTTTAAAGTTGAGAAATCAAAAAACTATTTAAGATCGAGTTAGATGGAATTTGTTAGCGATCCCGATATTACAGTTAAAATTGACCAAATGAGGCGCAGAGTGCGCTGGAAAGAGGAATTATTTTTGAACAAAGCGATCGACCAAACTAAATTAGCGATCGACGATGACAATACAGACAATCCTAATTTCTCTTTCTTAGTTATTGGAGATAGTGGTTGTGGCTCTCATCTTAAACATCATCCCCAACGCAAGATCGCTGAAATGATGTTACAACATCAACAAAAATGTAGTTTTATTCTCCATACTGGGGATGTGGTTTATCAAGTAGGCTCTAACGAATATTATCAGAATAATTTTATTAATCCTTATAAAGAGTTTTTAGTGGGAGGAGAAAAACCGCAACAGCTTGAATACGATCGCCTGACTTTTAAACTACCCTTTTTTCTGGTCCCTGGCAATCACGACTATTACGACTTACCTCTAATTTATGGTATCTTGGCACAAGCTACTTGGTTGCCTCGTCGTTTGCTACGGGGCAGAATAAATTTAGATGTCGGTTGGCATGGCTCAGATTGTGGAGATGCTTATGCGAGAGCCTTTCTGGATTATTTAATCGCTCTCAAAGGTAGAACTAATTTAGAACGCCATTTAGATACTCACTACACTGCCCAACATATAGGCGATCGCTGTTTGCATTATCAGCCAGAAAAATTTACCCGCTTGCCTAATCGTTACTATACTTTTCGCTATGGGGGAATTGATTTCTTGGCCCTTGATTCTAATACTTTTAATCAGCCTCTAACTATACCCGATACAGAAGAAGGGGAAACTAAAAGGGCAAAATTATTAAGTCGTCAAAGTGAACTAGAAGATCGAGAACAAAAGATACAAGAAGCGATCGAGCAACTTGATATTAACAATCCCGAAGATGCCGAACAAATAGATGATTATTATGCCAAATTAGAACATATCGAAGAAAGTAAGCGCGATATTGAAAAACAACTAAATATAAATAAACAAAAGCAAACAACCGATTGGCAACAATTAGAATGGCTTAAGGATAGTTTAGTAGCATCCTGGCAAGATGAAACAGCCAGAGGTAGAATTATTTTCTTACACCATCCCGCTTACGTTACCGAAACTACTAAATGGGATCAGGGACAGACTTTAGCAATTCGCGATCGCTTGCGTCAGGTATTTAACGATACTGTTAAAGAGATAGGTACATTACCCGAAGGACGCTCTGTAGTCGATCTAGTAATATCAGGTCATGCTCACTGTTTAGAACATCTCTATACCAAAAATACGGGATATGCCGATTCTGAGACTAACTGGATTGTCTGCGGTGGTAGCGGTCATAGTTTACGCCGTCAACGTCAAGAAGGAACAGTATTATTTCAAGATGCCGCTCTCGATTCTCAGCCCATCGGTCAATCGCAACTATATTTAGGTCGTAATGGTAGCGGAAAAGATAAAAAACGACCCTATTCGTTCTTACGCATTGATGTTCAAGCTGGCAATAAACCCCAGTTTACCGTCAATACTTATGTAGCTGAATGGCATCAACGTCAATGGAATGAATACGCCATCGACCCTTTTACTATTTAATTTTTGTCTAACTAGATTACTCAGGGTAAGATTGCCTAATTTACCCGCTAGAATTAATTTTTTTTACTTTTGAGATAGACCAATCTACATCATGAAGCAATGGTTTCACAAAGCGATCGCCAATCCTTGGCTGAGACAATATATTTTAGTTGGGTATGCAGCTAAAGGAACTGTATATCTATTAATTGGCACCATTGCAATTCAAGCAGCAGTCATTTCCGATCGAAAAGCAGCAGGAACATATCTTACTCTAACTTGGTTAGCAGATCGACCATGGGGAAAGCTACTAGTTTGTTTAATCGCAATTGCTTTAACAGGATATGTATTGCGAAGATTACTTCAGGCAATATTAATATCAGAAGCTCAAAATCCTTTTAGTTTAAAGAGTATTTTACAATGTCTCGGTTACATAATGAGCGGTTTAAGCTACGCTGGTGTAGCTCATTCTGCTCTCAATATAGTTTTTGAATTAGGAGAATATGACGATACTATTGAAGACTTAGCAAACCAACTATTCGAGCAACCCATAGGAGGATGGCTGATTTTTCTGGGAGGGATCGCTGTGACAATTATCGGCTTTTCTTATATCTATGGAGCTTATAGTGGTTCTTACATTAGTGAATTTCAGTCTTCTGATATTCATCATCGATTAGAGAAATGGGCTACGCGCATCGGCAAGCTAGGTGTATCTGCTAGGGGTGTGGCTTTTATTTTGACTGGCATTTTCTTGATTCAGGCTGCTATTTATGGCAACTCAGAGCTTGCAGGTGGACTGCAAAATGCTTTCCGAGTGCTGGCAACAAAGCCTATGGGGTGGCTGTGGTTAAGCTTAATTGGTTTGGGTTTGATTTGCTATGGACTGTATATGTTTGTTGCTGCTGGATATCGACGTTATGCCATTAGATAATAAATTCTCGCTTAAAGCGATCGCTTGCTTGACTGTAGTTATTCTATCAGCTTGTTTGAATACTTCTCCATCGTCCATCGCGATCGAGAAAGACGGTTTAGTAGATGTAGCTGCAATAACGCAAAATTTCGACAGCTCGATCGGTAACTCTGTCTTAGTTCGCAATGATGTTATCGCAAAAATAGGAGAAAGGGGTTTAATCTTAGATAAAGATCGAATTTTTAGTGGCGAAACCATTTTAGTTATCAGTACATCTAAAATACCCTCAATATTCTCCAGCGATCAAACTCCCGAAGTTCTAGTTAGTGGCAGAGTAGAACGATTTATTTCAAGGGATCTCGAACCAAAATATGGTTTAAATCTTGACTCTAGCCTCTATAATCAATACGAAGGAAAGCCTGTAATTATTGCTACATCGCTGATATTTTCACCCGATCCAGAAGATTTAACTCGCAATCCCGAAATGTATTATGGTGAGCAGTTAGCAATCAAAGGGGAAATAGAAGATATAAAAAGCTATGGTTTATTTGAACTCGATGAAGAACAAGTATTTGGAGGAGAAGATTTATTAGTAGTGCAACTTAATCCTAGAATTGAACTTGAGAACGAACAAACGGCGATCGTCTACGGTGTATTGCGTCCATTTATCTTTGTTGAATTGGAACGAGATTACGATTTAGGCTGGGATTTATCGATTCAAAAACAGATTGAAGCAGAGTATTCTCAAAAACCCGTCTTCGTTGCCGAAAAAATCCAGATTTTAAAATAAATAGGTGTCTTATTTTCTGAGCTTAGTTTTATAATTCAGCTATTTTTAACCAGCTAACAGCTTTAAGCTCCAAGCTTATCGCCAGGTTCAACACCTCCACTTCGTGCATAGTGGAATAACGGTAAACCAATGATTTTGCTGGCAGGGATTGGCTTTGAAGCCGAAACAGTAGAAGATGCCGATCGCGAGACGAAAAATCGCTTAGGGATGCTAGCCTATGTACTATCGGGATTGAAGCAATTACGAGAATTTGAGAAGTTTGAAACAAAAATTGAAACTGATGACAAGATAATCAAAGTGGACGCTAACGCTGTAACTATTGCTAATGCTGCACCACCTACTTCTATATTGGCACATGGTACAGCAGGAGTAGTTTATGATGATGGATTGTTAGATGTAACCATTATTTCCCCAGAGATAAGAGCGAGTGCGATCGCTATTTCCGCTCATCTTTTGCAAAGTGCCAGTAACGACGAGGCAGCAGAAAGGAATGATATTGGCTATTTGCGAACTAAATGGGTCAAAGTGACCACAAATCCGCCCCAGAAGGTTGTTTTAGATGGCGAAATAATTGGTTCAACTCCCATCGAGGTTAAATGTATCCCTCAAGGCTTAACAATATTTACCCCAGCTGAACAAGTAATTCAAGCAGAAGAAAAGCTCGAACATCTTTCAGGAATAGAAATCGAAAGCAAATAATGAATTCATGTTTCATCCTTTAAAAAAGCTTGCACTTTGTTATTCTAAAACTTATCTAATTAAGGCTTAAAGCTACATATGTACAAGCTCCTTGTGGCTTAAAACTTAGAGCTATTCCAATTTGATAGAGATCTAGAATCATCTGTTAGATAGACGAATTAATTTCTAAAAATTGATATTCTAATTACAACAAGTAAAAACATAAATAATTAAAAATTTAGGAGCAAGACATAGGTATTTTAGCTTGTTGCCCTTGGTAATACCTCTAAAGTCTTCTACGACGATGGTAGCAATGCAACAATTGGTGACAACGACAATGCCTTGATTAAAAATTTCACTAGTGGAGTAGACACCATTGAGGTCAAGGGTGTTCCTTCTGATTATGGTCTCAACTTTGGCGACTTTGGTTTCGGTTCTAGTATTGCCAATGATACTCAGATTGTTCGCATCAACAACAGTGGTGTTCCTCATGAAGTGATTGGATATGTTCAAGATGTAACCAGTTTTGTCTCTGGTGACTTCACATATCTCTAGAGATTGGCTCTGTTTGGTGATTTCTCAAAAATCAGGAGATAGAGGAAGAGCAATCACATCTAATAGGGGTTAAGTTAAACTAAGCCCTTTTTGGCTATATTCAAGCAAATTCATTTAATTATTTTCTTGAGAAAATTATCTGCGGAGTGTTAGGTCTAGATAATAAGAATAGCTTTCTAGCTACAACTAGAGAACATCTCTAAAACTACCCAATCATAAAATAAACATATATATTTATATCAAAAGTTTAAAACCAATTAATTTGTGAGCGAGAGCTAGCCTTTGGTTTTAACTGATGATAGTGGAGTAAACATAAGGGTTTCAACTACTCTGTACCCTCTACACATTTTTAACATAGAATCTTTATATAGAGTGTTTCCATTCGTTATAAAATATTTGTATAAGTCCAGCATTATACTTCTTAAAACATAATTATAGATGAAATATCTGCGAAATAAAAACAACGGATTAATTTCATCAGTATGACTATTCATACGCCAGTAAAAATTGTTTTTTGGAGTGTTTAAAAATAAATAATAATCTAATAAACAGAACAAGAAATGTTAACTATAAATCGGTCAGTTTTAATTATCGATGATGACCCTGATACTTTACTTTTAATCAAAATGGGTCTCCAATTAAATCTTGATTGGAAAATCATAACTGCTAATTCTGCTGAAGAAGGTATTCTTAAAGCGAAAGCGAACTATCCTGATGTCATTCTTTCTGATACAGATACGCCACAGATAGATGGTATGCAAATGCTACGTGCATTACGTGAGAATTCTGTCACCAAAAATATTCCCGTAATATTCTGGACAGGAATCTGGAAGGAAATAAATGCACAGGAATATGCTCATCTTGGGGTAAAAACAGTAATTTCTAAGCCTTGTAATTTTCTAACTTTAGCGAACCATATAATGCAAGCTGCAAAAGTTATCGGAAAATGTGAAGTTCTGAGTAATACGCATTCACAAGTAATAAGTAATACCTCTGTTTTAATTTAGAGCATTCTTCAATCGATCTGACTAAATTAATATTAGAGGTGATCTAAATAATTTTGACGAAATTATTTATAAGAATTACTTACTAAATTTGAACTGTGTTGCATATTTAATTTTTTAAAAATAAATATGCTTCTTTAGTTTCTAGTAACATTTGTGGATTTCCATTACATATCAATAACCACATATTAAACCCTTGTTCTTTTAGTAATAACTTTTTACCACTTTCAGTAATTTCAATTATTTGTTTATTATTGAAAACTTTATACATCTTGCAGCTTAATAGCTCTGCTTGATTCAATAAGCTTCTCTTTAATAACATTGATTTTTTGAACCTCCAGAGTATTACACGATCTAATTTACTTAAAAAAATCGTGAATATTTGAATAAACCACTCGCAATTTCTTTTTAATTTCTTTCCAACTATACTTTAACTTTAAGATAGCTAAAAAAAGTGACAAACTAGTTACTGACTACATAAATGAGTAAGTAAAATACTTCAAAACCTTACACATAAAGTCAGTTAACAAAAAGCAAATGGTCATAATAGAAAATTTTTAGGTTAAGAGTATGGCTCGTAATTCTAAAATAGCTAAAAGTACCCTTGATTTTGGCAAGGGAATGTTTGTCAATTTCTGTGCTTGTATACTTGAACGTAGTGAAGTAAATAGGAATAAATAAAAAAACAGATATATCTTTGATTTCTTTAAATAAATCCTAGATAATTTTTTTAAAGAAATTTAATATATCTGTCTCTTACTCGATTAAAAACGTAAGTCAGTGACTTAATTTTTAGCCCTATTCATTTTTCAATTGTACTTACAGAAAGTGACAAAAAAGAGTTGTTAAATAATGTAATTTATCTATGAAATATATTGTATTGCATTTTGTAAGTAGCTTTCGTTTAGTAGACATAGAAAGCGATCGCTCTTTTACAGAATCATCAACAAAATCGCAAACAGGACAGTCAGAGTAGACTATCTGATTATTTAGATTGAACCAATAGCTACAGTTGGAAAAGATACCAGTAAAAAACAGATGATTATCTAGTATCTCTATCTATTCAATAGAAGAGATAGAGCTTTTAAGTTCTTCAATCTCAGAGATTAAGTTTTATTTAATTGTTAATCGGTTCGGAATTTATCGCATTTTTTTTTGAGACTTTATTCTATCTTTGAGATTTATATAGCGATGGACATACTTCAACAGCATAATCTGCCAGAAGTTTTTCGGTTTTCTCATCAAATAAACTGCCATCAATTCGATTTAAAACCATAATTGCTCCCAATAACTTGCCCTGATATTGAAGCGGAACAGCAAGTGCTGTATAAATTCCCAAACTTTGTACGTAATCTTGTCGAATACGAGTATCTCCAGTAGTTTTCGTCACTAATATCGGACAATTACTCTTGATCGCTGTCCCGCACAAACCAGAAGTAGCGATTGCTCCTCGCTTGCCTTTGATTATGGAAGCGTGTTTGCCTACTGCTGCTGTATAGTAGAGGACTTCTTCTTTTTCAAAAGCTTCAGCTACTACTGCTGTTTCCGCGTTGAGAAGCTCCCGAACTCTTTGTGCTATCTCTTCTAAAAGTTGATTAGTTTGATTGACCATTATCAAAGCGCGATCTCACTAAAGCAATTTCGCAGATCGCCCCTAAGTTCTAATCTTAACATGAGTTTTTTGTAGTAAGGGTATAGTTGAGAGCATCATCTGAAATAAAAGTCTAATGTCAGGTTGCTAGTCACGAAGGTAAATCTTCATTACCTAATTACTAACTTTATTGATGCCGTTGTAGTCCTTCGAGTTTGTTCTTAACAATAATGATGATAATTTATCTGGCAAAATCCAAGTCAAATCCTCTAAATTTTGCGAATTAAATCTATTAGATAATCGATGTTTGAATTTTAAGAGATAGTATCAATCTTTTGTATGAATCTCTTTACCCATTTTTTCTAGTCCTTAAGTACCAAAATTATCTGGTACTTATGATCGAGGTAAATTAACATTTGATTTTCTTACTATTTAAGTAATTAACAATAGTTTGATTAGATTGCCAACCGCACGGGTGCAATTATTTTTTGATGACCGCTAATCTGGAAATCAAGATCTAATGCACTAGCATAATTACTTGAGGTATTACAGCAATATGAAATTCCGCTTTCTCAAAACCGCTTTGCTCGTTATTTGGTCTTTTGTGGGAAAGTCGCTTTTCGGAATAATGCGATCGCAAATTTTATCACTAGTCACGCAAAACAAGGCGACAGCAGTTGATATCGATCTGAACATGAACACTTATTTTAACTTCAACACCAGCTTTCTCATGGCAAGGCTGCCAATATTCTTGGCTTTGGCAGTTGCTATGTTCCCTGTAACTTCTTTTGCCCATACGGTAGGACAATTGACCGAGCGACGCGATCGCGGAATGAGACCAGCTCAAAATTTACGCTATCATACCGTCATTCAAAACCCTGGTTCGGAAGAGTTAATCCCTGCAACCGTTCCACCTATTACTGAAAGCGAGATATCAATGGTCGGATGACGATTACACCAGAGTTTCCAGATGGTACTTATGCTTATTTCCTCACCTCAGATTTTCCGATTGTCCCAAGATGCTTTAAAGGCATACCTTCGCAGGATTTCGCAAAAGGAAGACCTCCTCGCTAGCTTTAATCGAGCAAAAATGTTTTCAAAAGTTGGCGTTGGTGAATTAAGGTATGATTTTTGAATTTTCATACTGTACTCTTCTTAAAAAAGCCCTAAAGGATTCCCTGACCTCACGCACCGCCCCGTTCGAGGTTTTCCCCATCTCTTGGACAAGCCTCGAACATAGGGACGGAGCAAGAAGCTTAGAGCTTTAAGCTACGAACAGAAACATTTTGTCCTAAAGGATAAGCTACGCAAATACGTCATACATCAAACTACCAACGCCCAAAAGTTTAATTCAATTTTGTGCGAATCAAATCGCTCCTATTTTCTCCAGCTTGGTAATATTTATGTCACTTAAATTTTTCCTTACTAAACATACTTATCGATTGGCAAACCGATTCACTTTTATCGGTTGCTCGATCCTTTTACCAGGATTATTGATGTTAGCTGCGGGTTGCGATCTAATGCCTCCTGGAGATGCTCAAAGTGATTCTGTTCGCTCTAAACAACAGCAAAAATCCCTATCTGTCGATGTAGGAGTAGCAAGCCAAGGAACGCTGGAAAAAGATACTCAATATGTTGGTACAACTTACCCCGTACGAGAAGTTTCTATGCGATCGCGCATTGAAGGACAGATACTCGATTTGAACGTAGACGTAGGCTCTAGAGTAGAACAAGGTCAGGTATTGGCACAGATTGACGATTCCATTAACAAAGCTACCGTATTAGAAGCAAAAGCAGAATTAGCTGCCTTGCAATCAGAAGTTACCAGTCTTCAGGCAGACGTAAATGAAGGTCTGACTCAGATCCAGCAGGCAAAAATCACATTACAACAGGCACAGTCCGATCTGGTTAGGTCGAATCAGCTTGTTAAAGAAGGTGCAGTTACCCAACAATCGGCAGAACAAGCCCAGAATACCCTAGATAATGCCAAACAAGCATTAGAGTCGGCACAACAGCAGGTAGCCAATCGCACCTCGGCTAGACATTTCGGGAGGTGTAGAAGAAGAAATTAGAGTCTTAATCGATCTCAGCCGTCTTCAAGCTTTGGGGGTGGGGTTAAGTGATGTGCTGACAGAGCTAGAAGAAACCAATCAGGATATTTCTGGCGGACGAATTCTAGGAGAGCTTGACGAACCTTTGACTAGGGCAATTGGTCGCTTTGAGGATGCCGAAGACATTGCAGCTTTATCTTTTGAAGTAGCAGATAACACAGCAGATGACTCCACCTCTACTCGCCGTGTATATCTGCGAGATTTTGCCCAAGTTATCGACGGTCAAGCTGACCAGCGAGTTTTTGTTTCCCTCAACGAACAACCTGCGGTTAAGGTTAGTATTCAAAAGCAACCCGAAGCCAATACAGTGGAAGTGGTAGAAGGAATTCAACAGCGACTCGAACAATTAAAAAGTTCGGGGTTAGTTCCCGAAGATATGGAGTTAGTTGCCACCTTCGATGAATCAGTTTTTATTCGCAATGCCATTCGTAACGTTACTAATGCTGGTTTAATTGGTGCGGGGCTAGCTGCGATCGCAGTTTTACTATTTCTTGGTTCTCTGCGTCAAACGGCGATCGTCGTTTTAGCCATTCCTTTGGCAGCAATGGCAGCAATTATTTTAATGAAGCTCTTTGGTTTATCTCTCAACGTATTTAGCTTAGGTGGGTTGGCAGTGGGAGTAGGGATTGTGGTGGATAACTCCATTGTCATGTTAGAAAATATTGCCGAACGGGCGGGAATGACCCCAGGCAAGGATGCCAAAACCCGACTCAATTCCCCACAGTTAATTGCGCGATCGATCTCTGGCAGTCGAGAGGTTGAATCAGCTTTGGTTGCTTCCACCAGTACTAATTTAGTGGCAGTTTTACCTTTCTTGCTGATTGGTGGCTTTATTGCGCTGTTGTTTAATGAATTAATTCTTACCGTTAGCTTTGCTGTAGCTGCCTCAATCCTGGTAGCAACAACCACTGTACCAATGCTCACCTCTCGCTTACTCTCAATACCGAAATCGAGTTCCATTGGACGCTTTTGGCTACTGCAAGCATTTAATCGTCAATTTGAAGCTGCTACCAGACATTATGGTGTATTACTTAAAAAAGTTGTTTATCGGCGGGCGATCATCATTGGCTTAACCTTTTTATTACTCGGTGGCAGCAGTATACTTGCGATCGCCCAAGTTCCTCAAGAGATTTTACCTCGCATCAATACAGGACAAGTAGAATTATCCGCTCAATTCTCCCCAGGCACTCCTTTAGCAACCAATCGCCGAGTCATGGCAAAAGTGGACGAGATTTTACTAGCACAGCCAGAGACAGAGTATACTTTCACTACTGCGGGGGGTTTTTTGTTTGGCAGCAATACGAGCGAAAATCCCCAACGAGGTTCTAGCACCATTACTCTCAAGCCAAATACTGATGTTGAGGCTTTCGTGTCGCGGATATCGGATGAATTAGAGCTACTCAATCTAGTTGATATTCTCCTGCGACCTAGACTTGGTTCTGTCAGGGGCTTAATTTTAAACAACTCTCCCCTACGTGGGGCAGATGTTGATGTCATACTTCAGGGCAAAGACGCTCAAGTTTTAGAACAGGCAGGGGTCGAAGTGTTAAAAACCTTGGCACAACGAGCTACCCTATCTACCTTTCGTCCCGATGCCGATCCCCAACAACCCGAAATGCAAATTCGGCTCGAACGCGAACGGGCAGCCGAACTTAACTTAAATATTCAAGACATTGGCGATACCTTAGAAACTGCCACCACTGGTTCTGTCCCCACTCAACAGCAACGGGGCAATCGACTGGTAGATATCAGAGTCGAGCTAAAGGAAGAATCCATTAGCCGTCCTTCCCAACTAGCCCAAATTCCCTTATTTACCGATGGCAGAGATCGCTTAATTCGCATGGGAGATGTAACCCACATTGAATATGGAGAAGCTCCTGGGGAAATTCAGCGTATTAACCAGGAACAGGTATTTCTCATTGCAGGTACTCTCAATGAAGATGCCAATCTAGGGGACGCTTTAGCTGAATTAGAATCAATTTTTCAAGATATCGATCTCCCTGAAGGCGTTAGCCGTCTACCTAGTGCTGCTGCTCAAAGCAATCGAGAAATTCAATCTTCTTTTACTGTTTTAGGCGGACTGGCAGCATTTTTAGTCTTTGTCGTCATGGCAGTACAGTACAATTCCCTCATCGATCCTCTAGTAATTATGTTTACCTTACCCCTGGCGTTGGCGGGAGGTATATGGGGACTTTATCTTACCCAAACTGCGATCGGCATTACGGTCATTGTGGGGGCAGTTTTGTTAGTCGGTATTGTGGTCAACAACGCCATTATTTTAATTGAACTAGCTAATCAGATTCAAGAACGGGAAAAATGCGATCGCGCCACGGCGATTCTAAAAGCAGCACCCCAAAGATTACGCCCTATTCTCATGACTACTATTACTACCGTAGTTGGGATGTTTCCCTTAGCTTTAGGCTTAGGACAAGGGGGAGAGTTTTTGCAACCATTGGGGATTGTGGTCTTTTCAGGATTAGCATTGGCAACTCTGCTAACTTTGTTTATTATTCCCTGTTTTTATATACTGCTCCACGATTTTGTTGACAGAGTTTTAGGGAAAAAGCGATCGTCTATATCTACACAATTAAAATATGACTGTGGCGGAAAAACTGAGGGATGACATTGATGACATTTATGGAGCGTAAGAGCTAACTAAAATCGATCGCTTTCAGCTAGAGATATCACATAGTCTAAAATATCGTAAACCTTATCAATCAATGTAACAAAATGCCTAAAGAACTATGTAAGTGCTTTAATCAGGAATCTCGAAAGCACGGTTCTCTTTCCAAGATTCATAGCGACAAACAAGACACGCAATGCGAGTCATGGCTGCGGTTGCTAGATCTTATTGAATCTGCTGCACAAACGGGTGTTGAAGAATTCGCACCACTTCGCGAATTTACTATTGAAGAACGTTCTGAAATTGTTACTCTTCCACCGACAATTGCAAAACTTAAAAATGTCAAAAACTTAAGCCTTTATGGTAGTTGTCTTGTTCGTATTCCCCCAGAAATTGGTGAAATGGAATCACTTGAGACGTTTACACCATACACTTCATATTTATTGCATTGGTTTCCCTATGAGATAATCCGATGCACAAAGCTCAAATCAAGCACAGTTAGCACTCGTGCTATTTATGGCAACTATAAATACCGTCCTCCATTTCCCAATCTGAAACAACATATAAATGCAGAAGCATATTCGCTAATTACTCCCCAGGAGTGTAGTGTTTGTAGAACAAAATTAGAGCCGTCTAAAATTATTCGACGTTGGATATCTCTTCCCGTAGCGACTGATGTTCTTCCCTTGCTAGTTCATGCTTGTTCGGTGAATTGCATTAATTCACTTCCAGAAACGCCAAAAGGCTATGTATCTGGTTCTCATACTGGTGGTCATGATATCAAACAGCCCCCACCCATGGGAATTTAATTTAATAGCTTGTGTTTTCCTTGTTCAACTTGTGCAATTATCTCTTCATATTTTCCCCTTGAGGCGCGATTAAATAGCACTGTATGGGAAATTTGACTTTATTAAACTGGCGATCGCGTAAAAGAAGTTCCCAACTAAAATAAACCATCTATTAAGTTATAGTAGGGCGATCGCAAACAAATCGAAATTAAATCAAGAGCGATCGGGGAATAGATAAAAAGCTATAATTTAGGTACAAAAACAAGTACTTAAATTCATGGAATCTGTTAACTACTCAGAATTTCGTCAAAATCTTGCTAGCTATCTCAATAAGGTTGAAGATGATCGCATTCCCATCGTAGTATCGAGGTCTAACGGTAGAAAAGTTGTGGTAATGAGCTTTGATGATTATCAGACGAATGAAGCCACTCTACATTTGATGTCTAGTAAAGAAAACATCAGAGTTTTAGATGAGGCGATCGCAGAATTAGAAGATGGTGGTGGAATTGAAGTAGAAATTTGAAAGTCGTTTTTGCTGCTTCTGCTTTGAAAGATTATCGTGACTTTGAGCAGAAAAATCCTAAAGTATTTAAGCGAATTAACCTTCTACTGAAAAATATCAAAGAAACTCCCTTTAAGGGTCTTGGTAAACCAGAACCACTAAAACATAATTGGACTGGGTACTGGTCGAGACGAATCACTCAAGAACATCGCCTAGTATATAAAGTCACTGGAGATAAGATACTTGTGGCTCAATGTAAATTTCATTATTAAATTGATAACACTTTATTGGGAATTTTGACTTTATCTAAAGGCGCGATCTCTATTTCAAGCTAATTAACAATTTGCTATTATCATAGACTCAGCGGCAGAAAGAACATCTTTGAAGCAAGCCGTTTCTAAGCTTGATAGATATTTAAAAGAGAGGGTTGATCGTGAATAGTATGAGTTTCATAGCGAAGGTTGATAATAATGGCAAATTAAACATACAGTTACCGCCCGAATTGGCAAATCAGGAGTTGGATTTAGTGATTGTATATCAATCAACTCAACAAACAAAATCAGAAGATATTCATGATGTTGTCGATAGTTTTTATGGTTGCCTAGAAGACGATCCTATTCTAGTAGAGGAGCAAAACCAAAAAGAAACAGCATGACTTATTTGCTAGATACAAATGTTTGGGCTAGATATTTGAATGGACGTTCGCCTAAAATTAGAAAAAAATTTAGAACGATTGATTTAACTCAAGTTTTTAGTTGTTCGATTGTTAAGTCAGAACTTATTTATGGTGCTTTCAAAAGCCGTAATCCCGATCGCACTTACCGAAAACAGCAAGAACTTCTCAGTCTTTTTGTATCTTTTCCTTTTGATGATGCTGCTGCTCTAGCTTTTGGCAGATTAAATGCTCAGTTGGAAGCCAAAGGTGAAATGATTGGTATCAAGGATTTACAGATTGCTTCAATTGCCATAGCCAAGAATTTGATTTTAGTAACTCATAATATTCGAGAATTTCAAAGAATTGAAGAGTTAAAACTTCAAGATTGGGAAGTCGAAACAAGAGCGGATAATTGAGGTTTAAGCGATCTTAATTATCTCAAATTCTATTCAAGTCTTTAATAAATCGCGATCGCTTTCAATAGTTAACACTTTCACCTATTGATAGTTAGCGAATTAACGATCGGATTCTCAAAAATCGAAATCAGACCATATCGGGGATTTTGACTTTATCTAAAGGCGCGATCGCAAAAATGAAATTTCAAACTTCAATAAACCACCTACCGTTACAGTAAAATTATGTGAGCTTCAGCCCTAACTTACGGTGCGGATAGGAACGAAGCATTATTGTAAATGTATCGAGGTGTCGTTATGTCATTAGTTAGAGGAATCAAAAAAGGAAAAACGATTGAACTACTAGAAGAAATTAACATTTCTGATGGTCAGGAAATATTAGTTGATATTCAAACTGTAAATAACTTCTGGTCTAGCTTAGAAGAATTCAGAAATTCTCAAAAGTTTACAAATGTAGAGTTTGAAGCAGAAGTTTTTGAGGATTTGCGAGATAAAACTACGGGTAGAAATATAGAACTATGACTATTAAGTATTTACTAGATACTAATATCTTGTCAGAAGCTATCCGCCCAAAACCCAACCCTAATGTTTTACAAAAACTGCAATTACATCAACAGCAATTAGGCACAGCTACCTTAGTAATTCATGAGTTATTGTTTGGCTGTTATCGACTTCTTGTATCTAAAAAGCGCGAAACTTTGCAAGCATATATCGAAAATGTCATCTTACCTAATATTTCCATATTTGACTACGATTTGAAATCAGCACAATGGCACGCCACCGAAAGAGCAAGATTAATAAGTATGGGGAAAACTCCAGCTTTTGTAGATGGTCAAATTGCGGCGATCGCTTATAGTAATAATCTGATTTTAGTGATTTTGATAATTTTCAGGGATTAAAAATAGAGAATTGGTTTGAGTAGATGCTTTATTAGTAGTCAGGAAATTAATTATAAGATTCTCAAAGATGGTCTCATTGCGGTAGATGTATTTACTGGTTCATAATTAGGAAAGTCCTAATACCAAGAATCGAAGAAGAATCAGTGCCAGACTTGAGCTAACTACAGCCAACCACTGAAGCAGTATAAGTTTTGCCCACTGCTTCAATTCCTCCCACTAAGAGGTTAACTTGATAAGGTTGAGTTTTGGTTCGTGTAGTTGCCTCAATAGTTAGAGGTTCATTAGCTATTAGTTTCACCTCTTTTTTCTGATAGAACTGATCGGCAGTTTGATCGCCGTATTTGAGATACATCTCGATCCTATATGAGCTATCATCTTCCGAGACAATTGTGGCTTGAAAACTTTGAAACTTTTCATGGGAAGAAACTACCCAATCTGTATTCCAGTTGTTTTTGGCGACTAACCCTAAACCTGGTATAGAAACGGTCTTGTTTACTTCAGTTCCTTGACCTTCCACTACTGACAGAGCAGTACATTTTTCAACTCTTCCTGGCCAAGTCCAACCAAATGCCATCACTAACACCGCAGAACTTAGATATTTTAGGTCAAGAAAGAGCATTCAAATACCTCCAAACAACAACTAAAATCCCATTCAATACTAAATCAACCAGGTTAATTTTCCAGTCACTCCTTCTCCACTGCGATCGCGTTCTTAGCCCTCTCTGCTGTTCGCGCAGTGCCAGGCTACGCCCGATCGCTATTCTTATTTTAGTGAAGATGCTCAAATAAAATTGTGTAGTCTAAAATATTGAATTACTTATTTATGACCTTTTCGATCCTAACCTAATCTTATACGGCTATACTTAATAGCTGAAATCACCAACGCCAAAAAATGCAACCTTGTTATTGGGCGATCGCTAAAATACCAGGACTGAGTACCAAAGAACAAGAATTACTCAGCCAAAATGGGATAAAAACAACTAGAGATTTATTACTGAATAGTCAGACACCTCAAGCAAGAAATCTTTTAGCAAATAAGTTACAACTTCATATCAAACACATCAATAAATGGATTGCACTAGCAGATTTAGCGAGAATTCCTAGTGTGGGGTATCAATATTGTGGTTTACTATTACATTCGGGGATTGCTTCAACGATGCAATTATCTCAAACACCATTACACAGAATACATCCCACTATCAAACGTCTTTATGTCGCGACGATGCAGCGTCAGGATTTAACTCCTTCTGTATCCCAGGTAAAAAAATGGATTGAAGAAGCAAGATTGTTAATGATGAATCGGGAATTAATCTCGATAAATAGGTAAGCTTTTCTGAAAAAAAAATTGGTAAACAGAACGAAAAAAGCGAGGGCAATGGCTAAACAACTACTCACTAAGATAGAACTGTAACCAATTGTGATGAGCATTTAGAGCTATTTATCCTATTAAGCCGAACCAGTAAGAAAAATCTAGAATCAAGAAAGCAACGGAAACATAACTGACTATAATTGAAGAATGCGGTCTGCTGCTACGCGCACCGCGTAGCAGATATCTTCGAGATCGCTATATCAGTTTATCAGTAAATATTACTACATTGCAGCTTCATTTTTTGCAGGGACTACCCATTTATACTAGATGATTTAGGCTATATCAAAAGTAATTTCAATTCACATTAGACGTACTAATCAAACTGAACTTAAGTAAAAACAAAATTATTGGCACTCAAGCTATCAGTAGTAATTCCTTGGAAAATAGCTAGATCGTTATCTTCAGCCTGAATTAACACATCTTCTTCTTGCTGAATAAGATTGAGATCGCTAAATCCGATGCCAAGTCCAGCAATACCAATGACATCCTCAGTAAGATCGTAATCAGTCACCGTATTAGGTGAGTTGGGAATTTCGGCAACGGCAATCCAAAACTGGTCTGCACCCTCTCCACCAGTGAGAGTATTATCGCCACCAGAACTAGCAAAAAATCGGTCTTCACCCTCTCCAGAGAATCCGCGATCGCCAGCACCTAAGATTAGGGTGTCATCACCCGAACCAGTATAAATGCGATTATCTCCCTTGCTTGCTGTAGCATCAATCAAATCATTGCCGTCACCGACAAAAACGAATTGACCCGCAGAATTTATCTCTAAAACATCGCCATCAACTGTGCCGAATTGTGGCTCAGGGGGAGTAATATCCATCTCAAAGTCGGATTGAGAAATTTCGGCTGCATCAATGTCATTCAGAATAGCTAAAGTTTCTGACTCAAAATTAATGAAAGTATTATCAGTGTCTTCTCCTTGACCTTGAACAATTTCGAGATCGGCAAAACTAATAGTTTCTGGTAATTCTAAGAAGTCCTCATCTTGAGTAAAATCGGTAATAGTATCTGTTCCTTCTGAGGCAATAATAAAGCGATCGTTACCATCACCACCTGTGAGAAAATCGTTACCATCAAGACCGTTTAAAGTTCCACTGCCTGGATCGAAGATATCTAGATCTCCACCACCATAAAGTAAGTCATTGCCTGAATTACCAACCAAAGTATTGTCACCGCCGTTACCCACAAGAGTATCGTCACCATCAAGACCACTTAAAACTTCATCAGCATCAGTGCCAAGCAACATATCGTTGTCTAGAGTGCCAGCAAAAAGTCCTAGTTCGGGAAAAGAAGCAAGTTCTTCACTATAGAACCAGCGATCAAATAATGGATTTAATTCTTGGTTACTTACCTCTTCATTAATGGCAATAAAGTCTTCTGGTGTAACGTTGCCATTCTCGAATCTTGAAGTATAAGTCCTCAAGGAATCAAAGAAAGCATCATCGCCAATTTCTTGTCGCAGGGCGTGTAAGCCTAACCCTCCCCAGATATATACACCACCATTGAATAGATCGCCAGGAGGAGGATTACCAGGGGTAGAATAATTATCAAAGTTGATGGCAACATCAGTAAACTGTTCTTTGAGCCAGTTATCTAGTGCTTCGCTTCCACCTTGGCTTTCTTCAATCCATAATCCTTCACCATAACTAGCAAAACTCTCGTTGAGCCAGATATCACTCCAATCTGTTAGGGCTAAACTATTACCAAACCATTGGTGTACTAGTTCATGAGCAATAATATCTTCAAGTATCGAGCTATTTGCAGCCTCCAAACCATAGATAGAAAGAGTTTGGGTTTCCAGCGCGCCAGCACCTATCTCTGTGTTAACGACAACAGAACCATAAACCTCAAACGGATAAGGACCAAAAATTTCACTGAAATAATCAATCATTTCTGGTTGTCGATCGAAGGGTTCTAGTTGTTCTTCAGGAATCTCGTCGGCGAAGTAGTTACGAACGAGAATGCCGTTAGCTGACGTTTGCATTTCTTCAGTGAAATCATCATAGATATTTATGGTTGATAAATATCCTGCCATCGGGTCTCTTGCTTCAAATACATAGGTATTGGTGTCACCATTATCAATGGTTTCCTCCAATATGCCATTGGCAGCTACTTCATAAGGTTCGGGAGTGGTAACGCGAAAGGTGTAAGTGGCTTTATCGAGGGGGTGATTATTAAGGGGATAATAAGTTTCTGAACCGTTGGGTTCGCTTAGTGCATAGCTACCACCATCAAAAGTAACCCAGCCAGTGGGTAGATCGAAATCTCTATCAGTAAAACTAATTGAGGTGGTTGATTCAGGAGAGCCTTTGTATTTTACTTCGACGGTGAAATCATCTCCCTGATTTAAAAGCTCTGTGGGAGTTATTGTTAGTTCATCACCATCACGACTAAAACCCGCTAGCTCACCGTTAACAGTAATGCTTTCAATTTCAAAACCACTAAAATCCAAGTTAAAACTACTTAAGTCTTGTGTTGCTTGCACTTCAAGGGTAGCAGTAGCATCGAGGAGACTTGTTTCAACATCAATGACGTTAAAATCCAAGGTGTAATGTTGGACATCGTAGCCACCATTACCCAGTCCAGGATAGTAGGAGTCGCCAAGCCCGATACTACCAGCAGAAGCTTGACTATCTTGCCCTATTAATTGATTATTCATCTATCAATTTCTCCTTTTGTTGGCTTAATGCCTAAGAGGTCATCTGGAAAGTAAATTTGATTATTTCATTTAGTCAACTTCAATAAATAATATAGACAGTTACACTCTAATTTTTGTTGGTTTTTTTGAGCTAAACTGCTTATAACTAATCATAAGTACTTTATTCAGTATTTTCTCAGAGATGGATTTTTAATAAAGTAATTTTTGTTACGGCGTTGTTCAAAGTAGGTTACACTTTTGGGGAAAATCAACCAATTTAGTAGGACAAATGTTTTGACAATTGTCCTCAAAGCAACGGTTCAACAGTTCAACAACTTGAAGAGAGAAGTAGAGACTCTGACACAGCTTTTTGTTGTTTGAAACCTGCGGGGTGTCGCTCTAACTCAAAAAGGCTAGAGATGAGAAGGTACAATCTGATAAATCGCCACCAAAAGCGATCTCACCCTCAGACCAAGAACTATCTGCTCCGCAGGCGCGATTGCGGTCTGCCTTTGGCAGCACTTCGCGATCGCCTCATTCCACAGATAATATAATAGTTAGTCATACTAAATCCGATTTACAAAACCCATTTTAAATTAAGTATTCTCTAACCAGTAGTAATTAGTTAAATCTTTAATTTCTTTTTTCCTATTTTTTAAAATATTGCAACTTTTTACCTTGTTATAATTTTTTAAGTTTTAAGGGTAAATTTGTTTTAAATATTTCTTGCTCTAATTTATCTCCTTTATGACAATTTCTATCGCATATTTGATAGTTACTTGCTAGCTTAATTGGAGAAAATGTTATTTTTAACAATTTAAATTAACTTTTTTGATTGAGAAAATCTAGCTTCAAAAATTCGGTTTCCAAACTATTGTGAGGCTTCTTGATTCCAATTAAATAATAGTTACTCCAAATTGTTTTAGCATCGGGATTGCAGGGAGTCAAATTAAGTTCTCTACTACTAATAACCCCTTGTTCCAACAACTGAAGAGAAGCTGCGACAACATCTTCTTGCCCGTGAACTAAAAAACTCGTAAATTGCTGAGTCCACTTTTCGTCTCTCACAATAATTTCTTGTCCTGAAATCTTTAGCTGATTTCTGATTAGGCTGAGAACAGGGTTATAATCTTCATTATCTGCCAAGTTATTTTCATGATGATGATTGGTCATTACTAAGTATTATTTTAAACTACAAACAGTCTACCCGAATTAAATAAGTAAAGAAGCAAATTTTTGAGTCGATATTTATTGTTTCAAAGAAGAAATATCGGAAAAGATGAAGAGCTTGTAAACTATGAGCAGAAGCTGAAAGTCACAATATTATTTTCTTTCATGACTATCCTAAAAAGCTCAATGATGTTGCAACGCCATATCTGAAAATTTTCTTAAGTAATAAGATCGATTTAACTTGTTAAAAATAAATAACCATTAAGTTCCTATTCAACAATGGATAATTACTTCGATCTATTAAACAATTGGAAGTTGTTCATAATAATAGAGCAGCATACTTTACTATGAAAATCGAACATTTAGTTTACCTTAATGATTGCTGGTTGTGCGTATTCTATAACGATAGTAACTGCTGGCAATAACTTATAATAGTTAGCTTTTACGTACTCATTATAAGCGATCGCGTTTTAGAAGAGAAACCACAAGAGTTCATTTATTAGACTTACATATAGTTAGGGTTTGCTGAATAACTTGACAACCTTGAGCAAATAAAGGTTACAAGGATTTTGGGCGCAGCAAAAAGTTAAGTAAAAATGGCGAAAAACCCCTAAAA
>NZ_LR213809.1 GCF_900659865.1 Hyella patelloides LEGE 07179
TTTTCTTAAATCGTAGCTATAGGGAGCAGGCATTATTTTTCTGTTTTGGCGATCACGCAGTGGCAGGCTTCGCCTGATCGCTTTAATCTTAGCTGGTTTTGTCCTAACTTAGCCACGTATTGCTATACATACCTTGAAATCATATCAAGGGTCACTCCCTGGATTTGACTTTCTGGGTTTTAACATTAGGCAGTATCCAGTAGGGAAATATCATTCTCGACGGGGTTACAAAACCCTTATTAAGCCCAGTAAAGATAGTCAAAAAGTACACTATCAAAGGCTACGACAGATTATTGATAAACGTAAAGCAGTATCTCAAGACGATTTGATTGCTGCTTTGAACCCGATTATCAAAGGATGGTCAAACTACTTTTCATCAGTCTGTAGTCAGAAAATCTTTAACAGATTAGATGAACTTGTGTACCACAAACTCTGTCGATGGGCGAAACGTCGTCATCACAATAAATCGTGGCAATGGATATCCCGTAAATACTGGAAAACCATTGGTAACAATCACTGGTGTTTTGCTAGTAATGATTTCGATAAAAAGTACAAACTCTTTAACCATGCTGAGACAAAAATCATCAGACATACTAAGGTTAAAGGCGTTGCTTCTCCTATGGATGGGAACTTGATTTACTGGAGTTCCAGATTGGGAAAAAATCCTCAAATGCCTCGAAGTAAGGCTTTTCTTCTTCGTAAGCAGAAAGGGAAATGTAATAAGTGTGGATTGTATTTTCTCCAAGGAGACAGATTAGAACTCGACCATATTCTGCCCAAATCTAATGGGGGAACAAATCGAAGGGATAATCTTCAACTTCTACATAAACACTGTCACCACTCAAAAACCAGAAAGGATATTCAAAATCTGGTTATCAATACAGGTACTCATGACAAGGGCTGTACTACCGAGGAGCGGAGTGAAGGGAAACTTTCATGCTCCGTTTTGCAGACGAGTCGGAGAGGTGACTCTTCGGCTTAGTTCAACCTATTTTCGCCGTTTCACCAACGTCTAATAGCGATCGCCTGATTTGCGATGGTGAACGGCGGTAACACCTTCAGATTGTAAAAGTTTGCCTAGATCTGCGGTAGCGTAAATTAACCAATGATCGCCACACTCCATTTTATTAGCAATACGACATTCTACATAAGCTAAGGCATCACTAAGAATGGGACAACCGTTATTTGCGGTTTCTAACTCCACATCTTGAAAACGATCTTCTCCTGGTGCAAAAGGTTTTAAAAATTGCTTCATCAAACCAATATGATTTCCTTGCTGAAGAATATTTAAGACGAAAGAATTACCCTTGTGCAATAAAGACTCGATCGCTCTTTCTTTGGCAACTGCTATGGTTAGCCCAGGAGGATTAAAGGTGGCTTGGGATACCCAAGAGGCTAACATTGCTCCTGAAAGTTCTTCTTGTTTGGTGGTGACAACACATAATGAGCCGACAATTCTACCTAATGCTTGTTCGGTACGTGCTGTTTGTGATGTTCCGCTAACGGTTTTTGGTTTACGAGCGCGTTGGGCTTTTTTCAAAGCTTGAGCAAAATCTGTCCCTGCTTCTTCACAGGATTTCAAAACAGCATCGGTGGGCTTAAATTTAACTCTAATCGGCTCAAAACCAAAGCTATAACCAGCGTTACGGAATTTACTTTCTAAGATATCAATGGCTTCACCACTCCAGCCAAAAGAGCCAAATACCCCAGCTAATTTGGTTTTATTGGTGTTGGCTAACACAGTCCCCAAAGCGGTTTGTATCTGAGTGGGTGCGTGTCCTCCCAAAGTAGGTGAACCCATGATAAAACCACTAGCATTTTCCACTGCTTGCTTAATAGTATCGGGGTCGGCAAATTCTGCGTTAATTGATTCTACCCTAACTCCTGCTTTACTAATACCTCTTGCGATCGCCTGTGCTATAGTAGTAGTGTTTCCATAGGCAGAAGCGTAGATTAAAGCTGCGCTAATAGAAAGCTCTTTTTGATTACTCAGCCAGGTTTGATAATCGCTTGTTAGTTCTTTCAAGCTGTATTTTACTAAACATCCGTGACCTACAGCGTATATTTTGGCTGATTTTTCGGCGATTTTTTCTAAAGCGGTTTTAACTTGCTTGGCGTGAGGAGCCATAATGCAATCGAAATAGTAACGACGATCCTCAGTATCTACTGTCCAGCCTTCATCAAAAACGCGATCGCCACAAACGTGCATTCCAAACAATTTATCTGTATATAATACCCCCGTAACAGGATCGTAAGTACACATCAAATCTGGATAACGAGGATTAGGAGTCAAGATAAATTCTAGATTATGACCCTGACCTAAATCGAGAGTATCCTCTTTTTTAATGACTGTGATATTTAATTCTTGGTCTTCCAGAATTTTTTGTAAGGAAATCGCAGCAGGATTAGAACAAACAATAGTTAACTGAGGCGCAATTTCTAGCAGCTTGGTTAAAGTACTGGCGCGATTAGGGTTAATATGTCCCAGAATAATATAGTCTAGCTGTTGTGGAGCGATTCTTTCTTTTAGCGCATTGAGAAAAATATCTGTAAACGATTCTCCAGGAATATCAACTAAAGCCTTTTTATCTCCTTCAATAAGATAAGAATTAGCTGTAGTCCCTTTTTGCAAAGAATATTCTATTTCAAATTTTAAACGATCCCAAGTACGCGATCGCAGTACGCGAGTATCATCTGCAACGGGAAATACCTGCACATCTTTAGCTCGATCTTTTGACATAAGACCTACTGAACCTCTTGCTATAAGATCTCTAACCTATCTTAAGTGTACCTTTCTCACTGCCTGATAGTTGGAGAGGAAGTCAAATATATCAGATTTGTAATGGTCTATCAGTGATTGACAAAGAAAAGCCAGCTTACTCATTATTTAGTCATAACAAAGATATTATTTGTAGTTTTTTTCTGTTTGCACACAGCTTCGCGGAGCTCTTCGAGATTGGCTATAAATGACTATAATCAAACAAATTCATTTAAGTATTTTCTTGAGGAAATTATCTGTGGAATGTCAGTTTAAGGTTAGCAAATATCAATTGCAACCCAATAACGTAATTAAAAACTAAATTTGCCCACCCTAACTTTATGCTTACTAACAACTAACAATCAGCAACTAACTAACTGATAAGGTGATAACTGTTCATTGTTTAGACCAAGCTGGATGATTTAAAATAGCGTTGATAACCCGCACTCCCCTTAACTGGTTAGATAAAGGAAGATGACCTTGAGGCGCACTTAAATCCCAAATAAACTCATTAGGGTAGCGAGTCCAGTTGTTACCATCTTTCCACTTAATTTTTGGCCAAAGTTTAGTAAAGTCTTTACCTACAGAAATCCAGATTTTTCTTTGTACGGAAAATCCAAATTTACCTTCTGAGTGAACCCGCCACAACCAATCTATTGTCTGTAAATCGGTAATAGGAAAACTACTTACTTCCGTAAAATAGAGCCATTTGCGCTCCATAGCCGAAGAGCCTGCTAATTCACATAATTTTTGAATAGTGACTACATCTGCTTGCTGAAAATCTTGTTGTGCTAGAAGCTGTTGCAGATTAGTGTAGTCAATATTTTTATCTGATACCAAAGGAACAACGCCCTGGGGAAAATTGGTTTGCAAAAATTTCTTGGTTTCGGGAGTATTGGCTTGATAAAGAGCTTGATAAGCTTTGCCTATAGCTAGATTTACAGGATTACCTTGACAAGAAGACATCCATATCATTAAAGACTGGTATCCAGACTCACCAGTTTCCACAAGCTGAGGAATCAGTTTGAGTTGATTTTTTTCTGATTCTGATTTCAATTTAGAACTCAGATTGTTAATATCCTGCATACACTTATAATTTGCTCTGGAGCTACATCCGATCCAGTAAAAATATTCAAAAAAAGCCTGCAATTTAATTTTGCTCGACTATAATTGTTGTCAAATCCAATCCTACCATGATTAATAAAGCATCAGAGACAGATCGTCAAAGGCAATAAATTAGAATTTGCCCCATCTCTAAAGATAACTTGTAGGTGCTTGTTTTATGATTGAATAGATATTTACGATTTATTTTAGACACTACAGAACCTATGGTTGCTGAAAGAACTGTACCCAAATTTGACCGCTCCTCTATCAAAATTACTAAAGAAGAAGGTTTAATGCTCTATGAAGATATGGTTTTAGGACGGTTGTTTGAAGATAAGTGTGCTGAGATGTACTATCGCGGTAGAATGTTTGGCTTTGTCCATCTTTATAATGGTCAAGAGGCTGTTTCTACTGGTGTAATTAGAGCTTTGCGTCGTGATGAAGATTTTGTAAGTAGTACTTATCGCGATCACGTTCATGCTTTAAGTGCTGGTGTTCCCGCAAGAGAGGTTATGGCAGAGCTATTTGGAAAAGCAACAGGCTGTAGTAAAGGTCGTGGTGGTTCGATGCATATGTTTTCGGCAGAACACAATCTTTTAGGAGGTTATGCTTTTGTTGCCGAAGGTATTCCTGTAGCAATGGGCGCAGCATTCCAATCTAAGTATCGTCGCGAAGCTCTCAAAGATAATAATGCAGATCAAGTAACTACTTGTTTCTTTGGTGATGGTGCAAGTAACAATGGTCAGTTTTTTGAATGCTTAAATATGTCCGCATTATGGAAACTGCCGATTATTTATGTAGTAGAGAATAATAAATGGGCGATTGGCATGGCTCACGATCGCGCTACTTCTCAACCAGAAATTTATAAAAAAGCTAGTGTCTTTGATATGGAAGGCTATGAAGTAGACGGGATGGATGTCTTAGCTGTACGTGATGTGGCTCAAAAAGCGATCGCTCGCGCCCGTGCTGGAGAAGGACCTACTCTGATTGAAGCTCTAACCTATCGTTTTCGCGGTCATTCCCTCGCCGATCCTGATGAATTGCGTTCGGAAAAGGAAAAAGAGTTTTGGGCTTCTAAAGACCCAATTAAGAAGCTAGCAAAAGATCTAACTAATATGGGTTTGGTGGTGTCAGAAGAATTAAAAGCGATTGAGGAGAAAGTACAGGCGATCGTTAATGATGCTGTAGAATTTGCGGAAAATAGCCCCGAACCCGATCCTGATGAATTGCGTCGTTATGTTTTTGCCGAAGACTAGATTCAATTATCAGAAAGAGATTGAGACTTTCATAAGGTGGGCAATGCCCACTTTACAATTTTCTAGAAAACTAAAATTACACAACAATCTCAATCTTTTAGATATAAACAATAGCTGAAGTAGCAACTATCTTAATTTTCACTTAGTAAATCAACTAATTTTTTCTTATTTAATTTTCCGTAATTAGTTAATTTGCGCTTTTTAGCTATTTTCTTTAACTCTGTAACGGTTAAGCTATTTAAAACTTGTGAATTTTTAAGATCATCGGGTATGGATTGGGGAGTTAAATAAAACACTTTTTCCAAGGCTTGTAATTTTTTACCTTTTGTAATACCGCATTTCAAGTTAGTAATGGGACTTAAATCTTGCCAATATTGGCGAGGTGCTTCATCAATCCGATTAGTGGCTACGGGAATTTTTACCCCTTTTAAATTAGTATTTGGTTGTTCGACAAGATATTCTAATGCAGATTTAATTTCATCTCTCGAAGCAGTTGATAAATTAATTTTAGGAATTGCTTCACCCGCAAGCATTTTAGTGACTTTCTCAGTAGCTTCACTATTGTCAGCAATGATACACCAAACTTTTTCTAATCCTGCTGCTTCTGCTACGGCATAAACAAAATAATTGCCAATAATTTGATATTCGTCTTCAGCTATTTCTTTAACAATTAAAGGTATCCAGTTTCTACCATCTGTATTACTCAATTCTTTTGCCGTAGCATTAATTAAGTATTCCGAAGTATTAGTTACATCACCAGATTCGATAATATCTAAATCGAGATACATTAAATTGCCAACATCACTCAAATTACTCATTGTAAAAAATACTCCTTAGCTAATTCTGCATAATAACTGTAAGCAATTTTATTTTTGTAAGCAGCAGGAATTTTTTCAAAAGCTGCATACCCTATATATGCATTACTTGGTAGTTCAAATATTTTGATACCTGTTTTAGACTCTAAGTAAGGACTTAAATCTAATCCAGATTCTTTTTTAACTTGTTGAATAATTTTTTTTATAGCATTTGTTGCTTTAATTCTTGCTGCATCTGTTATTTTTTCTCCATTAAAGAAAATCGGTAAAGCTGTTGCACCCCATTCTAATCCTTGAGTTTTCTCCTGTCGAGTTTTTTGGATTTCTGGAATATATTTCTTAATGGTTACTGCTGCATTTTCTAACGAGCAGATATTATTATGCTTGGTAGGAATTAAGACGACATCAGAAGCATAAACAGCACTGATACTGTAAAATCTCCAGTTGGGAGAAGCATCAATTAAGATATAGTCATAATCGTTTTTTAAAGTTTCTAATTTTTTTCTTAAACTATGAGTACTAAGTTCCGTTTTTAATTTATCTTCAGGAATGTTAGCTAGCTGTAGATCGACAGGAAGAACATCAAAACTGAAAGTGATTACATTATTTTTACTTTTAAATTTTTTAGTATATGGAACAATAGCATTTTTCAAATTGATGCTATTTTTTTTATCTTTTAGGCACTCATATAGTGAAGTTTTGCCTGCTTGAATACCTAAAGAATTAGTTAAATCTTGTTGATTGGGGTCGAAATCAATAATTAAAACTTTTTTCTTGTGTCTGGTTAAAACAGCAGCTAAATTAATGACAGTGGTTGTTTTACCAACACCTCCCTTATTATTGTAAACAGCAATAGTTAAGGCTTTTGGTGTGTTTTTAATTCTCTTTCTAATTCGATCAGTTAGTTCGTCAATATTATCGGGTTTAATATCTAAACACGGTGTTGCGGGATAAATTGTTTTACCATGTTTTCTAAACAATTGAATGTGCTTGGAGTTAGTAATGATACCCCATTGCACGCTTTTACAATTAGGTGCGAGTAAATATTTTTTTATTTGCTTAACTGTTGCTTTATAACTTGTACTATTATAAGTAAGATCGATATCTCTTCCTTTTAATTCAACTAAAACATGAGGACTTGCTTGAGTGTTTAGAAAAATATTTTCATCAGTGTTATGTCTGAGTGCATAATCAACCTTTTGATGACCTTTACCTGTTCCAAACTCAGGAACTCTTTCTTCTAAACTAAAGCCTAACGCATCAAAAAAAGGTGTTACTATAAAATTATTATTTACAATAGCTTCTGGTGCATCTTTAGGTAAAGCTACCAATGCACTTCGTAAAGTATTTGCTTCTGGTCGATCACCTTTTATATCTTCTCTCGTTATTGCTTGTATCATTATCTATACTGGCTCATTTATTCCCATATTATTCTTTTGTAATATAGAAAACATCAGAGCTATTTCTGAAGAACCAATATAATTAATTCTTGAAGTTTAGGTAAATACTACAAAAAATTAAGAAATTCAGGTTGAACAAATGATGTAGATTTTATTATAACGATCTAGATTAGATTGGCGATCGCTGCTAAAGTACTAAAAGCAGATTATCTCAATCTCTAAAGTTGATTTGACAATTAAAACAATCGCTATTTCGCTCTTTATATTCTTTTATTGTATTGTATGTTATGAGGTAAATTGTAATCAGCTATATCAGTAATCATTTATTAGCAATCGTGCGCTTAATTGGTTATGAAATAATGTGTTTTTTGAGTATTTTATTCAAATATTCCACTTTAGTTAATTCAAACTAACATTAAAATATGACACTCAAAGTTTACGGTATTCCCAATTGTGGAACTTGCAAAAAAGCGATGCAATGGCTAGACAAGAATGATGTCGCTTATGAATTTATTAACACTAAAGAAAATCCTCCCAGTAAAGAAAAAATAGCCAATTGGGTAAATACTTTAGGCTTTAAACCAATGCGCAATACTTCAGGAAAGTCTTATCGTGCTTTGGGCGAACAAAGAAATACCTGGGAAAGCGATCTCGCTAGCGAGGCACTGCGCGATCGCTGGATTACCGAATTTAGTCAAGATGCAATGTTATTAAAACGTCCTTTATTTGTCAAAAATGAGCAAGCAATATTAGTTGGTTTTAGAGCTTCAGAAGAAGAATTAAAAACTAAATTACTAGATTAAAAAACTAGAATATTGATTTTTTTAAGCAAATAATTTTTGAGAAAATAAACTATCAATAATATTAAGGCAATCTAACCAAAACAATAGTGTTTTTAAACTGCACTTTTGATGTTCCAGATACAAGACATTCCCGCAGGAAAAGTAACCAAATCTCCTTTACCCATAGTTACTGGCTCTCCCTCATCAGGAGTAACTACTACATCTCCTTCAAGAAAATAGCAAGTTTCAGCTTCTCCATAGTTCCAAGGAAATTCCGAGGTTTCTTTAGTCCAAATAGACCAATCAAAAACTCCTAATTGTTGTAACCTTTCTTGGCTGGGTTGGTGTTCGATAGTAATGGTTTGAATCGAAGGCATAATTTGTATCAATTAATTTTTTTAAGACAAAAACTTCGAGAACAATCTAAATTATCCTCAAACTGGATGATTTAGAAAGAGGGAATAAATAAAAGTTAGAGACTTATCAGCGAATGTTGAATAGTGCCAAAACCTATAACCTTAGATATTTACTCAATCCCTCATGATTCTTTACTACTTACAGGGGGCGATAAACGCGGTAGTTAATACTGGGGAAAATATTATCAACTGCTTCAACTTTTTCCAGCCAACCAGAATCAATTTTACCTGCCAAGATTTCTTCATACAGCTTATTAAATCTTAATAAGTGCGATCGTGTTCTCCGAACAGCATAGGGTACCATTGTTCCAGTACGCATGATAAATGCCCAGTCGGAAGATTGTGCCAATAACAACTCTCTAGCTGCTTGATTTAAAGCCTTCCATTCTAATTCATCTTTGGGTTCGCGTTTTGCTAGCTGAATCATTCTTTCTGCTGCTTTGTGCAGGTGGGGATAAACCCAAACATTGGTTTCATTGAGCCAATATTCGTGAAAACCTTTGTAACCCCAACTAGATTGAGAAGGATGACATACTTGTTGTGTAGGATTACCTATTAAATAATCCGACAGGTGAGTCATATCATAAGTATTTTGGTCGTACCAACTCTTACGGAAGAGAAAATCGATAAACCAAGGACCTTCATACCACCAATGACCAAATAATTCAGCATCATAAGGAGAAACCACAATGGGTGGTCGATTCATCACTCCAGCTAAATGCCTGACCTGCTCTTCCCTGTTATACATAAAGTTAGCAGCGTGTTCTGCTGCTTTCTCTCTCGCCCAATAGGGATCGTAAAGAGCTTTATCTCCTCCATCTTTGGAAGTGATGCGATGATATTTAATACCAGTATTTTTTCTTTGTCCGTTAGGCATAATATAGGGCTTAATGTACTCATATTCTGCTTCCCAGCCCAAATCTTTATAAAATTCCCGATACTCTACTGCCCCAGGATAACCAACTTTAGAAGACCATACTTGTTGAGAAGATTCATGGTCACGACCAAAAGCAGCTACACCAGTTTCCGTAAAAATAGGCGAGTAAGCCCCAAAACGAGGACGAGGACGAGCATATAAAAGTCCATGTCCATCCATTAAAAAATAGCGTAAACCCGCATCAGCGAGCATTCTCTCTAGACCTTCATAGTAAGCGCACTCAGGCAGCCAGATACCTTTAGGAGGACAACCAAAATTTTCCTCATAATGTTCGCAAGCAACCTGAATTTGAGCCCAAACAGCTTCAGGATACATCTTCATTAAAGGAAGATAACCATGAGTAGCCCCACAAGTAATAATATCCAGATTATTACTATCAAGAAACTGTTTGAAAGCTTTTACCAAATCACCGTCATAACTCTCCCAAGTGTGACGAATTTGACTAAAAGAGTTAGCATAATACTCCGCCAGATAACGAATATGACCGTTATGTTCATTGTGAGCAACTTCTTTTTCTGCTAACTCTTGAAGTTTTGCTAAATGTTCATCATATCGTTCCTGCAAGAGAGAGTCTCTCAACATCGACACCAAAGGAGGTGTCATGCTCATGGTCATTTTGAAATCAACACCATCTCGCTTTAAGTTTTCAAAAACTTGTAGCAAGGGAACATAAGTTTCTGTAATAGCTTCAAATAACCATTCTTCCTCTAAGACATAATCATTTCCAGGATGTCTGACAAATGGAAGGTGGGCATGAAGCACTAGGGCAAGATAACCAACAGACATAATAGTATTTTCCGCAACTTTGTTTGTTATTGACGAGTGACCCTGCGTCGCCGACAGATGGATCTTGTAGCTGACTTAGCAAGGGAACGCATGAGTCGTGACGAGTTCAAGGCTGAAGCAATTATGGGTAAATTTTATGATATCTTAAGACTAATGTTAATAAAAGTTTAATTAAACACATCAGCTTTTACTACCAACATCAAATAAATAAAGTGGGTGAGTGAGCGATCTGTTTCAATCAAATTTTATGTAGTAAATAGACATTTAGGTGACATCCATGTAAATATATGTTTCATATCAAAAGTAAAGATAAATAAGCGTTAAGTAATGTTTATAATCTTTCATGGCAATTGTACGAGTTACAGAAAGGCTTTAAGAAAGGAATTTCCGAAGTGAGTTTTCTCAAATTACTTTTATTTGTAGATGATCGTCCCGCTCACAGAGAAAATATTAGGTCTATTCGAGGCTATTTAGAAAGCTTACAAGCTGAAAACTATTTTGAGTTAGATATCATTGAAACAAGAAAGCAACCCCATTTAGTAGAGCATTTTAAGCTAGTAGCTACTCCAGCCCTAGTTAAAATTGCTCCTTCCCCTAAGCAAACTCTTGCAGGTAGTAATTTAGTAGCTCAACTGGAAGAATGGTGGCCCAGATGGAAAAACTCTCTGAAGGAAGCTCAAGAAAATTCGGCTTCTCAGTTAAAAAATAGTGACACAGTAGTCTCTAAAAAAAGCTCCTCTAGTAACCAATCTGTTTTCTATGATGAGAAATCTCTTCGTCTCTCTGATGAAATATTTCGTTTACAGCAAGAAAAAGAAGAATTAAAAGAACAATTAAATTTCAAAGATCAAATCCTTGCTATGTTAGCTCATGACCTTCGTAGTCCTTTAACGGCTGCTTCTTTGGCAATGGAAACTTTGGAGTTATCAGAATCTTATGAAGCTAGTGAGCAAAAGCGTAAATTACGGAAACAGCTTTTCAAACAATCTCGTAAGCAGTTTGGTATTATGAAGCGGATGATTACTGAGTTATTAGAAACTTCTCGTAGTGTAAGTGCCAAACTAGAAGTTAGACCACATAAATTGAATTTAAGAGATTTATGCCTCGAAATTATTAGTCAATTTAGAAAACAAACTACAGTAAAATTTCAAACAATAGTACAGGATATTCCGCAAGATACACCTACCGTCTATGCAGATGAAGAGTTATTACGTCAATTGTTGGTCAATTTGCTAGACAATGCTCTTAAATATACTCCTGAAGGTGGTGAAATATCTCTGTCAATACTGCATCGCACCAGCCAAAAAGTTCAAGTAAGTGTTTCTGATACAGGTCCAGGAATTCCTCCAGAAAAACAAGAGCGTATTTTTGAAGGGCATTTTCGCTTACAAAGAGATGAAGCACAAGAAGGTTATGGCTTAGGTTTAGCACTGTGTCGTCGCATAGTTCACGCTCATTATGGTCAAATCTGGGTAGATAGCTCACCTAATAGTGGTAGCTCTTTTCACTTTACTTTGCCTGTTTATCGTTAATTGTTAGTGGTTAGCATGGGCAAACAGCCGTTCGCCTCTACTGGTTAAAACTCCTGACTCAGTGACTCTATTAAATTAAATGATGCAAATAATATTTTTCGGTACACCTCAGTTTGCTGTCCCTACTTTAGAAGCTTTGATTAAACATCCCGATTTGAAAGTTATAGCAGTAGTTACTCAGCCAGATAAAAGAAGGGGTAGAGGAAATAAAACAATCCCCTCTGCGGTTAAAAAAGTGGCAGTAGAACACAATATTGAAGTGTGGCAACCTAAAAGTGTCAAAAAAAATCGAGAAACTTTAGATAAACTGCAACAAGTTCAAGCAGATGCTTTTGTGGTAGTAGCTTATGGACAAATATTGTCTCAAGAAATTTTAGACTTGCCAAAATTCGGCTGTATTAATGTTCATGGCTCGCTTTTACCTCAATATCGTGGTGCTGCGCCGATTCAGTGGAGTCTTTATCATGGGGATGCTGAGACAGGAATTACCACCATGTTGATGGACGAAGGTTTGGATACGGGGGATATGTTGCTTAAAGCACAAATTCCGATTAATTTACTAGATAACGCTGTGGATGTCGCGATTAAGTTGGCAAATCAAGGTGCGGATTTATTAATTGAAACTCTTCAAAAGTTAAAAGCGAATACTATTACTCCGACACCTCAAGATGATGCACTATCTACTTATGCTCGTTTAATTGAAAAATCTGATTATAAAATTGATTGGCAACAAGAGGCTTTAACTATCCACAATCAAGTGAGAGCTTTTTATCCTAGCTGTGTAACTACTTTTCGAGAACAACAGCTTAAAGTTAAAGCTACTGTACCTTTAATAGAGTCAAAACTGGATTTATTGCCATCAGAGTGTCAAGTCATTAAACAAAAGTGGCAAGATTTAGTAAACTTATCTGGTAGTAATGGAGAAGTGGTTGCGATATTGAAAAATTTGGGTGCAGTTGTTCAAACAAAAGCAGGTTTGTTGTTGCTTAAGGAAGTGCAACTTGCAGGTAAAAAAGCGCAATCAGGTTGGGATTTTGTTAATGGAATGCGAGTTACCGAAGGAGAAAGGATGAATGAAGAAGAATAATATCAAGTAAGGATAATTACTTTCAATCAAGTTTCCCTATAATTAATCGTCATCCACGGCAAATAAGCTGTTCAACTGAAGCTGATATGAGGGATAAGGAAGTAAAAGAGTTAGAAGAAATAGCAAAAATTTATATTCAATATTTTATTAAATGAAGCTAGCTAAAGAAACAACACAAATAAACTTTGATTAATATATTTATTGGCTTTTAAATTACCAAGTAGATTGATAATCATCTGCTGTTAGCCGCCATTGTTTGCCATATACATGAATTTGTTTTGTCTCACCAGAACTATTGACTAATTCTCCATCAATATGACTCCAAGCTAAGAGACTACCTTCAAGATTAAAAATACTTAAACCTTGTTTCAACAGCTTTTGGGCATATTTACCGCTACGATAACCAATAGTACAATAAGCAACAATTGGATAATTTTTATAACGGTCAATATTTTGCTCAAATTCAGCTTGGGAGATGGCACCTGGAATAATTGACACTACTCGTTCTTCGGGCGAACGAACATCGACAATAATTGTTTTATTTTGCTGTTTTAGCTGTCTAAATTCCTCCACTGTTATCCCTGTAACTTCAGGAAAATTATTGACGTACTCATCATACATAGAGGTAATTTTTTGCTGTTTCCATGCTTCAGATCGAGTAGTAGTTTGTTGAGAGCAAGAAACTGTTAGCAAAAATAAGCCAGTAAAAATTGTTAACCAATAATTTCGCTTTAAAAACAAAAATGATATCATAAAGACTTAGTAAAGGGCAGGAATTCAAAAATCACCGAGTTAAAATTAGTAGCATCGTCAAGATTTAATTATAGTAAAAATAATTGAACTATCTAGTAAATGCATGATAAACAGCATAATTAGTTATTTAACGACCTACAAAATCTAATTGATTGGATAAATCTGCTACAAATTTTTCTTTATTAAATTTATAGCCCTTTCCTAAAAAACCAATCAAGCTTTCTGTATCATCTTGAGCATTTTGTAAGCAAGTTGAAGCCCCAGGAGAGGGTGTAATATTAAATAGGATATTATCTCCTAAAATTTTGGCTTCTCCTAATTCTAAACTACGAGTATTGAGATTAACTATTTGAGGGCGAACACCACCATAACCTCGAGCAAACTTTAAATCTTTTAAGGTAATTGAGGGTATAATTTTTCTGACTTGTTTAATAAATAGTCTTTTGCCAATAACAGGTAGATCGTAGATTAAATTTAGGATAATGTATCTCAAAACTGTAAAATCAGAAAGTATTTTGAGAAAACTTGCGATCGCTTTTACCCTCAATCCTGCGGTTTGAAAATATTCTAAAACAGTAGCGTAATTGCGTCTTTCTAACATTGGTAATACTTTTGCGGTAGGGCCAAAACGAGTAAGATCGGGATTGTCTACTTCTGGATCGCCGTGAATAGCTGCAAAGGGTAATTTTTTCAATTGTACTGTATAAACTTTTCCTTTGAGCATTTTGGGGGCAAAATAAAAACTTCCCGCAACACTTAATAAAGCATAATCGCGACCATATCCTAAAGATTTAGCTAGTAATAAACTGTGCGCTCCTGCTTCTACGGCTATAGCTTTAGCTCTAATAGTTTTTTCTGGAGTTTTAATTACATAAATATCATCTTGCTTAGTAATTTTAGTAACTTGATGGTCAAAGAAAATATCAATATTTTTTGAGATTTTATTAATAGCATGACCGAGAAATAACTGAGACAAATTCTGAAAATTAATAGTATAGCCTTCCTCTGTAAAGAGTGCTAAAATGTCTTCTGTTGTTTCTCTTTCCTCTAAAATTTTTGGTTCTAATTCGGCAATTTTTTCTTTGTCAATTAACTTTAAAGTAGGAAATAATTGCTTAAATTCTTCATATCTATTTTTTAACTTTGCCACTTGTTCTTCGCCAACAGCCAATACCATTTTGTGATATTTAGTATAAGCTTGCTGTTGAGAATCGTTGTTTAATAAATAATTTTTTACTAGAGTTGCTGCACGATTAACTTTACGTGCTTTTTCTAGGGTATAGTTGGTTTCAATATCCCCAAAATGAAGCGTCTGACTATTATTGCTTTTACAAGAATTAACTAAAGCAACGGCGGAATTCTTTTCAATTAAAGCAATGCGATCGACATTAGTATAATTGCTTAAAGTGTAGAGTAATGCCGTACCGCAAACTCCACCACCAATAATGGCTATTTCGTAGGTATTTTGACTCATAACAGATTATTGATTCGTAATTAGGGAACAATCTTAACCACAGTATCTATCTTTACTATAGAGTAAATTTTATCTACGTCTTAATTTTGTTATGAAATACAATCTTCGTAATATTATCTTGGCAGTACTATAAATTTGTTTATAAAGATAATAATTTATTAATTCATGGCTTATATACGGTGTTACTAATTTTAGGGATGAAATCAATAATAATATGGTTGGTAACTATAAACTGTAAGCGATTAGCTTTTTCAGTACTTATAAGAAAATAAGAAACTCTAAAAATAAGAATAGGGTGGGCATTGCACTAAAGTACTTCCTTCGGTCGCCCACCCTAGTAGCTATATTTAATTTAAAGTCTTCTCAATCTATTGATAGTTTGTGATTTATGAACCTCATACAATAGCAAACTTCTTGCTACTGCTAAGTTTACAGAATATCCTTTTCCTACCATCGGAATCCTAATTAAATAGTGAGATAAATTTTGTTGATTAATTCTGAATTCTGTTGTTCTTCTCCTAAAAATAGTATTGTAAAATGGGGAGATTTAAAGCGATTTTACCCATCACTCAATCAAGGTAATCGATCGCCTTTCACAGCTTAGTTTCGTGTCATTTTCTCACTCTTTCGGCGATTAGCTTTCGACTGGTAAAAAGCGATCGGGCTTCGCCTGGCACGTTCGCGATCGCTTTTTACCGTTCCTTCAAACCCCCTATTTAAAAATCAAATTCGAGATAGAGAATTATTTTTCAGTTGTTGCTAATTCTGGCTCTTTGGTAATGGTTAACTCTTCTTGAGGTGCAGATTTAAACCAACCTTTGTATTTGGCTGCTGCGACTAACACAAATAACAAATCTAAACCAACAAACGCAGCTACAGTAAGAATGGAATCACCTGTACCAAAACCGTAACTGTGTAAACCAGTACCTAGCACGAAGTTAACTCCATACCAAGCCATTAGTACTGCATTGAAAGAAACTACGCTAGTAACAGCCATCCCAAAGTTAGCGAGCCAACCTACTAAACGCCCATGAAGGGGTACAACGTAACACATTAAAGCAATTAAAGCCCAGGTTTCTTTAGTATCCCAACCCCAAAAACGCCCCCAAGCAAAGTGCGCCCAAATTCCACCAAGGATAATACCTGTGGCGAGCAGCAAAACTCCTACTTGAACAACGCCGTAATTCCATTTAGAAAGGCTACGAATTCTCGCTGTTGCTTGGGGTGCAAATAAGTAATGTCCTAAAATTATGTGACCTAACCCTAAAGCTAGGGCAAAGCTAGCATAACTCAGGGTAATGGTGGGAACGTGAATACTCAACCAGAAATTGTCTCGTAATACGGGTACTAAGGGTTTAATAGTAGGATCGAGTACCGCAGGTAAGCTATCGGCAAGAATTAAACAGACTATAGATAAAGGTGCAGCAGCTAGTAAATAGTATTTGGCGCGATAAATTCCTTCAAAGAGTAAAGCGATCGCCGAAATACCAAAACCGACCCAAATTACTGACTCATACATATTAGTCACTGGAGGTCTACCCGCAATCTGCATTCTTTCTAAGAAGCCGTAACCGTGAATGGCTAAACCTGTACCAAAAATGGCGATCGCAGTTTCGTAGAAATTAAAGGAGCTAAATAATAGTACTCCCAACATGACCACAAAACCCAAACCATAAAGTATCCAAGCTTTAGCAAAGGGATGCAAGTTGTAAAAACGGACTTCTCTAGCTAGAGTAGCTTGTTCGGGATATATATCAGGACTTAAGGCTTCTAGTTGAGTATGTAAGTCATTTGCGATCGCCCCTAAACTAGCCAGATATTCAGGGTGATTTTTGTAGCTTTGTCTGAGGCGATCGTAACTACTAGCAATGGGAAGTAAAGCATCGCGATCGTAATACTGATTAGCTTCTGTAATTCCTACCCAAGCACCTTTAATATCTGTAGGATGGGGTACTAAAGGCAAGCGATCGTTACCTACTGTTTCTACCGTTAAAGCTAGACGATCTTCGATGGTTAAAGCTTCTCTTTCATCACGATTTAAATCTATCCCTGCTACTTGTTTTTGCTGGATATTTTTGATAAATTCACCCAAATCGGAGCGAATTAACTCAGAAAAGCTAAAATACTTGCTTTCAGGATCGAGTCCTACTTTTTCTTTTAAAGGACGATAACTCAAGAGAATGAAAGGTTCTTCATTCCAATTGCGGTTATTTAACCACATAGAAAGATAAGTGTTTAAATAATCCAAATTTTCGCCGTTATCTGCTTGATAGCTAGTTCTACCATGAATTTGCGCTACAGTTTCTCTAGCAACAGTATCTAAAGGTTTTTTTCTTCCTTCTAGCTGTACAGCTAAATCTTGCAAAGGTGCAACGGGTGATGTTTGAAACTGGCTCAAGGGAATTATCAAAATTGCGATTCCCAGTACCAGACCGATAATAAATTTAGCTATTTTCATGATTTATAAGGGTTTGTTCTTAGATTAGTTTATACCAATCGAAGGAGTCACCGAGTCAACTAAGGAGTGAGGAAGAAGGACTTGCACCTTTAATATATGGAGCAGATGGATATCCGAATCGCGATCGCCCACCAAGAGATTCAAAAATCAGAAGGGATGAAGAATTATTAGTAAATAGTAATTATCCACCACCAACTAACAAAACTAAAATGTCACAATATCAAAACATTTTTTTAGTAAGAAGTACAGACTTTTGAATCAATTTAACTGTTTAAGAGAATCTTTTTTCGTAAAAACTTGCAAATAAGTTATACATAACTACTATTGTTTCAGGATTTATAACTATTGATAGTTGCTGTTTTGATTTTTCTGCATTGTTTCGATGCAAAAAAAGGATTTAAAAGCCATAAATCAAGATACCAAAACATTTTTAGTAACAAAAGATACGGTTCAACCATAGTAATAGACCTATAAGGTATATAGTCTGTTGGTGGAATAAAGATTCCTATCTAAAATGTCTTTACAAGTAGAGTTACTAGAAGAAAGTTTTGAGGCTGTTAAACCTCAAGCGGATGAATTTGTAAATAGTTTTTATAATAATTTATTTACAACTTATCCAGAAGCACAGCCACTATTTGCCCATTCTAATATGGCAGAACAGAAAAAAAAGCTTTTAGCTTCTTTGGTTTTAGTGGTTGAAAATTTAAAACAACCTGATATTTTAAGCGACACTTTAAAAGGATTAGGTGCAAGACACGTTAAGTATGGCGCGTTACCAGAACACTATCCTTTAGTGGGTAATTCTCTTTTAACTACTTTTGAACAATATTTAAAAGAAGATTGGACACCACAAGTTAAACAGGCTTGGGTAGATGCTTATGGCGCAATCACAGAATTAATGCTTGATGGGGCTGATTATTCCTCATCAGAAATTGCCTTAAAAACTCCTGCTGCTACTGAACCAGAGCCAGAAAAATCTGGTTTACAAGCAGGGCTATTAGAGTCGAGTTTTGAAGCAGTAAAGCCTCAAGTAGATGAATTTGTAAATAGTTTTTACAACAATCTATTTACTATGTATCCAGAAGCCAAGCCTTTGTTTGAGCATTTAGATATGGCAAAACAAAAGAAAATGCTGCTTAATTCTTTGGTTTTAGTAGTAAACAATCTGAGAAAGCCTGATGTTCTAAGCGACACTTTAAGAGGGTTAGGCGCAAGACACGTAAAATATGGTGCGCTACCAGAACACTATCCTTTAGTCGGTAGTTCTCTGTTGACTACTTTTGAACAGTATTTAAAAGAAGATTGGACACCACAAGTTAAACAAGCTTGGGTAGATGCTTATGGTGCAATCACAGAGCTAATGCTTGATGGGGCTGATTATTCCTCATCAGAAGTTGCGCTACAATCTGATGTTTCTTTAAACGAGCCAGAAATCGCCAAGTCAAATTCTGGTTCTAGTCTCGGAACTGATGGTAGTGCAACTCTTAACAATGAAAGTAACTCCCAAGCAGGCTTGCTAGCTCTCGTCGGCGGTGGGGCTATAGGGATTATCGCCCTACTACTGCTTTTTCTGTAGCCAACAAGATAGTAAGTAAGGCTGGGTAAGATTTTGCTTTTACAACTAGGTAAATTATTACAATCTAAATTCGTCATTATTGGGGCAATGGTGCTGTTACTTACTTGGTTTTCTGCTGCTTTTGCTGTAGATCGGCGTAGTATCTTTCTCCCTGGAGAAACTTCTAACGGTCATGTTCTGTTTGAAAACTCTTGTAAATCTTGTCATGAAGGCTTTAAACCAGTAACTAACGAAACGTGCAATCGTTGTCATGAGGCTGAATTGGCTACTGATTTTCATAGTGAAAAGAAATTTCGCGATCCTCGTTGGGCGGAGTTACGGGAAAATCTTGATGTATTAACTTGTACCGCTTGTCATGAAGAACACGTTCATATGTTTGGTAGAGGAGTACATCTCCAGCCAGATTTATGTATGGCTTGTCATCAGGGAGTTATTGAAGGAGAACTAGCCAGCCATAATGACTTTACCCCTGACGGTTGTTGGACTGGTGGCTGTCACAATTTCCACGATCATCGCTCGATTTCGACGGGGTTTTTACGGAAAAATCTCGATCGACCTTGGATTTTACCCGAACCTGCTCTTCCAGAAAGAACAGTGGAAGTCAAGTTACAAACTCCTCCTGAAGCAGATTTGATTGAAGCATTTCTGAAGGAGGGAAAATAGTGAAGAAACGAGGATTAAGGAGCGAGAAACCAGGAAAAATACCCTTTCTCAAGAAAAGAATCCAAATTAAGGCTCTATTTTCTAGTTTATTTGTAATTGTTCTTTTAATCGTTATTAACTGCTTTTTTATAGCGGAAGAGGCGAAAGCTGACAAAGTAACTCAGAGCCAGTTAGAAGAGATTGAGCAGCAGTGGCAAAGTAGCGCGCACGCTTTAGCCGAGGTTAACTGTTCTAGCTGTCACCAAGACGAAGCTACCAAACAATTAGTAGCCAAGCCCACAGCAGAAAGTTGTCGTAGCTGTCATGAAAACTCTGTAGAAACTTTTCTACTAGGAAAGCATGGTATTCGTACTTTAGAATCTTTATCGCCTTTAACTCCAGCGATGGCTCATTTGCCGATGAAAGACTCAGCTAAAGATTTACAAATGAATTGTAATAGCTGTCATAATGTCCACTCGGTAAATACTGCTGTTGCAGCAACAGATTCTTGTTTGACTTGTCACAATGACAATCATTCTCTGAATTATCAAAATTCTCCCCATGGGGGAATAATAAAAAACCTTAGTACTTTACCCCGTCCCAACGAACGAGCTGTTACCTGTGCTACCTGTCACTTACCCAGAACGATAGTCGGCGAAACAGTTTTAGTCAATCACAATAATACTTACACTTTACTACCACGCGATCGCATGGTCAAAGAAGTTTGTCTGAATTGTCACGGTGTAGAACACGCCTACAACAGTATCTTCGATGATGAGATAGTCGAAGCTAACTTTGCTCATCCCCCCACTCAAAAGATGCAAACCTTTGAACTGGTAAGAGCATTAGAGAAGAAAAGATCGAGCAAAACTGAATGATCGAACCCTAGCTGCAACTAGGTTTTTTGATTATTCAACATCACTCAATCCTTTAAAACTAAGATCATCCTAATAATGAAAAATATCATTCGTACGATAAAAACTCGAACAATTGGCTTAATTGCTGTAGCCGTCACTGTCGCTTTTACAGCGATCGCTTGTAGTGGTAGTGGCACAACTCAATCTACCACAGAAGTGGGCATTGCGCCTGAAAAAGTAGTAGACTACATCCACACTGTATTACTAGCAGATCGTACCGCATACACTAAACACGTAGTTAACCGCCTCACCAAATTAGAAGGAAAAGAAAAACCTGAAGGAGTAGTCGATGCAGAAGCTACTGAAGGTTGGCAAGAAACAGGTGGTGTACCTCTTCCCGCACAAATGTTCCGTTTAGGTTCAGAAGTAGCTTTAGAAAACACTACTGAATTTACTTATGGTCTAATTTCCACTTGGAATATTAACGATAGCCACAAGCCTCAAACTGAATTTGAACAAAAGGCAATGGAAGAAGTCAATCAAACTGGTGAACCTTACAAAGACTATCAAGAAATCGGTGGGCAAACCTATTATTCTGCTGTTTATCCAGATAAAGCAGTGGCAGAAGCTTGTGTAACTTGTCACAATACTCACCCCGTTCATTTAGAACGTTATCCCGATAAGAAATTTACAATGGATGATGTTATGGGTGGCATTATTATCAATCTACCTGTAGATCAATCATAGTCTATTTATTTCCTTGCTTAAGGTGAGCAATTTATCAACTATTAGTTTAAGAATTCCCGATCGAAGAAGCAATAAATAGATAAAAAATATAGATAAAAAATATATTGAATATATCTTTTGTTTCTAGCTTCTAAATTTTATTTAGAAGTAACTGGTAACTAATAACTGACTATTCATGCTCGCCTTTTCTTATTTCAAAGATTGTTATGAAACCTAAATTTACTACTTTAATAATATTAGTATTTCTTTCCGCAGCAATTCTTGCTCCTTTTGCTGTTAGTCACTTGTACGAACCAATCATTAGGGAACAATCATTTGATTTTTTATTATTTATTAAAGGTAATCTTTATAAACAAATTACAGGTTATATTTCTCTAGTTTTTGTAATTTTAGAAATGGTTTTAGTTGCTAGAAAAAGAGGTAGAGGCTGGATTATAAAAATCAAAATACCTGGTTCAATTAAGTTGTGGCGCAAACTTCATATCTTTTTAGGTGTTGGCTTGTTAGCAATAGTATTAGTCCATACCATTGGACTTAACGGTTTAAATTTTAATGCTATTTTCTTATCGATATTTTTTGCTGTTAGCCTATCCGCATTAGTAGGAGTGACCGCAGAGACAGGCGTTGTAGAATCTCCTCAAAGAAGATTTTTTAGCTGGCTACCAAATAAAAATGTTCAAGAAAAAGCTATCCCAGGTATTTCTAAAAGTACCCTAATTCGTAACTTAAGAAGTTTTTGGTTGGGTACTCACATTATTTTAGTTGCCATGTTTTTTGTAATGCTAGCATTTCATATATTTTTAGCTTATTATTATCAGTAACTTCATTAAGTACATTGCATAACAAACAAGGACATTTATCAATTGGATTATCGGGAAAACCAATTAATCTATCTGTGTCCATCTGTGTTTATCTGCGGACTAATATTGTTCTATATTAAAATGCAAACCGCCGTAAGTACCCGTGCAAAATAAATTACGAGCGTGGAGATAGGCAAGAGTCAAGACTCGCGCGACGCGCGCCCCGAAGGAATTCCTTTAGGGAAGCTATATGCGGAGCGGTATCCTTTAGGAGTCCTTTAGGGCGTTCCGACAGCACGAAGAAACCTTATCCCTTCGGTGTATCCTTTAGGGCAGCAGGTTCACTCGTCAATTATGAGTGTGTAAATAATTATGCCCAAATACTTATTTTTCAAATCAATTAATTTTGTTTAGGTAATTATCTATCATAAAGACAGTTTGAGCAAAAACTATACAAAATCAAACTATCAAGAATTAACTAATTGCTTAACTTTTAATCCCTAATTTCTAATTCCTCGAATAATCATTTTAAAAACTACAGGGTTAAATTTGAAAGCGGTTAAGCAGTTTAAATCTTCCATTTCTCTAGTTGATAAGCACTATCCCAGAACATCCATTCAAATTGCGATGCGCGGTAGAAAACTTGATTCATTAATTCGAGTTCTTTAACTGAAGCTTTTTCTGCTTCTCGATCTGCTACTTGAATAACATAATTAACTGAAGCTTCAAAATCAGCATCGATATAAGTATCAATCCATTTTTGATAAGAATTAGCCTTGGCACTTGCTGTTTGATAAATATGTTTTCCTACTTCTAAATAAATCCAAAAGCAGGGTAAAACCGCAGCTACTGTAATAGCAAAATTATATTGATAAGCAGTAGCAATTAAAAAATTTGTGTAATTTAAACAAGTAGGAGAGGGATTCGTTGCTAAAGCGTCTTGGGCTTTAATGCCAAATTCGACAAAGAAGTTTTCATGTAAAAGACGTTCCACCACAATAGCTTCTCTAACACTGTTAGCAAACTTTAATTGTGTATCTGGTTGTGGTGCTTTAGCTGAGATAATAGCTAAAACGCGAGCAAATTCACCAAGATAAATGCCATCTTGAATTATGTAGTGTTGAAATATTTGTTTATCCAAAGAACCTGATTCAAGTTCTTTAACAAAAGGCATTTCTAAGATAGCTTGGTAGATATTTTCAATGTTTTTCCAAGCTTGAATCGAAAATTGCATAATATCTTAGTTTCTATAGTACAGGATTTCTGCTTTTTGGCGATCGCTAATTATAACAAGAGTAGCAAAAGTTAAGGCTTAAAAAAAAGATTAGTATTGCCCACCCGACACTTTAATTAACAACTAATCGCTATCTTTTTGAGATGATTTGTTAATAATAAACTCTGGGACAAGATCGGGCATTAAAGATGATTCTATAACAGAGCCTACTAAACGATGGGGTGCTGCTTCACCAGGAGAAAGCATGGTATCGGAAACATTTGCTTCTTCTGATGATTGAGGATCTTTTTCTGGTAGCCAACCAATAAAAAATAGGGGTAAAAGAGTAGAAAGATTTGTGATAATTACTAACAACCAGAGTCGATCAAAATTAGTTTCGGTAATGCCTAAAGCAGAAGTTAACAAAGCACCAAATTCATTTGATAACAATAAAGATAAATTCCAGATAGACATTAACAGCGCGAACAGAGTTGCTTCCACACCTTTAGGACATAAACGAGCGGATAAAACTAATACTGGCATCCAGGTAATTTGTCCCATAACTGTTAAAATGAGGCTATCACCCAAACTAAACAAGCGATCGTCGATGCCCAAGGCTCGGTTAGCGTGAGTTACCAGTAAAAGAGTTGTCATACCTAATCCAGCAGCAATCACTGTACTCCAGCCCAAGATTTTACGAAAGGGAACTTGTTTAAGATATTTCTGAAAAATAAAGATACCTGCTAAGGAAGCCAAGCTACTAACTAAACGAACTCTTCCTAAAAATTCTGGTTCAAATCCTAATTCGTTGGTAGTAAAGAAGAAAAAAGCTGATTCTGCATTAGGGGTAGCTTGCCATATAAAAAGAAAGAGTGCAGGTAGCCAAATTGATTTTTGTTTTACAGCATTCCAGAGTTGAGTTATTTGATTGCTAACTACAGATTGAGATGTTTCTGCTTGTTTTTCGGTGGCGGAGATTTTTTCTTCAGCAATTAACCAAGCAACCGCAGATACCAATAAAGGGAAAGTAGCCGTAATTTCAAAAACAATACTAATACTGAGATGCTCTAGTAGCCAACCACTTAAATAAGCCGTTATCAAACCTCCCAATGCAGAAAAACCCCAACAGAGAGATTGTAAAGAGCCAGCTTGTCCGACGGATTCTTCTCTAGCTCTAGCTACTACCAAAGAATCTACAATAACGTCGCTAATGGCAACAGAAAGAGATGTTATTAAAATGGCAATGGTAGCGGTTAAACTACTATCTACGATAAATGCTAAAGCTAACCAGGATAATGTGCCTAAAAAGCCTGATAAGATGAGATAGGGTCGTCTACGATAGCCAAAAATGGGTATCCCATCAGAGAGAAAACCAAAGACAGGTTTAATTATCCAAGGTATCGAAGAAATTCCTGTCAGTGCTGCTACTTCAGCAGGAGTCAATCCAATATTGTCTTTCAGAAAAAAGCTGACTGCTAAACGGGCTAATCCTAAAATCCCTTGAACAAAATAAACGGTGAGAATTGCGAGTAATTCTGGAGTTGGTTCGTTTCCAAATAAAACTTTCTCTTGTAGTAGTTTTTTAAAATCTTTTAGTTCAACGGAGGATACAGCCATGAAATATCTTTAAGTTTTGTAATCTTATCTATTTATCATAAGCAATCTTACTTATTATGACTTCTCTCTTTCGTCAGAAAGCTTTATTTTTAGGACGTAAAAGATTATCTCTCTCTATTTCTCAAATACTATTTTCTGTGGCTAGTGGTGTAGCTAGTGGTTTTATAACAACCATGGTTGTAGCTTTACCAGTTAATCATCTTGATGCAGTGGTAGAGCATTTGCAAGGAATCATGACAGCATCTGTGCAAGTAGCAGAAAAGCCAAAAATTCAGGTACAGATGACTACTTGCCAAGTTAATGTTCCAGAAAACGATCAGGCTAATTCAGTATTTTTGTACCAAGAGCAAGGAATTGTCGGAAGATTGGATCGACCTTATCGTCAAAGATTTTTAGAAATTACAACATCGGAAGAAGCGAATAATTTGGTGTACTCTCATTCTTACAAGCCAAGCAATTTAGAACAGTGGACTAATTTTTGTAACTCTGAAACCAGAACCGCATCACAAACACAATTAGGAGAATTAATCTGTACTGTAACTCTCAAGCCTTTTTTAAGTATTTATGCTGGTAAAACGCAATCAGGAGGCTGTCCCGCTCAGGTTCGGGGTGCAGTAAAGATCACCAACCAGATCATTTTGCATCAAGATGGTATGGATACCTGGGATCGGGGTTTTGATGAGTGGGGTAACCAAGTATGGGGTGCTAAAGATCGAGCTTATCAGTTTCGTAGATAGGGATCGATTCATGAATTAACCCGACAATTTTAGACAATAAACTAATTAATTGTTGCTTGAACTCTAATAAATTCGAGGGGTAAATTATCAGTATCAGCAATAAAAGCTACTTCATAAACACGATCGCCGATCGCTTGTTGAGTAGGTTCTAACAATACTTTGAGGGGAAGATCTAAGTTAGGATTATCTGCCATTGCTGCGGTGTATTTGGCTCGAAAATCAGCTAACCAAGAGGGCAAATCGGGGGTAATCTCTGTAAGATCGAAAGAAAGATGATAATACCCCACATAATGCTCATCGTTAAAAGCATCGGGGGCTGGTTTAGGTTCTGGTATTTGAATAAGCTCGATTCTACCGTTTACTCCTGTCATCCAACAGGCTAGAGTATAACCTGTGGTAAAACGTTCATCAACGGTAAAATCCAGTAACTCATAGAATGCGATCGCTCTATGAATATTAGCGGTACGAATCGAAGCGTGATGCATTATTCAAATAAAAAACGATAGGGGTAATGACGGGGAACTCCAGGCTCTTTATCCAGGGCAAAATTGATTACTTCCCAACAAGATTCTTCTTCAGAATCGGGACTAAATGATACGGGTAATCCATACAATCTGGGAGTTTTAACTGTTCCTTCCTCTTGCCAAGGATGACTGCGCTCTAGATAAGAACTTACTAAATCTTTGTAACGACTAGCAATAGTTACTTGAGTTGCTCGAAAACCTTCTGTATAAAGCCGATCTAAAGCTTCATGAATTTCAAAACGAATCCCGTCAGGATGGGTATGTTGACGATACCATTTGTTATCCCAGCGTCGCCAGCATCTTCCAGAGGGTAAATGCACCAATTCTTCTGTTTTGGGGTCAGCCTCAAACGCTCCGTGACGGGGACAAAGATAGGTATCCGTCAAAGTCAATGCAGGAATTGTTTGACGACAGTGGGGACAACTGATTTCTGAACCAAATATAGGATACTGTAAACTGAGATTCATTTTTAAAAGTGTTTCTTTTAGCTTAATAACTATCGTCCAATATTGTTAGAGATTTAATTAAATAATACCGATTATTTACAGACTTTGCGATCGCTATGAACAAATCTTTGATACCTACTACCTCCTTTTGGCAACCTGTAGATGTTTCTCAAGCAGCCTTTATCGCTAGTAATGCTGTGGTTATGGGCAGAGTTACGATTCAAGAAGGAGCAAATATCTGGTACAGTGCAGTGGTTAGGGGAGATGTCGAAAAAATTATTATTGGTAAATACAGTAATGTTCAAGATGGTGCAATTTTACACGGCGACCCAGGAAAGCCCACTATATTAGAAGATTATGTAACTATTGGTCATCGTGCTGTAGTCCATTCCGCTCACATTGAAACAGGCTGTTTAATTGGCATTGGTGCGGTGGTTTTAGATGGGGTTAGAGTAGGCGCAGGAAGCATTATCGGCGCAGGATGTATTGTAACAAAAGATGTCGAATCGCGATCGCTGATGGTAGGAGTTCCCGCCAGAAAAGTCAGAGCAATTACTGATGAGGGAGTAGCGGAATTAATCGAACACGCTCAACGTTACCATAAGCTAGCTTTAGTTCATGCAGGACAGGGACACGATCTCGGATTTGTGTCACAATAAAAGACTATAGACCAGATGAAATTAGGAAGTAATCTAGGGTTATTTCCATGGTAAATTTGGATCGACAAAACATTAAGATTTTGTTATTTTTTAGGATAAATTTAAAAATTGAGAGGAAGAATAACTATGGATTTTCGTCTTGTACTCGTTCTTGGACCTTTGGCGATCGCTGCTGGATGGGCTTTATTTAACATTGGTGCTGCTGCTCTGAGACAATTACAAAATTATCTGGGTAGAGAAGCCTAAACCATAGACCGAAAGTAATTACAAAAAAATTATTTTTAAATAATCATCAGCCGATTCTTGCTCACTATAGTAGGAGTCGGTTTTTAAGTTTACTGTGAACATCTGTTAACAAAATCATTGAGAATCAAGATTCTAGAGTTAAGATTCTTGCGTTCTCTTAAAGGTTCATTACTCAGGAGGAAACAATAAAAATATGTTTAACACTGTTCTTTTTCCCGTAGATCGCAGTCGAGAAGCCAGAGAAGCAGCAGAGGTAGTTAGTAATATTGTAAAGACTTACAACAGCCGTCTAGTTTTACTTTCGGTTGTTGAAGCCAAACCAGATAATGACATGAATTCTGAACCAGAAGTAGCCAAACTGCTTCAAGGAGCAAAAGCTTTGTTTGGAGAGCAGGGAATTACCGCAGAAATTCTCGAAAAAGAAGGAATTCCCTCTTTTACTATCTGTGATGTGGCTGATGAAATTAATGCGGATTTAATTATCATGGGTTCTCGCGGTTTAGGTTTAGCTCAAGAAAATCCCAACGAAAGTGTCGCTCATAGAGCGATCGATCTTGCTCCCTGTCCAGTAATGATTGTTCCCTAACATTTGTGGCAATTTATACATACAATCTGGACAGTAAAACTAAAGATTTCAAATATTCTTTGGGAATCAAACTAGCTTATGGTTTAATTTCTGTACTACCTGTTGTCTAGCTATCTGTATTTGGTATGACTAATTCATCACCCCAAAATCCCCCACCTTCATCAGATGAGCAACGAATACGTCTGCAAACTCGTAATCGAGTTCGTCAAGAAACTATGGATGAATGGATTGCTATTATCGTCGCCTTTGGTACTATTGGAGCAATTCTTTTCTGGTCTTTAGGTTTTAGAGAACATAGTTTTTTATCTACTCGGTGGAATAAAATTTTTGCTCGTTCAGGAGATATCTTAGAAAATGATCAAAATATAGATAGGGAAGTATTTACAACAGCAGACAATTTAGAAACTACAGATACTCAGTTAAGAACTTTTGAGGAAGAAACCTTTGCTTTATCACCACCATCTTTTTTTAGTGACGCTCTCTATAGCGCAGAAAGTAGTGCTGATAACCAAGGACTGAAAAATTCTTTAATTGTTGCTGTGCCTTTAATTGGTGCTACTAGACCAGAAATAACTAGACCAGAAACTACTCCACCAGAAACTACTCCACCAGAAACTACTCCACCAGAAATAACTAGACCAGAAATAACTAGACCAGAAACTACTCCACCAGAAACCGAGCCAGAAGCTACCGCTCCAGAAACCACTGCTCCAGAAACTACTCCACCAGAAACCGAGCCAGAAGCTACCGCTCCAGAAACCACTGCTCCAGAAACTACTCCACCAAAAACCGAGCCAGAAGCTACTACACCAGAAACTACTCCACCAGAAACCGAAACGGTAGTTTCTTTTACAGACGTAACAGATACACATTGGGCGTATCCATTCATTCAAGAATTAGGAGAACAGCAATTAGTTGCAGCCACCTCAGACAACAATTTTGAACCCGATGATTTAATTACTAGAGCGGGAATGGCAACTTTAATCAGTCAAGCCTTCGATCGACAACAAACTATAGACAGCAAAGATTTCCAAGATATCGATGATGGTAATGTTATTGCCGAAGATATTGATAAAGCCGTAGGAATTGGTTTTATGAAAGGCTATTCTGATGACGAATTTCGTCCCGCAGTAAATATTACCCGATATCAGGTATTAGTTGCTTTAGCTACTGGTTTAGGATTAGAACCATCTGGCGATCCTTTATTTATTCTACGAGACTTTAGCGATCGCGATCGAATACCTAAATGGGCAATCAGCCAAGTAGCTGCTGCTACCGAAGCGGGTTTAGTAGTTAATCGTCCTGATTTTGATTTACAGTCTCTCAACCCTCAAGAACCAGCAACCCGCGCTGAAGTTGCAGCGATGATTTATCAGACTTTGGAGCAAATGGATCGAGTAGAGGGAATAGATTCTTCTTATATTGTGCCAAATCCATAAATTCATAAATTAAGAAATAAGAAGTAAGGAGTGAGTATTATTTCATTCCTTAGCCCTTATCCTTCATCCTTCATCCTTTATCTATCCTTCTTTTGGTGGTGCTTTGCGAATTTCTGAATAGAAGGAGGTATTAGTAATTCCTGTAGAATTTTTAATCACAGTAGTACGTAATCTTAGATTATTGCTAGCAAACCAGATGCGTTCTTCTACACCAATTTCTTCTGTCTCTATGGTTAAAGTCAAAGCCTCATCTTGACCAATAACATAAATACCAGAAGCTTTTGCGACAGCCTTGGGAGTTACATTAGTTAATAATTTCCCTGTAGTAGTATCATCACCATCAGAAACAAAAACGATCAAAGAAGAACCTTGCTGTTTAGGTTTTCCCCAGTCTACAGAAGTATCCCAACTGTATGATAAACCGCCTAAACTTTGTTTAGGGTCAATGCGATATTGTTGACAAAGTTGAGTAATTTTGGAGTCTTCAGGAGGAATCGTCGCAATATTTAAGTCTGCTTTGCCACTTTCGGTTTTTTCGCCACCTAAGCTGTAATTAGTGCGTTGGCTAAACCAGTTACCCGAACAAAGATTTAAAAAAGTTTTGATATCCATCTGGGTTGCAGTTTCAGTCATAGTAGTATCTATTTTTCTGAGCAATAATTTTGATTAAACAAAAAGACTCTGTTGTCTACTGAAAAATTGTATAGAATTATAGACGCTATGTATACAATGCTGTGGCTGTAGGATAATTCCCCTTTATTATTATTTATTCAATGATCTATCAAGAAAAAACTAGAGATTTAGTCGCCGAATACATTTCTTTATCATTAGCGATTAGCAAGCTTATAGAAAAGCAAGAAAAAGATTGGGGATGTTTTCAAGTCAAAAAAGAAGGAGATTTTTCTTCTTTATATATTCCTAGTTTACCTAGTTTTAAGCTTTATCAAAACCCTAAAAGTTTAATTTATCGAGGCTATTGGCGACAAGCTAATGAACTTCCAATTCCGACGGACACAAAAAGTTTTCCTCCTGATTTCTGGATTAAGAAAAAACAAAAAAAAGTTAGAATTACTCAAGGTGCAGAATCAAAAAAAGTGGAAGATAGAGAACAAGAATTAATTTATGAATTCAAATCTGAGACAAAAGATAAGCCACTTAAAAAAGTAATAACAGTAGATAAAAAACAACGTATTTATGAAATTGTTTATCGTTACAATTCTATTTTAGAAATTAGGGTTGTCAATCAATTAGTTGCTAATTTTTTAAAAGAAAAAATTATCGCGAGTATCGTTGCTGTTCCTGAAGGAGAAATATTTCCTTTAGTTTTAGTAAGTAATCCTGAATAATTCTGAATGAAAATATCTCTAATCTCATATGGTAATCAGCAAAAGATTAGTTTCATGTTGTTAGCAAAACCCCAAAATCTTGTAGGGACGTTTCAAAAAAACGCCTCTCTACAATTCTGATAATTATGTTAACGAACCTAGCCGTTAATATCGGGCAAAATAAAGTTAGAAGTACCATCGTTAGCAGCACTATAAACGATCGCCGAATCTAAAGCAGAAATCACACCATCACTATTAACATCAGCCACCAATAAAGGATCGATACCCTCATAGGCTTGAAACTCAGTGATTAAACCTGCTGCTGCACGAGAAATTCCGTAAGCATCCGCGTTAGTGTAAGCACCATCATTATCAACATCTCCTAAATTTTCAATGCGACCAAAAACCACATAAGCTTCCCCTGCATCACGGATTGCATCGGACTGACCCACTGGAAAATTATTAGCTTGAGGCGCACCAACTAAAAGATCGTCAAGACCATCACCATTAACATCTCCTAGATTGCTAACAGATTCTCCAGAGCGATCGGCAATTGTTAAGTCTTGACTACCAGTAATTCCATCAATAGCAAAGCCTTGATTAATATTGAGGTCGGCTAAATTGAGAGTGGGAGCAAAAGCTTCTCCTGATTCTTGACCAAAAACAACATAGCTAGTTCCTCGATTATTTCCAGTACCAACAGCACTAACTACGAAATCATCTACGCCATCATTATTCATGTCTCCCGCAGCAGAGATCGAAGTACCTAATTGATCGTCAACTCCAACACCATTGACAGTAAACCCATTGCTACCATCAAGACTAGACAGAGACAAAGAGGTTTCTGGAAAGCCGTTTTCTGTCCCAAAAACAACATATCCTTGTCCTGCATTGTCATTGCCTACATCAGCAACAGGTGCGCCAATACCAATATCATTTCTACCATCACCATTGACATCTCCTAGGGCTGATATTGAAGCTCCAGAAGAATCTCCCGCAGCAACCCCATCAATAGTAATACCATTAGAACCCAAATTAGCAAGATCGAGTTCACCAGCAGCAAATCCTCCAGCTTGACCGAAGACAACATAAGTTGTTCCTGCATTCTCTCCTGCATTGGGATCGGCACGGTTAGCACCAATCAAGAGATCGTCTACGCCATCACCATTAAGATCTCCTGCGCTACTAACGGAGAATCCTGAAAAATCGTCAGGGCTAATTCCATTAATGACCAAGCCATTAGTACCATCTAAAGTAGTTAAGTCTATATTTTCGGTAAATCCTCCCCCATCTCTACCAAAAATCACATAGCTTGCTCCAGCATCTTCAATGCCATTAGCATCAACAAAGTTAGCACCGATTACGACATCAGCAATGCCATCACCATTTAAGTCCCCTGCATCGCTAACTGCACCACCAAGGCGATCTCCTTCGCTAATCCCGTTCACTATAAAGCCGTTTGTGCCATCTAAAGCGTTTAAATCGACTCCACTACCAATAGAAGGGTTACCAAAAACAACGTAGCTACTTCCTCGGTTATTAGCAGTACCGTCAGCACCGATAATCAGATCGTCAGTACCATCACCATTAATATCCCCTGCATTACTTACAGCGTCTCCTAAGCGTTGTTGATCGCTAATACCATTGATGTTAAAGCCACTACTTTCATCAAGGTCTGAAACTGCAACACGACTGGCAAAATCTTCGTTGCTACCAAAAATTATTGAGACTTGTCCTTCATTGTTGCTACCAGTAATATCTACGTCTCTAGCACCGACTAGAATATCTGCAAGACCATCCCCATTAATATCTCCTGCACTACTCACAGCGTCTCCTAAACGCCCATCTGGAGATACACCCTGAATAAGAAAACCGTTACGTCCGTTTAATACGGATACATTGATATTAGTCATAGTTTTGACAATGCTAGTTTAGTTAATAAAAAAAAATTTAGTTTGATATTAAGTCCCAATAGTAAATTAACTGAAATTTTCTGTTTCGTCAGCATGGTTATTCTGAGCTATTCTAGCTTTACAAAGTTCCAAATATTTTTTAAAGAGATATTTTGTGAATTTTAATTTTAATTTTATTGGTAAATTGGGATCGCGTAATGACCACTGTTAATTCTCTTTTAAAGCCTTTTCAACGTTTTGGCGTTAATTTAGGTCTAAAACGAATTGAGCAATTGTTAACCGACTTAGGAAATCCCCATCATCGTGTTCCGATTGTCCATGTAGCAGGCACTAATGGTAAAGGTTCGGTATGTGCTTACTTATCTTCGGTATTAACTGAAGCAGGGTATCGAGTAGGACGTTATACCTCTCCTCATTTGGTAGATTGGACGGAAAGAATTACTCTTAATGAACAATCGATCGCAGAAGATGCTCTCATTGCCGTATTAAAAGAGGTCATTGCTAACGCTAGCCTAGCTAAAGATACCCCTACTCAATTTGAGGTAATTACCGCAGCAGCATGGCTTTATTTCGCGCAATCACGGGTAGATGTAGCGGTGATGGAGGTGGGTTTAGGGGGTAGATTGGATGCCACTAATGTTTGCGATCGCCCTTTGGCTAGTATTATAGTATCTTTGAGTAAAGAACATTGGCAACGTCTCGGCCCTACAGTAGGGAAAATTGCTCAAGAAAAGGCGGGTGTCTTAAAAAAAGATTGTCCTGCTATTATTGGCTCTCTACCTCACGAAGCAGCAGTCGTTGTTCAAGCAAAAATTACCGAGTTAAATTGTCCTGCAATCTGGGTTAAACCAGCAGTGGAAATTGAATCTCAGGGCGATCGCAGATGGGCGCGATACCAAGATATTGACTATCCTTTACCCTTATTAGGGGAGATGCAATTAAACAACTCGGCAATTGCGATCGCAACTTTCCAAATATTACAACAACAAGGCTGGCAAATCAATACCCAAGCAATTATAGAGGGTATGGCAAAAACTCAATGGCAGGGTAGAATACAGTGGTCAAGCTGGCGCGGTTACAAGATGCTCATTGATGGAGCGCATAATCCAGCAGCAGCTAAGTTTTTACGACAATATGTAGATACCCTGAAACAGCCTGTAACCTGGTTGATGGGAATGCTTTCGACTAAAGATCATCAGGATATTTTTCAAGCTTTATTACGCCCTGGAGATCGATTATACCTAGTGCCAGTGCCAGATCATAGTAGTGCTGAGACTCAAGATTTAGCACAATTGGCTTTACAAGTTTGTCCCAATCTAGAAAAATGCCAAACAGAAACAGATTTATTGACTGCTTTAAAAAATATTACTCAAGAAACAGATAATCAAGAGAAATTAATTGTGTTTTGTGGTTCTCTTTATCTTATTGGTTACTTTTTTAGACATGAAAACGATTTAAAAAGATAATTATCTCTTAAAAAAATCAATTATCTCATAGCAATTTTCATTTGTCTAAGGTAAATCTTGGTGAATTTAGCGAAGAAGACTTTCGCTGTTTTTCACGCTTGTTTAAGCTTGTAGTTTATGAGTTTAAGAACCACATCGCGATCGCTTAAATTGTCTTTCATTAAGTTATTGTGAATAATCGATATACTATTCTAATTTATTTATAGATTTGATTGCATTTATTTATAGATTTGATTGCAATCAAAAAAAACAAAAATTCAGATATTAAGAAGAAAAGTTATTAGCTGATAACTGATAACTGAATTACTGAAAACAAAGAGGTGCTGGTTTATCAATCCCGTAACCTTGAGCGTAATTAACCCCAATTTCTTTTAACTGAGCGATGATATCATCATTTTCCACAAATTCAGCGATCGTTTGAATATTCATAACTTCCCCAATACGATTAAAACATTCAACCGTTGCCCGATCTATAGGATCGTTAACAATATTTTTGACAAAATTACCATCAATTTTCAGGTAGTCTACAGGAAGATTTTTTAAATAGTTTAAAGAACTCATTCCGCTACCAAAATCATCCAGAGCAAAAGAACAACCCAACTCTTTAATTTCACTAATAAATCTAGCTGCTTTACTTAAATTATTAATTGCAGCAGTTTCCGTAATTTCAAAACAAATTTTCTCAGGAGCAACATTATGAAAAGCAAATTGTTCTTTGAGAAATACAAAGAATTGATCGCTATTAATACTAGCTCCAGATAGGTTTATTGTATAAATTGTGTCACAAAATTTCGATGTCTTGTTTAATTGACAATAGTTTTGATAGCTATCAAGAAATTTACTAATTACCCAACGATCTATAGTAGGCATTAAATCATAACGTTCTGCTGCGGGAATAAATGCCAT
>NZ_LR213810.1 GCF_900659865.1 Hyella patelloides LEGE 07179
TTGGTATCGAACCGCCACTACACAAACGTAGAGTTAGCTTTTTTCAAAACAATCGAGCATTCTCCATCGACAAAGCCAAAAAAGTTTTAGGCTACGAACCACAATACTCTCTTCAAGAAGGAATTCAAAAAACAATCTCTTGGTATCAAGAACAGCAATGGTTATAAATCAACAATATGAATAAAATAACAGAAGCATTAACATCAGCAGAGCTAAAAATCCCTAAAAAAGATAATCTACCAAAGACAGAGTTTCAGGCTGCATTAACCAATGAAAAAAAATCAGCCTTGCAAAAATATCAAGAGTTGATAATCGGCTCTCTTAGCCTTACTTCATTACTTAAGTATGAATTTTTAACTACTTTGCTGGCACCATTACCAGGTGCGGTTGGTCTAGCTTTAAGGAAGAAATTTTACAAATCATTATTCGGCAAAGTCGGACGCAATGTAATTTTCGGGAAATCTTTAACCATTAGGCATCCCCACAAAATTCATATTGGCGACAACGTGGTAATTGATGATTATGCAGTTTTGGATGCCAAAGGAACAGACAACAAAGGAATCTTCATTGGCGACAACGTGATGATTGGTAGAAATACTGTAATTAGTTGCAAAAATGGCAACATAACTATTAGCGATAACACCAATATTGCGATGAATTGCTTTATTCAATCAGCCAAAGAAGTAAAAATAGGCAAAAATGTTCTCTTAGCAGCATATTGTTATGTGATCGGTGGTGGAAACCATGAAACAGACCGAACTGATGTCCCAATTATTGCTCAAGGTCAGATAGTTAAGGGAATCACAATTGAAGATAACTGTTGGATTGGAGCAGGGGTAAATATTTTAGATGGGGTAAAAATAGACAGCGATAGCATTATTGGAGCTAGTGCAGTTGTGACCAAGCCTGTTCCAGAATTTAGTGTTGCTGTGGGAGTACCCGCGAAGATTTTGAAGCTTAGAAAAGATACTTGATATGTAGCACTAATTAATTAAGTAATCAGAAAAAATCAATTTAATATTCGATGAAGGTAGGCAAGAAGCAACAGACAATAGCAAATACAACTAAGTGTTCAGAGAAAATCCGTTTACACCCGTCGCATTGGGGTGTTTATCCCCATCGCATTTGGGGCCAAGGAACGCGCTCTGATGCAGAGCTTCCTTTAACTTCGTAAATATACAAATGATTTTTTCTACCTACTTACTGCGCTTTTCAATTTAATAGAACTTATTTTTATTGAAAGCAATATTATCTCTATCTTCTGACCTGGTGACCTCTGACCAAAATTTATTAATGTAATCTACCCAATAGAAAACTACTGTATATAGCATCAACATAAATTAATTTTAAAATTGCACTCTACTAAAAATTATTGTCTTAGCAAGAATAATTATCAAAAAAATGCCATGGTCAAAAATGAAATCCAGTCAATAAAATCATCATCAGATTATCAACAAGAATTCTCAGAACGTCCCATATTCATCTTTGGCTCGGCGCGATCTGGAACTTCACTTCTCAGTAGGATTATCGATGCCCATCCCAGAATTGCTATCCCTTTTGAATCTCATCTTTATAATACTTTTTATCCGTGGCTAAAGTACTATGGAAACTTGCACCTAGCCAAAAATCGCGAGCGTTTGGTAGATGATATTCTCAGCACTGAAGTTATGAGAGACTGGCATCCTCGTCCTGACCGTCAGCAAATCCTTGAGGCAATTGACAGATTCGACTTCCACGGTATTATCGATGGTCTAATGCGTTCCTGGACGAGCAATGAAGGAAAACAACGTTGGGGAGAAAAGACACCTTGGCATATTTTTTATTGGCGTGAAATTATCAGTGGCTTTCCCAATGCACAAGTGATTCATATCGTTCGCGATGGACGTGATTCAGCACTGTCTTGGAAAAAAGCTCGCTTTGGCCCAAAACACATCTATACCCTGGCTAAAAAGTGGGTTCGGTATCTGGAGATTGTTGACGAGTTGCAAAATACTCTTGATGAACACTCCTTTCTTGAAGTTCATTACGAATACTTACTCTCAGAACCAGAATCGATAGTCCAGAAGATTTGCAACTTTCTTCGAGAAGATTTTTCTCCCGAAATGCTTGCTTTTAACACCAATAGCGCACCGTATCTCACAGATAAACAAAATCAGCAAAATCTTACTAAGCCGATTCTGGTAAATAATACTGGAAAATGGCGTACTGAAATGACAGAACGCGAACTACGTATTTTTGAAGCTGTAGCAGGAGCAACACTTGAGAAATATGGCTACCAAAGGCAATTAGCACAACCTCAAATTTCCCCTTTAGAGGTAATGCAATTTCAGTTTCTCGAACATCCACCACGGAAAATAATAGCCATGCTCCAAAACCGTAAGGGTCATCTAGATGCCATCCGAAGGCTAAATATTTATCTTCGCCTCAGATTAGGACTTTAACAACTGATAGTCATAGTAATAATGGAGGAAATTAATAGTGGCAGAAATTAATGCCACCTTCAATAAACTTGTCAAAGGAGCTGGGTTCTCTTTTGCTGGACAAATCATCAGTACTGGTTTCAAATACTTAACTCAAGTAATTCTGGCTTGGATACTTGGTTCAGAAGTCTTTGGACTTTACACCTTGGGAATGATCGTCTATCAACTCGGAGAACTATTTTCTCGGATGGGGCTAGAAACTGGTGTTGTACGTTATGTGTCAATTTACCTTAATGCAGAGGACAAGGTTCGGCTTAAAGGACTTTTATGGCAAGGGATTATACTACCTTTTTTAAGTGGCATAGTCTTTGGCATCACTTTGTTTTTAACATCCGATTTGATTGCCCAAGGTATTTTTGGGAAACCAGAGTTGACCCCTGCACTAAAGATTGTGGCGATCGCTCTTCCTTTTGGTGCTAGTGTAACTGTAGGGATATTTGCTACTACGGGATTTGAGATCGCTAAGTACAAAGTTTATGTTTGGGAGCTTCTGCTACCGTTTACTAACTTACTAATAGCTGTATCATTCTGTACGGTCGGCTGGGGTCTTTGGGGTGCAACTGTAGCTTGGCTAATTGCTGTTATTGTTTCTTTAGCTGCCACTATTTATTTTACTTGGAGCATTTTTCCTGCTGTATTCAGCAGCAAGATTCAGCCTGTTTTCGAGAGTAAACAATTGCTAGCATTTTCGCTACCTTTATCTTTTGGTAGTTTTTTATGGCTAGTCATGCTTTGGACAGATGCTTTAATGTTGGGATATTTCCGACCAGCAGCAGAAGTGGGTATTTACCGAGCAGCTTCTCAGACAGCACTGTTAATGACTCTGTTTACTCGCTCTCTGGTGACAATCTTCACACCAATGATTGCTAAACTTTACAGTAAAGGAGAATTTGAACAATTAGGCACAATCTTTAGAACTGCTTCTCGGTGGAGCTTCTCTTTGACTTTACCACTTTTCTTAATTGTGGTCGTGACTGGTAAAGATATCTTGGGTGTTTTTGGCACAGAATTTACCATCGGTTGGTTGCCCCTAATAATTTTGGCGGGAGGACAATTAGCAAGGGCAGGTCCAGGAGGATTTGCTATGCATATGCTGGCGATGTCAGGACATCAGTATCTTAAGCTCTTTGGCGATCTTTTACTAGCAATCACCAATATCGGATTAAATATACTGATGATTCCGCGATGGGGAATGATGGGAGCAGCAGTGGCAACGGGAATCAGCATTTTAGGCATAAATCTGCTGCGAATCTTGCAAGTTTACTTAGTTTTGCGCATTCAAGGATTTAACTTGGGCTATTTTAAAACCATCACAGCAGGTACTATTGCTTTCTTAATCGGTTTTTTCCTACGTTCTTGGCTTACATTTGTACCTTATTTTCTGGCATTGCTATTCACTGCTGGGACGATATTTTTAGTTTATGGGACGCTTTTATGGATAATGGGTTTGGAGGAAGACGATCTAATTATCTTCAGAAAGATGGGACAGCGTTTGGGGCTATTGAAGAATTGAAAATGGAACTAATTATATGTTCAACAATAAATAAATAATTAATTATTCATTGATAAAACTTCAAATCTAGCCATTTTTCGATTTAAAACATACTTGCTTTGATCTTACTCTTGGATTATTTCTACAGTTTTTGGTTGATAAACATAAAGGGCTGTAGATTTGCGATCGCATTATTCAAGATGTTCAGAATAGTTTTTTCATGACGATCGTATTGGCAATTTACTATTTTCATGGCAAATTTTTCCAGTAATTGAGGAAATTTTCTATATTGAGAAATAGCGAAAAATAAAGATACTACTATTATGGTTGAGCCACAAAACGATTCAGGTGATCGCTCTAAGATGGGAGAAATAGAAGCTTATTTGCAAGCATATCTAGAAACTGGCTATTTTATGGGTTCTGTGTTGGTTGGTCTTGGGGGAGAAGTATTATTCAGTAAGGGATATGGAATGGCAAATTTAGAACATAACATTCCCAATATATTGCAAACTAAATTTCGTCTTGGTTCTGTTACCAAGCAGTTTACAGCAACAGCTATTCTTAAGCTTCAAGAACAGAACTTGCTCGATATAAATAATTCGATTGCGACTTATTTACCTGACTATCCTTGTGGAGAACAAATTACCGTCCATCATTTACTAAACCACACAGCAGGAATTCCTAACTACACAAATTTTGATGATTTTAGTACTAAAAAAAAGCTGGAAATAAAATTAGAAGATCTGATTGCTAGTTTCAAATATCTCCCTTTAGAATTTACGCCAGGAGAGATGTTTAGCTACAGCAATTCTGGCTATCTAGTTTTAAGCAAAATAATAGAAACTGTCTCGAATCAATCTTATGCAGATTACTTGCAACAGTACATTTTTAAACCCCTAGGAATGAAAGATTCTGGCTATGATTGCCATGAAACAATCTTACTGAATCGTGCTGCTGGTTATATTTTTAGTGGAGAAGAGTACCAAAACGCTGACTTTTTAGATATGTCTTTTCCTTCTGGTGCAGGTGCGCTTTATTCTACTGTTGACGATATTTATACATGGGAGCGATCGCTGTATACTGATGCGATACTCAATCAATCGTCTAGAGATACGATGTTTGCCTCGACAATCAAAGTTCCCACTGATGAAAATGAACTAGCATATTACGGATATGGCTGGTTTATTGATACTCAACATAATCGCCGTCGTATTTCTCATGGTGGAGGTATTGATGGTTTTCGTACTCAATTTGATAGATATCCCAACGAACAAATTGCGATCGCTATCTTGAGTAATCTTCAGACATCCCCAGCAGGCAAAATAGGAAGAGATCTAGCTGCTATTTTATGGGGCGAATCTTATGAATTACCGCAAAAACGAAAAGCGATCGAGATCGATCCTACTATTTATGAAACCTATGTAGGTACATATAAATTTGAGCCTTCTTCATCGCTACCTCCCTCTGTTAGCGACCTCATTTTCACAGTTACAACTAAAAATAGACGCATCTTTACCCAATTAACAGGACAGGAAGTAGTAGAAATTTTTCCTGAATCTCCAACTAAGTTTTTTCTCAAGTTCGTAGATGCTCAACTAACTTTTGTAACCAATAAAGAAAACAAAGTGTCTCAAGTAATTCTCCATCAGAACCGAAAAGATACGGTTTTGAATAGAATTAATTAGTTGAGAGCAGAGCCATATTGTTTCTTTCGCTAAGGCAATTCCCTAATTGAATTATCCACAGCTACGATCTCACTATTGCCAATATTGCCGATCGTTTCAAAATACATTTATCTTTTAATTTCAGCTAATTTTAATACTTTTACCTCATATCATAACCAAACAAATTAGCATCCACTTCCCCTAATTCAATATCAGCTAAATCGTATTCTGCCCAACGTCTGGATACCATATTGGCAGTATCATCATCAGATTCCAGAGGCTCTCCCCATTCGTGATCTGTTTCAGGAGGCATTTTTGTAGTGGCATCAATTCCCATCCGTCCCCCTAAGCCAATTTTGGCACTAGCAAAATCTAAGGTATCAAAAGGAGTTTCTGGAAGTATAAAAACATCACGGGAAGGATCGACTTTAGAAGAAATTGCCCACACTACCTGACGAGGATCGCGGATGTTAATATCTTTGTCGACAACAATTACAAACTTGGTATAAGTAAACTGGGGTAGCGCACTCCAAAAAGCGAGGGCTGCACGTCTGGCTTGACCAGGATAAGCTTTATCAATGGAGATGATCGCAGCTTTGTAGCTTAAAGCCTCCATTGGTAGGAAGAAATCAGTAATTTCTGAGACTTGCTGACGCAAAATAGGAGTATAGATTCGGTTAAGTGCGATCGCCATCATGGCTTCTTCTTTGGGAGGACGACCACTAAAAGTAGTTAAATAAATGGGGTCTTTACGATGGGTTACGGTGTGAAAACGCACTAGAGGAGAATCTTCCACTCCACCGTAGTAGCCCATGTGATCCCCAAATGGCCCATCAAGTAATACTTCCCCTGGAGTAATTGTCCCTTCTAAAACAAATTCCGAATCTGCGGGGACTTCTAAATCTACGGTTTTACACTTAGCTAGTTTGACACCACTACCGCCGTACAAGCCAGCAAATAACCACTCGGATAAATCTACAGGAATGGGTGTGGCTGCTGCCATTATGATAAGAGGATCGACACCAAGAGCGATCGCAATTTCTAATTTTTTTCCAGCTTCGGCTGCCTTTCTTAGATGTCTTGCACCACCTCTAACTGATAGCCAATGTACTGTCATAGTGGTTTTAGACTGCAACTGTAAACGATACACCCCAACATTCGGTGTTCCTGTTTCCACATCTTTGGTTATTACCAATCCCAAGGTAATAATTTTGCCTGCATCCCCACTGTAAGGACGAATCATGGGAATTTTATTTAGATCTAAATCTTCTCCCTCTATTACTACCTGTTGACAAGGAGGGAAAAAATCTCTTCCTGGTTTGGCTTTGATCACATCGAATAATACTTTACCAAAATCAATAGCTTGGGAGAGCTTTTTGGGTGGTTTGGGTTGTTGCAGCATGGCTAACTTGCTTCCCAAATCTTCTAATTCTTGGGGTTGCTGCATATTCATTGCCCAGCAAATCCTTTCCACTGTTCCCATTAAGTTTATTGCCACAGGGAAAGGCGAACCTTTTACATTTTCAAATAATAACCCAGGACCCCCCGCTTGCAGCATCCGATTAGAAATTTCTGCAATTTCCAAATCTCCATCTACCAATGCTTTGATGCGTCTTAGTTGCCCTTTTTCCTCTAAGATTTTAATAAAGCCCCGTAAGTCCCTAGCCATAATTAAGAAATGTTAAAAGTTCACTAACTTTTATTATTAACCTTTTTTAAGTAAGAAGAAAGAAAAATTAAGGAACAAGAAAAAATGAACGAGAAACGAAGAGAGGTTCGCCAGTAGTGAAAGAATTCGCCATTAACAATTAACCACCAACCACTAAGTAGATAGGACAAATTACAGTAGAGAGTGAAGAGCGAACTCAGGAATCGTGATGTCACTGAGTCAGAATGTTTTAAGCGATTTCACACTCTTGTACATATTTACATTTAATTGTGTCAGTCTACTTAACAACCATTTACTAGCAATCTTTCCTTAATTTCTGATTCTTTCCTTCTTATTCTTTACTTTTGTTTCATCCCCCTTAAGACTCCTTGTGACCATAGGAATAAAGCTATCTTAAAACTCAAGATAATTTTGTCTCCAAAATTTGAAAGCAGACCCTATAGAGAGGTATCCTGATTAAAGGTAAACAGTACTCCGCCCTTTATGGACGGAAGGGGCTTACTAGATGAGGACACGAGATTTGAGGCTTCTTCAAACCTATAAGTTGTCCGTCTGGAGAAACCTCCAAAGGCAGCCCCTCAGATTACGTTCACTTCTTCAACACTACATTGCACGGGGATTGACATTTTGGAAACTTATGAATTTGATGTAATTATTATTGGCGGAGGTCCAGCAGGTTGTACCTGTGCATTGTATACGTCACGGGCTGATTTTAAAACAATTATTTTAGATAAAAATCCCGCAGTGGGAGCTTTGGCTATTACTCACAAAATTGCTAATTATCCTGGTGTTCCAGGGGATATTAGCGGAGATGAATTACTTACTGTAATGCGAGAGCAAGCCGTTGAGTTTGGCACAACCTATCAACGCGCTCAAGTTTTTGGGATTGATGTCAGTGGTGAGCAAAAGAAAGTCTATACTCCAGAAGGCATATTTGTTGGTCGTGCTTTGGTCTTAGCTACTGGGGCGATGGGTAGAGTCGCTTCAATTAAAGGAGAAGCTGAGTATTTAGGCAAAGGTGTAAGTTACTGCGCTACTTGTGATGGTGCATTTTACAAGCAAAAAGAAGTAGCCGTTGCGGGGCTAAACCAAGAAGCAGTAGAGGAAGCACAAGTACTAACTAAGTTTGCTTCTACGGTGCATTGGATTACGGTTAAAGAGCCTTCACAAAAAGATGAACACGCTCAGCACTTATTAAATTTGCCCAATGTTAAGCATTGGAATCGCACCCGCTTATTATCTGTTGACGGCGATCAAATGGGAGTAACAGGAGTTACCGTCAAAAGAAAAGGAGAAGATACAGAACAATCTTTAACGGTAGAGGGTGCTTTTATTTATCAAAGTGGTTCAAAACCGATCACCGATTTTGTAGGGGATGCAGTAGAGTTCAATCCTGATGGTGGTGTCAAAATAAACGAAATGATGTCTACTTCTGTTGATGGTGTCTGGGCTATTGGAGATATTCGGAATACCCCTTTCAAACAGGCAGTAGTGGCTGCGGGAGACGGTTGTGTTGCAGCAATGTCTATCGATCGCTATCTCAATAGTCGTAAGTCTATTAGACCAGATTGGGACCATAATTAATTGTTGGTGTTGCCAATTCTTAAACTAAAAAATCTAGCCTCTGTTGCTGCGCGTCTATTGATGCGCTTTTTTTTGTCTGTTGGTGATTGTCTAGTGACTGATACGAATAATTAATTAATTTTGCAGGCTTAGGTCACATCTACAGTCACGTATAGTTTATTATTCTGCTGCAATCGCTTCAATCTCAAGTAACCAGCTTTCATCATAAATCCCCGTAATGATGACAGTGAGTGATGGTGCATGAGAGCCAAGAACCCGTTGGCGTACTTCGCTGTTCTCAGTTCCATAGTCTCTTGAGGATAAAAAGGTTGTGATTTTTACGAGATTGCTAATTGTCATGTCTGCTGCGTGTAACTGGGCTTTAATATTTTCCCACGCCAGTTCACATTGAGATTTGAAATCTGAGGGAGTAAAACCATCTACCGTCTCTGGGATTTGCCCGCTTATAAAGAGTAATCTTTTATAGCCTTCTAGCAAAGTGGCTTGAGAATAGTTTCCTGAAGTCAAGGGAGCTTGATCTGAATTAATGGGCGTGATTGTCATTCAAAACTCCTAGGAAGTAAGTGGCACAACCTTTCATTCTACTGACATTTTCCAGATAACTACTTCATAGGGGATCCTTATTATCAAGTAGAAACTCGACCAATAACACCTCTCTCGCTACGTAAATTGAACTTCTAGTGAGTCGTATAACCGACACTTTACAATAATTTACTAAAACTGATAATCGATCGCTGATCGCTAATGACTAAATTATGACCTCAATTACTGATTTTGCGATCGCAAAATGTCTCACTTGAGAAGGAAAACACAACAATAATATTAGATTGGGTAATTATCAATCATCAAGTTATGCCCACAAACTCATATCGCAATATCTTAACCAGACAATTTTTTTAAAGCATATTGTTTGAATAATTCACATGAAATACTGTTAAGCAAATGAGCTATTTTTGAAACAAATAGCTGCTTCAGTTAAAGATTACGTAAATATACCCTACTCACCCATGACTTTTGTGAAAAAATCGGTAAGAATATGTAGAATAATTCTGACTTGTATACTCGATTCAGTAAATAAACTTAAGTAAAATTAATAGAAAAACCTTGAGGCTCCAAAATGTTCAAGCTGTTCCAAAACATGATGAGTGGAGGTGACTCTGACGAATCAATCAATAAGAAAAAACCTCTTAAGTCTAAGTCATCTTCCTCTGAATACTCGGCTACTTTGTCATCTGATGATGATATAGATTCGTCTATGGAAAAAGCGGAACTTCTTTGGCAGCAAGGAAATCTACGAGAAGCGATCAATTTATACGATCGCGCTATCCAAGAAAATCCTGATTCTTGTGAAGCCTATCAAGAGTTATTAAGTCATCTCAAACAGCAAAATAGCGTTGCCAAAGCTTATAAACAGCTAGCGGAATCTCTTAAAAGACAGGGAAAAAACGAAGAAGCAGCTACTTGTTATCGCCAAGCGATCGTGATTCAAGCAGTAACAAATGAAGTTGAAGAGAAGTACAAAGCAATTTCTGCTTCTCTTCAATTAGTAGATCAAAAAAGTATTGCTAATTTACAAGACAGTGCTTTTTCTTTTCAAGGCTCGATTAAAGAAGCTTCTAAAGAGAGCCAACCTAATTTACTGCAAATTGAACTGCCTCAAGAATATACTCCTAGTATTTCTTCTGCTTTTAAAACTAAACAGCTAGATTCTCGTAGCATTGCTAATATAGAGTGGGAAGCAGCCCAAGCCTTTATGCAACAAGCGTTAGATAGCTGCGATCGCGAAGACTGGTCAGAAGTAGCTAATGCTTGTAAACAAGCAACAAGAGTAATGCCAGATATGGCAGAAGCATACAAAATTTGGGGTAATGCACTTCAAAGGATGAACCGTACGGCAGAAGCTATGGAATGCTACGGTAAAGCAGTTGAAATTCAACCCGATCTCGCAGAGGTATATGCTGGTATAGCTAAATTATATGCTCAACAACAGAAGTGGCAACAAGCAGTAGAGTATTTCCAAAAAGCAGTTATTATTAAGCCTGAATTTCCTGATGCCTATCGCAGTTTAGCTCATGTTTGGGAACAATCAGGGGAGTTAGAAAAGGCTCAAGTATGCAAACACAGAGCGCAAGAGTTAGAAGCTCAAAATCCAGCATTATCAAATGAGGTAGAAGATGGAAACCCTGCTAAAACAACACAAAAATCCCTTGTCGAATCTTCAGAGATCATAGATAATTCTGTAGTTAATTATCACAAACTGGGACAAGATTCTGAACAACAAAATCTTTGGCATGAAGCTGCGGTTTATTACCGTAAAGCTTTAGAACTAAATTTATCTCAAGCTCAAGATTTAGTTTCTTCGGAAACCTCTCTCAAAAACGAACAACAACATCAAGCAAATCAGCTAGCTCGCATCAAAAAAATTCAGCAATTAATCAAAACTAAATCTGGCAATGGAGTATATAAAACTTCCTATCCCAAGGTTGCCGAATCGATAAAGCATGAAACTTTAGCCCGAATCAAAGATTCGATTGCGAGCAAAAATAAGCAGAAAAAAGTAGAAGATAAATTAGACAAAGCGATTGGACACTATCAGAAACAAGCAAGACTAAAGCCTAATTCTGCAAAAGTTCACACTGATTTGGGTAATCTATACGCGAGAAAAAGAAAATGGCAATCAGCAATCTCTTGTTACCGTAAAGCCATTAGAATTAATCCTAAAGAAGCAGAAGCTCAAATGAAACTGGCAAAAATATTAGCCAAAATAGGAGAGCAGGAAAAGTCTGTAGAGCATATGTATTTAGCTTTTACTTTGCAACCCAATCTGGGTTTAGCAGAAGATCATTTTCTCTTAGGTGAATCCTTCAGAAAGTTAGGAAATCGCAACAAAGCAATCTTTTGCTATGAACAAGCAGTTAAGTTACAGCCTCATTTCAATGAAGCTTATCAGCATCTAGGTGAAGTATTACAAGAAATCGGTAAGCCCAAAAATGCGATCGCTTGTTATCAAGCAGCAATACATTATAATCCTCAAAATGCTAATTTCCACTTTAATCTTGGAGAATTACAAGAGAAACAGGGTTCTTGGGACAATGCAGTGAAAGCTTATCGTCAAGTTTTAGAATTAAAACCGAAATATCCTCACGCTTCTCAAAAATTAAACCACGCTTTATCAGAAAAACTCAAACAAGATTTGACATTAAAACGTAAAACATAAAAGTAAACTAGGCGTTGCCGATTTAGCGAACGAGTGCGCGACGGCGAAGCCGAGTCCTTTAGGGGTCTTGGGCGGGGCTTACAAGTTCTGCCGTGAAACGACAGAATCAGCCCCTTGGGTTTCCCTCAATGAGCAACTCGTTCAAGACAGGTATGAAACCGATAGTAATACTGTTCGGAGCTTCCAAGCTCTAAGCTTTAAGCCTCTTGAATATTAATGAAAAAGTAAAATTTTGCTCAATCATACCACCATGAGGCAAGGCCGTAAACTAAGTAGCTCAAAAATCAACCCCCAATCGCCAAATAAGATCGGAGGTTATTTGTTGTGAACACGGGAGTGAAATAGCACACCGCCTGCGTGACGCGCGATGCCCTAAAGGACTTCCTTCGGTCGCGCGACGCTAAGCCAATCCTTTAGTGATGAGGTTTCGCGACTCGTAAAGACAAGTATTACCCCATTTCCTCCCGTCAAATTTAATTTGTGCAGCCAAGAAAAAGTAACTAACGATTAATTATAATTACTCTTAATTTCTGTTTTAATGCAGGTTTAAGCAAACCATTCTTCCACTGCTTCTTCTTTAGTATTAGTATTACGAGAAGGAGTTTGTCTTTCAAAATTCATGTGAACAGAGCGGGTTTGTTCTCCATCCGCAGCCACAGCCACGATAGGATAATCAATTACACCATCTTGGAAAGACATCTGGAAGCGGAAAGTACCATCAGGATTTAACTTAATGGGACGACCACCGACAGTGACAGTTGCATCAGGTTCGGTTGCGCCATAAACAATCAACTCTGCATCGGCTACTAACCAGAATTTACGAGGACGTGCGGGAGGAGCAGAAGCAAAGCCAGCACCAGACATATTCATACCGACACCAGACATACTAATTCCTGATGCAGTAGGTAATGCCCACATACCAACCCCAGAGGGAAAGATATAAGAACTAACCGCTTGTTCTGGTGCTTGCTGCATTGAACCAAATAATGAACCAGCAATTCGCATTGCTTCGACGGACTCTGCCATACCAAAGATTTGGTCGTAAATAGGGTTACTTTGATGATGAGTTGCTGCAACTTCCTGTTTTTTGTTGGGAGGAACAAGATTGACTACTGTCTCACCTCTTAAATTCTGTTCCCAATCAACCTTTACAAAGTTATCTTCTACCCATTCAGAAGGATACACGGGAGGAATCCGAACAGAAGCAGAACGAGCTAAAATTAACCAACGCCCATCAGCACAACGATAACCGATATCCACCATGTAATCGCGATCGCTCACAGGGACAGGTACATACCATTCTCTAGCCATCTCATCGCAGAGATATTCTTGGACATTGTGAGGAGCTTGAGAATTAAGATCGATATCACTAATGTCATAAATTCTGAGAGCTAATTGCTGTCCACCTTGACGGCGGAGTTCCTCTTTATGCTCGTTAGAAATATCCCAATAACAATAAGACCATTGAGGATCTCTAGGCATTAATACAATACGACTTTCTCCATATCCACTAGGAAGCTCTCCCAAATCTTGATCGATGTCAGAAAAAGCATCCTCAATACTGGCTTTTTGACCAACTTCAAATTTTGTAGCTTCCACCTGTTGTTCCTCCTGAACGGGTAACGAATTTTGTTCTAGTTGTTCGTTTTCTCGATTTACTATTTTTGCTTGAATAGCAGCTTTGAGTTGCGCTTTGCGCATTCTGCTATATTTAGAGATTTTTAATTCACTAGCAACTTTTCTGAGTTGTCGTAAAGTCATCTCCTCTAAAGGTCGATTCTGTACCATTGACTTACAGCCTCCAAATTACTAAACCGTAACTAGCTGGCAGTCTTAAGAACTGATCAGTGGTTCGCTTGTAGTAAGCTTTTCCTATTCTGACTGTCTCTTAACTCTGAACTATCTGTTTTTTTATACATTCTTACTTTAAAACGATCCCTCTCTGGGGATCAAGGTTCACGAGGGAGATATAAAGAGGCGATCGACGATTTTATAAGGGTTTTAAGATTTATTAAGTCATTAATTCATGACATTTTGGGATCGTTTAAGCTATTCAACAGAACAGATCGACTATATTTTTGGTATTTTATGTCAAATTGTCATGACATTGTGGGATCGAAGTATTTTAGAATCTCGCAAAGCGATGCATCAAAGGGTTTCGCATTTATTTGGATCGTTGTCTTTTTCAATCTGTTCTAGATCGGCATTCAAAACTTTAATAGTCGAACTCCCTCGATCGACACAAAAGGGAAAGGTTTATATTTTGTTACTTTCCCTTTTGTATTCAATCCGAGTTGTTGTAAATAATCAAAAATAAACCAAATTATTAACAGTTCAAATCGGTTACAGCACCCAAACTACTGGAAGAGACTAACTTGGCATACTTAGCTAAAACGCCTCTGGTATAAAGGGGTACGGGTGGTTGCCATTGTTGTTTACGTCTGCTTAACTCTTCTTCTGGGACATTAAGTTGCAATAGTTTTTGATGAGCATCAATAGTAATGCTATCCCCTTCTTGGACTAAACCAATAGTACCGCCGACTGCTGCTTCTGGGGCAACGTGACCGACTACCATACCATAAGTACCTCCAGAGAAACGACCATCAGTAATTAAGCCTACCGAATCCCCTAAACCAGCACCAATAATTGCTGAGGTAGGAGCAAGCATTTCGCGCATTCCAGGACCTCCTTTAGGACCTTCGTAGCGAACCACAATGACATCTCCAGCTTTGATTTTTCCATCGAGAATCGCATCAAGACATGATTCTTCCGATTCAAATACTCTTGCAGGACCAGTAATTTGGGGGTTTTTAACACCACTAATTTTCGCTACTGCTCCTTCTGTTGCCAGATTACCTTTTAAGACGGCTAAATGTCCTTGCTTATACATGGGTTTTCCCCAAGGACGAATCACATCTTGTTCTTCTGCGGGTGTATCGGGTATATCTGCTAATACTTCAGCAATGGTTTGACCGCTAATAGTTAAAGCATCACCGTGTAACAATCCTTCTTGGAGTAACATCTTCATTACTAAAGGAATGCCTCCAGCTTTGTGTAAGTCAGTAGCTACATATTTACCAGAAGGTTTGAGATCGCAGATTACAGGGACACGCTGACGAATAGTTTCAAAATCATCAATAGTTAACTCAACGCCAATAGTATTAGCGATCGCCAATAAGTGTAAGACAGCATTGGTGGATCCCCCTACTGCCATGATGACAGAAATTGCGTTTTCAAAGGCTTTACGAGTCAGAATATCTTTGGGTAAAATTTGCTGTTTAATGGCTTCTACAAGGACAAAAGCCGACTTTTCTGTACTTTCTGCCTTTTCGTCATCTTCGGCTGCCATAGTGGAAGAATAGGGCAAACTTAAACCCATTGCTTCAATTGCAGAAGACATGGTATTGGCTGTAAACATACCACCACAAGAACCAGCCCCAGGACAAGCATTGCGCTCAATAGCAGTCAATTGAGCTTCATCGATTTTACCCGCGCTAAATTGTCCTACCGCTTCAAAAGCACTAACAACTGTTAAATCTTCTCCGTTGAGATGTCCTGGCTTAATCGTGCCACCATAAACAAAAATCGCAGGAATATTCATTCGTGCAATGGCAATGATCGCTCCTGGCATATTTTTATCACAACCACCGATTGCCATCACTGCATCCATACTTTGCCCATTACAAGCAGTTTCAATCGAATCAGCAATTACATCACGGGATACTAAGGAGTATTTCATTCCTTCTGTACCCATAGATATCCCATCACTAATGGTAATAGTACCGAACATTTGAGGCATTGCACCCGCTTGTTTTAAGGCAGCTTCCCCTCGAATTGCTAGAGAATTAATCCCCATATTGCAGGGGGTAATGGTACTGTATCCGTTAGCCAATCCGACGATCGGCTTTTGAAAATCTTCATCACTAAACCCTGTGGCTCTTAGCATAGCGCGATTAGGCGATCGCTGATGACCTTGAGTAACTACTTTACTACGACGATTATCTGGCATTTCTCTTTCTCCTTCTGGCTGTTAACTAAAGAATGCAAAAGCCCTAGTTATCATCGATCTATCATAGACTGCTTGAACAACGGTAGTGATAACAATTCTTAAAAGTAATGATAATTAATTAAGCTCAGTTACTCAGACAAAAGAGACTTAGAAAACAAAAAACTCGCATTCTTGGATTATCTTGTTATCTATTGATAGAACTTGTGATAGGATTTGCTCCCAACTACCTTTCTTTTAACTGTACCGACTTGTTAAGCCAGTTCATTGCTAAAGAAATTATCAAGTTGATAGTGAGATAAATGCCAACCAGAATTAATAATATTTCTACAGCTTTTCCTGTTTGATTTGAGATGGTATTGGATATAGCATAGACATCATTATAGCCAATTGCGATCGCTAAACTAGAGTTTTTTGCCAAGTTAAGAAATTCACTGGTCAAAGGGGGAATCATAACTCGTAATGCTTGAGGAAAAATTACTAATTGCATTACTAACCCTGGTTCTAAACCCAATGCTCTGGCTGCTTCCCATTGTCCTTTATTAACCGATTGAATTCCCGCACGTACTACCTCAGCGATAAAAGATGCCGTGTAGATACTTAAACCAATCAATAAAGTAGCAAATTCTGGAGAAAGATTAGTTCCTCCTGCGAGCGAGTTACCTTCATATTGTGGAATATTCCAATCAATACCAAAGAAAAAAGTAGCAACAGTAATTACTAAACTAGCTATCAGTAAATTAAGCCAGTCTTGTCCCGATTCACCCATTTCTTCGATAGTATCAACACGTTTTTTCCAGAATAAAACAGCCAAGATAATTGCCGTTAAAATCAAAATAGAAGATAAAATTGTTTGCAAATTACTCACAAACCAAGGAATCCTCATTCCTCTATTAGATAAAAATATAGTGTTGCTAATATTAAAGGCATTTTCAATTCTCGGCAACCTTAAAAATACGGCAAAATACCAGAAAAAAAGCTGTAATAACAACGGTGTATTGCGTAAAGTTTCTACATAAATAGTTGCTAGCTTACGGACTAACCAGTTATTAGATAGTCTGCCAAGTCCTACAGTAATCCCTAAAATAGTAGCGATAATAATACCAAAAAACATTACTTTTAAAGAGTTAATCAACCCCACTAAAATCGCTTTAAAATAAGGATCGCTCGGACTATATTCAAAAGGTGGATTAGCAATAGCAAAAGAAGCAGAGCGAGTTAAAAAATTAAACCCAAAAGTCAAGCCTAATCTACGGAAATTGTTGACTAAATTATTGCCAAAGAAAATAAAAATCGAAATTACCATAGTAAGTATTACTACTTGAGCAATAATGTTGAGAATTCGACTATCTCGCCAAAAAGGTATTTTTTCTGTTTGTGACATATTTTTTAATAATTGAGATCTCAGTTACCATTTAATCTTTAAGCATAGTAGTAGCATATTATGTAAATTAAAATACTGTATTGAGATAAATATGAGCTAATTTAAAACGTAGATACTCAATAGTAAAACGCTAATAAAATTAGCCCTGGTTACTTCGCAAGGATAGTAAGTAGATACACAAAGTTAATTACACATTTTATTATCTTTCTGAATGCGAGCTTCTTATTGCCTTATCACCAGTCCCCAGTTCCTAATCTCACTTCTCAATTCAATGATAAATTTAATTTTGCACAGGTATAGAACTATGTATACAGGTTAGGACATTTTAAAAATTGCTACTTGTGGTGCGACCTTGCGTCGTTTTACGGCGTTTACATCCGTCGCAGTGGGTGTTGTCCCCATCGCATTTGGAGGCAACCGAACGCCCTAAAGGACTCGCTCCCCTAAAGGACTCGGCTTCGCCGTCGCGCGACCGAAGGAAGTCCTTTAGGGCATCGCGTATCGTTGCAAGCAAAGAAGTTAATAGTTTTTTTGTTCTAACCTAGTTTTGTATGGCTATACTTAAGTAATTTCTGAAAAAAGATTCCCCTCTTCTAGAGAAAGAGGGGCTAGGGAGAAAGTTAAACAGGCATACCCAGAATGTCTTCAATCTTAGGCATTTCTTCCAAAGGAATTACTCTTCCTTCATCTTCAAAACCTGCAATTTGATCGAAATTGAGATAGCGATATAGATCGTTTTCAAAAGGTGCAATTTTCTCTTTAACAATTGCCATATATTCTTCCACAGTAGGAATTTTACCTAGCAAGGCACATACAGCAGCCAATTCAGCCGAACCCAGATAAACTTGCGCCCCTTTACCCATGCGGTTGTTGAAGTTACGGGTAGAAGTAGAGAATACAGTCGCATTATCTTCGACACGGGCTTGATTGCCCATACAGAGAGAACAGCCAGGCATTTCGGTACGCGCCCCAGCAGCAGCAAAGATACCGTATACGCCTTCTTCACGGAGTTGTTTTTCATCCATCCGAGTAGGGGGACAGACCCAAAGTCTTCCTTTAACTACTCCTGCATCTTCAAGGATTTTAGCAGCAGCGCGATAATGTCCAATATTGGTCATGCAAGAACCAATAAAGACTTCATCCACTTTATCTCCTGCACATTCTGACATTAGTTTTACGTTATCGGGGTCGTTGGGGGCTGCGACGATAGGTTCTATGATTTCATTGAGGTTAATTTCAATGGTATCTACATATTCCGCATCAGTATCCGCAGACATCAGTTCGGGGTTGGCTAACCACTGTTCCATTTTAGCGACGCGACGCGTAATAGTACGAGCATCACCGTAACCACGGGCTACCATATTTTTAAGTAATGCCACATTGGAACGTAAATATTCAGCGATAGTTTCTTCACTGAGTTTAATAGTACTTCCAGAACAAGAACGTTCTGCCGTAGCATCGGTAAGCTCAAAAGCTTGTTCAACTTTTAAGTTGGGTAAGCCTTCCATTTCCATAATGCGCCCGTTGAAGACATTTTGCTTGTTTTCTTTAGCAACAGTCAGTTTCCCTTTTTGCATAGCTACCCAAGGAATTGCGTTGACAATATCTCTGAGGGTAACTCCTGGCTGTAGTTCGCCAGTGAAGCGGACTAAAACTGATTCTGGCATATCTAATGGCATTACTCCTAAAGCTGCTGCAAAAGCGACTAAACCAGAACCCGCAGGAAATGATATCCCAAGGGGGAAACGGGTATGAGAATCACCACCAGTACCTACAGTGTCGGGTAACAACATTCTATTAAGCCAAGAGTGAATAATACCATCACCAGGACGTAGTGCCACCCCACCACGAGTCGAAAAGAAATCGGGTAATTCTCTATGGGTATTGACATCTACTGGTTTGGGATAAGCTGCGGTATGACAAAATGTTTGTAAGGTTAAATCAGCATTAAAACCAAGACAAGCTAATTCTTTTAACTCGTCTCTGGTCATAGGGCCTGTGGTATCCTGAGAACCTACAGTAGTCATAATAGGTTCGCAAGAAGTTCCAGGGCGCACACCAGATAAACCGCAAGCTCTTCCAACCATTTTTTGTGCTAAAGTGAAGCCTTTGCCTGTATCTTCTGGCATGGAAGGGCGTACAAAGAGAGTAGAAGGCTCAAAACCTAATGCTTCTCTGGTTTTATCAGTTAACGCCCTACCGATAAGTAAGGGAATTCTACCACCTGCACGCACTTCATCTAAGATAGTTTCGGGTTTCAGAGTAAAAGTGCTAATGATATCGCCGTTTTCGTCAGTAATTTCTCCTTTGTAGGGATGAATTGTAATTACATCTCCTGTACTCATCTGAGAAACATCGCACTCAATAGGTAACGCACCAGAGTCTTCCGCCGTATTAAAGAATATTGGGGCAATTTTACCACCTAAGATGTAACCACCAGCTTTTTTATTGGGAATAAATGGAATGGGCATCCCTAAATGCCACAATACAGAGTTAATTGCTGATTTCCGAGATGAACCAGTCCCCACAACATCGCCAACATAGGCTACAGGATGTCCTTTGGTTTTCAAATGTACTATTTCTGCCAAACCCCCAGGCATTTTTGCCTCCAACATGGCTAAAGCATGAAGAGGTATATCAGGGCGTGTAGTAGCATGGGTTGCAGGAGACAAATCATCAGTGTTGGTTTCTCCTGGTACATTAAAAACTGTGACAGTAATGCTTTGAGCTACTTTGGGGCGAGAAATAAACCATTCTCCATTCGCCCAAGAGTCGATTACTTGTTTGGCATAGGGGTTGATATCGGATAGTTCTAAAACATCGTTAAAAGAATCAAAGACTAAGAGGGTTTTACTTAACGCACTAGCTGCTTCTGCTGCAATACTAGGATTATCAGATTTGAGTAACTCTACTAAAGATTGAACATTGTAACCCCCCACCATTGTACCGAGTAAGTCTACTGCACCCTGAGCAGAAATCAGAGGACATTCGATTTCTTTTTTGGCAATAGCGGTTAAAAATCCCGCTTTAACATAGGCTGCATCATCTACTCCTGGTGATACTCTGTCTCTTAAAAGTGTCAGTAATTGTTCTTTTTCCGCTTCGGGAGGTTTTTTTAGCATCTCACAGAGTTGAGATGTTTGTTCTGCTGTGAGAGGAAGAGGCGGTATTCCCATTGCTTCTCTTTCTGCTTTATGTTTGCGATAGGCTTTTAGCATTTAGTGGTTCTCCTCTATATGTATATTTATTGCAGAGTATCTATTGTCTCATTTGATTCCCCTAATCCCCCTGATTAAGTAGGACTTTTCTCGGAAAGAGGGAAGTAAAATTATCGGTCTTCTTTATAATGTATCGAGGATTTTAGGTTATTGGCTATGGGGTTTTTCAGGGTTTGATGAGAAGAAACTGACGTTTTAAGACTTTGTTATATTGCAAATAAAGAGCTTTATTTCACCTATATAGGCAAAGGCGCAGAAAGAGATGTTGAGATGTTATGCCGTATTGATTAAAATTCTAGTCGATATAAAAAACGATTTTTCTTTCTTAAGATTGCAAAACTGATGAGTTTGTGACAAGGTAGATTTCAACTCAATTTTCTACACTTTACTTTATTTATTAAGATATTTATAAAAAATAGTATATTTTTACTTTACCTTAATTATTACAATCAGTATTCTATTGTGTAGGTGTTTTAGGCTTTAAGGTCGTTGATAAAACTACTTTCATTCCTCCTGTAGTTCCTGTTTCAGCACCAGCGTTGAAGAAAAGGTACTTAATGTCACCTTTAGCCTTCATACTGATTGAACCAGTGATCTCAATAGTTAGTTTACTTTCTACATCAATACTTGATGTAATAGCTTCAGTTACAGAAGAAAATAATTCTTCCAACTGGACGGCAATATTTTCTTCCCTTGTTCCTAATGTATCTAAAATTTCTCCATCTTCAGTCCTTAAATTACCAACTTCTTTTGAATCCACTGTTGTAAGATAGGTTTTTATTGGCATGAATTTTCCTCTTGATTGTTTTCTTTTTATGATTTACTCAATAGGCTCAAAATAAACGTCTGGATTTCCATAAATACAATATAATAACCAGAAAAAATTATGTTGCTCCGCAGCTATTTTTTTTGCATGAGCTATAGCTTGACCAACTGTCATTTTAGTATCTTTACAAAGTAGCTCTACATATACATTTTCTGCAAAATCGATAGCATATTTAGTAGGAACTATTCCCAGCGTCCCAATAAAGACATCTGCACCTTGTCGATAAAATTCCCAACCAAAACTCCTAAACCCATCAAATAATGCTGCTTGTACGGGAACAGTTGAATTGCAGGCATTAGCAAATACAAAACAACCTGGTTTAAACAATAATTGTTGTACCTTATCAATACTTAAATCGCGAATTCGAGATTTACTTGAAGAAATTTGTAGTAGATTTAACGGCTGAAGATGTCCATGACAGGTAAAATGTAATATGTCTGCTAGAGCTGAAGCTCTTATAAGCTCAGAAAATGATTTTTCTCTTAGACGCTCTAGAATAATAGACTCTGATAATCTATCAAATAGCTTGAAAGCCCCTATTGCTTCTGATTCATCAATATTTCCACCAACTACATTAACAATTTTTCTGACTTCTCTCAATCCTTGGTGTTTTTGTCTATTTTCGTTTGGATCAGTTCGTCTATCTCCTAGCCTTGGATAACGGGAGAAGATAAACTTATCTCCTAAAAAGCCCTCTCCATCATGCATCAACTCCCACGGAATCCATTGTTCATTTGTGGAAACTCTGACAGAAAATCCAGATCTCCAATCTTTTATGCGTTTTGCTACTTGATCGGGAACAAGGTTCTTAAAAAGTCTTTGACCAAAACTTTTAAGAGTAGAATCAATATCTTGCCATATTTGGTTCGGAGGATTACCTATAGTGATAGTATCCCCAAGTATATCGCTGAGTTCACTCCAGAAATTTTCAATCTCTGTTTCAATGTTTGACTGATCTGAAATTTCTTTATTCCAATCCCCTGCTTCAGAAGAATGGGGAGAATAAATCGTATAAAATAATTTGGCTTCGCATTTACTCCAAAAAACATGAAGTGTTCGTTTTTCAAGACGGACTTCTTCTCTTGAACCTGGGGTCAAACCAACAGCAGGATCTTCCATCATTAAGACATTTGAAGCATTTGATTGCATTCCAGTCATATCACTCAACCTTTGATGTTACGTTAGTTTTAACAATTGTATATCCCACTCTTGAATATTCATGAAAAAACTCAATTTCAATCATTTGCTCTCCTAATTTAATTGGAACAAGTTGAAACACAACTTCTTCAGAATCAATATTTTTTGTTACTTTTAATTGTTTTCTTCTTTGTTTAATATTGAAATTTTCTGCTGTTATTTGTAAATCAACTTGTACTGTTCCGACTTCACTATCAGTAGGAATACTAACTTTTTGAAGAACACGAGTTTGCTTGGGAATTTGAACAACTAATTGGATTTTCAACTCAACTTCATGTTCAAAAATACACTCAGAGGTGAATTCTATGCGAGTAAAGCGATTTATAGTTTTTTTTTGTTTGTAATAATTACCCTCGATCTTTTCGTTATAATTGCCCTTGTTAAATCCTATTTTGTGAGCGCCAGGTATTTTATTTTCTCCTTGTTGATTATTATAACTTTCGGTATAAAAGCTAGGTTGTTTTAATACCGTGTCTACCATATTTTCTAAGGCTTGAACGCGATCATCTTTTTCTATTAGAAGCACTTGAGATTTTGGTGGTAGAGTTTTGACTCGATCATAAATCTCAAAATATTCCGCATTTAAACGAGACTTATCAGCATTGGATGCAGTTTTTATTTTTAGCAATAAATAATCTTCACCTTTGATTTCCATTGAAGCGAATTGCAGTTTAGCATCAGGATTGTTTTCTGCTAACTGCTTGAAAGAAATAGCGATCGCTCTAGGTTCTATTTCTCGGTTGTGATAAAGGTCGAGAGTATTAAAAATAGGCTTGATAAAATCAGCAAAGTCCCCATCTTCAAACTTTTCTGAGTTATTATCAGGTTTGCGACGAGAATGAGAGTTTTCTTTTGTGGATAAGTGCATAAAAACATATTCACACTTAACTTCATCTAGCTTGGTATTAGTAGTAATACCCCAATTTTCAATACAAGCTCCCGTTAGAGTAGCTCTTGTAAAGTCTGTTCCATCTAACTGCGCCTGTACCAGTTTGGCTCCTGATAAGTCTGCATCCCTTAATTTAGCTTCACTCAAGTTTGCACGAATGAAGCTGGCTCCCGTTAGAGTAGCTCCTGTAAAGTCTGTTCCATCTAACTGCGCCTGTACCAGTTTGGCTCCTGATAAGTCTGCACCCCTTAAATTAGCTTCACTCAAGTCTGCGCCAATGAAGCTAGCATCAGTAAGATCTTTTCTATGTTCAAGATTAATCCTTCGTAAGTTTTTGCGATCAAAGTTGTTATTTTTTCCTATTCCTATGAGCCATCGCTTTGTTTGAATGTCTTTTAGATAAGTTTTTCCTGGACGGATATGATAAAGCATTTTAGCTCCATACCAACGAGCATGAGTAAGAGTAGCTTCTCTTAGATCTGTGCTTTTGAGTCTAGCTTCAGTGAAATTAGCATCAGTTAAATCAGCACCACGGAAATTCGTACCGTCTATAGCAGCAAAAACCATGGCAAAGCTAAGCAACCAAAGATCTTTTTCATTTCCTCCTCTAGCGCGCCAGCTAACATATACGAATGCTCCTATTACTATTCCTACTCCTACGACGGCTGCTGCCACGGCTGCTGCTACGGCTGCTGCTCCTGCCAAGATTACTGCTACGACGGCTGCTGTTACGGCTGCTGCTACTGCCAAGATTACTGCTACTGCTATGGCTCCTATTCCTGCGATGGCTCCTGCTACTGCTATAGCTACGGCTCCTGCTACTGCTCCTGCTACTGCTAATATTACTGCTACTACTACTACTGTTGCTTCTGCTACTGCTCCTAGTCCTGCTACTACAGCTATTACTACTACTATTACTGCTCCTACTATGGCTCCTGCTATGGCTCCTGCTCCTGCTATTGTCCCTGCTCTCTTTCTTTGTTCAATAGTTAAAATCAGGAAACCAGCTAATACTATTAGACTAACCCAACCTGCAATTGGATCTTCTAGGCTAGAGGAGTCAAAAATTAGAGAGACTAAATAACCAACGAATATTGAAAAGAATCCTAATATGCCAGCCAGCAGCCAGGAAAGAATCGTTAAAAGTGTTGCCCAGCGTTTTTGTAATCCACACTTTGCACCAGTAAAATTCGTTCCTATAAGAATGGCTTGAGAAAAGTTGGCACTACGAATATCAGCCTTACTAAAATCTGCTCCTAAAGGTTCTTCTCCTTCTTGTAATCTACATTTTGCACCTGTAAAATTAGTACCCCTCAAAGTAGCACCGATAAAGTTGGCATTGCGAATATCAGCCCCACTAAAATTTGCTCCTGAAAGAGTTTGACCTTCAAAAGATCGATCTTTAAGATTTACACGACGAAAATCTCTTCTTCCTAATGCATACTCTTTTAAAACTTTACTGGCTTCCATTTGATTAGTTTTGAGCTAGTTTGCTCTCTAATTTACAGGAATTTGACCTCATGAAAAATAAAAAAGATATTAAATTAAGCTGTTAAGCATTTGATTAATCACAATTTTCACTTCATCTAAGATATAAATGTAGCGACCCGAAATCATAATCGGGTCGGAGTGATTATAATTTCAGGTTGCTACATATAAATATTTTAAGAATAAAGTCTATACATTACATATATATGTTGAGAACTCTCAAAGAAAGCTTTAAAAATATTCTTCCTCATAAAGATATAAAAAAACTTCGCAGTCTATTACACAATATTTCTTATCCACCATTTTTTTATTCTCAGTTTGCTCACAAATTAGTATTCATCTTCGGTTGTCAACGTAGTGGCACTACCTTGTCTTATTTAATGTTGAATTGTCACCCCTTAATTCAAGGAATTGATGAAACTGACTCTTGTTATAAGCTGCCTCGTCCTGTACAGCTATTTTCACTAAGTAAACAATATTCTTTACTTCTATTAAAACTTCCAAATCAAACTTTTAATTTAGAATACTTTGTTCATAATTTACAGGGAATTAAAATTCTGTGGTCTGTGAGAAATCCTTACGCGGTGATTTCTTCCATGCTGCGATGGAAACTCAAAAATGTTAGTTGGATTAAAGTTCATGCCCAAGCAGAGTTATGGCAACATTCCTTTCTCTTTCCAGAAATCCTAGAACTCGATCTTGCTAATCTAGATGAGGTTTCTTTAGGTGCTTATATCTGGAAATACAAAGAGCGTACTTTGCAGTTATATCAACAAAGTAATCTTGATATTTTTTCTTATAAATATGAAGAACTTCTAGATGATCCTCGTCTGATTATGTCAAATGTTTTAGATTTTATGGAATTAGGATGGAATGACAATGTTTTATGTCATGAACAGTATTATCAATTCGATAGAATATATCCTGGCGGAACTCAACAGAAAAAACCTTTAGATAAATCTCGAAAACAACCTAAGTTATTACTATCTACAGAGGAAATCGATTTGATTACTAATATTTGCTCTGAGGAAATGCAACCTTACCAATATACTAAACCTCTTGCATAATTAATTCATGTTACATTTAAAGACTTTACTAATGGTTGTGTTGCCAAAAATCGAGTCATTCTTGTAGTATGTTTTGGTTGTCAACAGTTACTAGAACTAATGAACTCAAAGCAACCTTTTAAGATTTCTCCAAAACTTTTACCCATATTAGTAGTTTCATCCGTTTTTGAGATGACTACTCTCATTAACTCATATTTTTAGCTTAACCGAACCAGTATTGGATTTCAACTTTATTACAGTGATTATGCGTCTCTTAATTGTTTCTACTCTTGATTCTCAAGAACCTTTTGGTGCATTTACCAGACCTTTTTATTTAGGAATGTATTTAGCTCGTCAGTTTGAAGTATGCCAGTTAGGATTGGATTGTTCTGCGGTTGATTATACTCAATCTATATCTATTGGCTCAAGAGGTCTTAAATCTTACATTCAGGCAATACAAAAAGCCATAGCAGAATTTAAACCTGATGTGGTTTATGCTCAAGAAACCCTTCCTGCAACGGCAGCTTTAGTAACGTTTGGGCTTAAAAAGCCTAAAAACTGTCGTTTAGTATTTGATTTTCATACTCTATCTGCTTTTGAGTATTGGACTCGCCTTGCTGTGGCGGATAATAAACTTACTGAATTTAAACAATTTATTAAAACCTATTTAGCACAAGGTACTTTAGTTTTTTCGGGTACGCCAATTATTGCTGCTAGCCAATCAATTGCAGAATCAATTCCGCAATGGTACAAAACACAACCGAAGAAAATTTATAGCGTTGGCAATGGAGTTTCCGAAGACTTATTAAATCTAGCTTCTTCAGAAATGGAAAATCCTTACGCTCATTTATCAACAGCAAAAATTGTTACTGTTATTGCGCCGAAAACCTTTTCTTTTCCCACTAACGATATGTCTGTAGCCATGACTTTGGAAATAGCCAGACATTTAGAATCAAAAAATAAAGATATTCATTTTGTGGTTATTGGTAGAGATGCAGAAGAGCAAAATACACCCAGCCCATCTAATATTACTTTTACGGGATTTTTACCCCAGCGTAGAGATTTCTTAGCTCACTTGAAGTATGCAGATGTTGGTTTATTACCTTTTCCTGAGAAAGCTGTAGCAGGAGGAGCGCGTAACAAGTCTTTAGATTACCTGGCTTGTCAAACATTAGTAATTTCTACCCCAGAAGGATTACGGGGACTCGAAGAATTTAAACATCAAGAACATCTTTTAGTAACTAGCTATTCTACTGAGGAAATAGCTCAAGTTATCGATCGCGCTTGTTCAAATTTAGCAGATTATCAACATTTAATTAACAATTCCTACAAATTAATTACGGATAAGTACTCTTGGAAAGCAAGAGCAGACAAGGTAGCTGATGCTATCAAAGCTCAAGTTTGAGTTTAAACTTTTCTGGAAATTTTATATTTTTGTATTAATCTCAGAGAAAATGCTGAGTCCTAACAAAAATTAAAACTAGAAGTCAGTGTTTTTTGTATTTATCAAAGATACAAGTATAAAAGTATGAAAAGTAAGTGGTATGAGCTTCTTGGTGTAAAGGTAAATCTATTCAGTATGATACAGCTTAATTCTTTAATTGCAGAAGCAGTCAAACTGAATACCAGATGGATTATTGCGAACCATAATCTTAATAGTCTTTACATATATCACCATAATTCTCAAATGAGAACTTTTTACGATATGGCAGATTATATCCACATAGATGGTATGGCTCTGGTTCTTTTGGGTAAATTTCTGCGTCTTCCCTGTGAAAGAAAACATCGAGTTACTTATGCCGATTGGGTATGGTCTTTGATGGAAGAGGCTGCACAACAAAACTGGCGTGTACTTTATCTGGGTTCAAAGCCAGGAGTAGCAGACAAAGGAGCAGCAATCTTACGAGATAAATATCCTCAACTAGAGATTGATACCATTCATGGTTATTTTGATCCTGCTCCAGATAGCTCAGAAAATAAGGCAATTTTAGAGCAAATTAATGCTTATCAACCTCATGTTTTGATGGTGGGAATGGGAATGCCTCGTCAGGAACAATGGATTTTAGATAATGTTGATAGCATCAAAACTAATGCGATTCTTCCCAGTGGTGCTTGTATTGACTATGTGGCTGGAGAAGTAGCAACTCCTCCTCGCTGGATGGGAAAAGCAGGTTTAGAGTGGTTATATCGTCTTATAACTGAGCCGAAAAGACTTTGGAAGCGTTATCTAATAGAGCCTTGGTTTATTTTGAAGTTGTTCTTTGGGGAGTTATGGACTTTCTACGTTTACAAAAAAGCTTATCTGAAGTAAGTATTTATTAGGGGTAAACATTGGCTTGCCTCTCCCAGTTGATTATTTTTGGCAAAAAATTATACAGTTTCTCCTGCATCACCTGGAGACTTTGTGAGGAGATAGAATTCACCGAGTTACCAAGTCAGAATAAATATGAGTTTTAAAGTTTTTTCCTTATAAAAAATAATTTGATATCTATCTGACTAGTTTTGATAATTAATATTAATTCAAAATTAAAGTATTAATCTCTCTATCTGTTTTTTACTGATGACAGCTAACTACGAATCCAAAACTTTACATTGACCATAGTAAGATAAAAGCCGATCGCAGAGTACTAAGGCTACCATTGCTTCTACCATGGGAACGGCTCTAGGTAGTACACAGGGATCGTGTCTTCCTTTGGCTGCTAAAACCGTTTCTGCTCCTTCGTTGGTAACAGTGCGTTGCTCTTTCCCCACAGTAGCAGTGGGTTTAAAAGCGATACGAATTACAATGTTTTCTCCGTTAGAAATGCCACCCTGCACACCTCCAGAGCGATTGGTTGTAGTCCGAGTTTCCCCGTTTTCATCAATGTAAAATTCATCATTGTGTTCGCTTCCTGTCATGGTTGTACCAGCAAAACCCGAACCAATTTCAAAGCCTTTGGTTGCGGGAAGAGACATTACTGCTTTGGCTAAATCTGCTTCTAATTTGTCAAATACAGGATCGCCTAAACCTTTGGGTACATCACGTACTACACATTCTACTACCCCACCCAGAGAGTCTTTTTCTTTACGGATATCATCAATGAGATCGATCATCTTAGTAGCGCATTCGGAATCGGGACACCTAACAATGTTGCTTTCTACCTGTTCTAAGGTGACTGTGTTGTTGTCAACTACCGCTTCTAAATCTTTAATGCGCTTTACATAGCCAACAATTTCTACATTATTATGTTGTTTTAAGATCTTTTTGGCGATCGCTCCTGCTGCAACACGACCAATAGTTTCTCTAGCTGAAGCTCTTCCTCCTCCTTTCCAGTTACGAATTCCATACTTCGCGTCGTAAGTAGCATCTGCATGGGAAGGACGATACTTAACTGACATTTCATTATAATCTTGAGAGCGCGCATCCTTATTGCGTACCAAGATAGCGATGGGTGTTCCTAAAGTTTGACCTTCAAAAACTCCCGAAATAATTTCACAGGTATCAGTTTCTTTTCGGGGTGTTGTAATTTTACTTTGTCCTGGTCTTCTGCGATCGAGATCGAATTGTATTTCTTCTTCTGTAATGGCTAACTTTGGTGGACAACCATCTACGATCACACCCACACCTCCACCGTGAGATTCCCCAAAAGTTGTAATACGAAAAAGTTGTCCGAATGTGTTACCCATGATGCTTTATTGTAGAAGAGTTAAGCGTTCTGTATTTTATCTTATCTTGATGTTGTTGAGAAATTATACGCGATCAGGCGAAGCCTGGCATTTCGCGGTCAGCTTCGCGCTTCTCGCAAAGCGAGATCGCCTTGAACCTTGGTTTTTATTAAGAAATTATAAATTTTTAGGCAGAATAACCTTACGAAGAAGGTGATGGACAATATCCGTAGAAACTGGCAAATAGTTCATCAAAACTTAATTAATACTACTGATATCTTTATCTTGGCTAGACCCAACAAGGGCAAGAAATACTTATTATTAGAGATAAGGAACAACAAATAAATATTGATTTCTAAACTATTTTAATTCCTTGATTCAGTGTGTGTGTTACTTTCGCCTTTGAGCTATTCAAGGGCGATTTTTTTGATTCCGTATAATTCCGTAAATAATTTATAGCAACTTAATCAATGTAGCCAGTTACTTTATCTAACAAACAACCAAAAATTTTTTTTTTACGTATAATTAGATATATAAGCTTAAAAATTTATTTAGTGTTTGGTCTTAGGGCAATCAAGAACCAACTGTATTTTTAAATATTTTTATTTCTTAGCTAAGTGTGTGTCTGTTACTACCTTCAATTGAATTGGGGGTATTTTTTTTTGTAAAATTTTAATTTGTTCTTGAATGTCAATTCCTCAGCGCATTTATCATTTACTATTTATTGCTTATTAAATGTTTAAGATGAGCGTTTTTTGTCTTGGTTCGCTTGACGGCTATGTAGTGAGTCGATTATTGCAGAAGGGTTTCCCTCAGCAATTAACTGGCGAACCGCGAACCCGAAGGTGGTCTGACCGCTTCTGATTTGGTGAGGAGGTGAGCTTTACAGTTAACTTTAATTAGCCCTACCTACTTACTTATTCCCTCTTACTAATTTTTTTAGCCCTTAAATAACCAATTGAAAATCTTGATTAAAGAAATGACGATAAACCCCTTCTGTAATTAAAAAAGCCACCACAAAATTAGTTAAAGCGATCGCAAATAAAATTAAAATCTGATAAGAAGCTGCATTTAAAGGAGTTGCTCCTGCTAAAATTTGACCCGTAAACATTCCAGGTAAACTTACTAAACCTACCACCATCATGTTATTTAAAGTAGGGATTAAACCAGTACGGATTGCTTCTTTTTGATAATTAAAAATAGCTTGTTTTGGTGTTGCACCTAAAGATAGATGAGTTTCAATTTCGAGAGAATTTTGTTTAATCGCACTTGATAAACGATCTCCTGATAAAGATGCGCTATTCATGGCATTTCCTAACAACATTCCCGCTAAAGGTATCAAATATTGAGGTTGGTACCAAGTAATAGGTTGTACAATAATTAAAATTATATAACTTAAAGTTAAAGCAGTACTTGCAAAAATAGATAACCAAACTATTGGTAATAAAGTTTTAATCTTTTTATCAATGCGATTCCGAGCTACTACCGCAGCGATAGAAATCATCACTAATATAATGGCTAATACGGCTAACCAGTTATCAAGAGCAAAGACAATATCTAAAGCATAACCCACTACTAAAAGCTGTAGTAAAGATCGACCAGCACCAAAGATAAATTTACTTTCTAAACTTAGTTTTTGCCATAAAGAAAGAGCGATCGCTATTCCAATAAGACCCAAACATAAAGCCAGATCGATAATGTCTAATTCAACAAGATTATTCATTTAAGAAAAGAGGAATGAGGAATGAGAAACTAGAATTAGGAAAGCTAGAGCAAGGAGGAAAGAAGAAGATCGGGATGATTAATAATTAGCAATTAAATAACTAGAACTTACGCAGTGAAAAGAGAAATCTAAGTTTGAGGGAACAGGGAACAGAAAATCGAAGTTTACAAACTTTTTTTTGTTTTAGGTACGTAATTGCTAATAACAACGAACTACCAATTAATAAGCGATCGCTCTCTCACAACTTTGCCATAAATAGCGATAGTTTGTTGTGCTAATTTATCCCAACTAAAACGAGTTGCTAAAGAATTGTAAGCATTATCTACTAACCATTGAGCATAATCAGGATTTTTTAATACTTTTAAAATTCCCCAAGCCAAAGAATCAGCATTATTGGCGTAGGTAACAACTCCTGTTTTGTTGTGTTGCACCACTTCTGATAGCCCGCCTGTATTAGATACTACAACAGGAACACGGGCAGCAAAACTTTCCAATGCTACAATACCAAAAGGTTCATAAAGGCTGGGAAATACAGCACAATCAGCAATGGTTTGGAATAAATCAAGTTCTTCGTCTGCCATAAAGCCTGTAAAGTAACATCTTTCCCAAATACCTAGAGTTTCTGCTTGTTGTTTCAGGCTATCTATATTGCCACCGCCAATAATGACAAATTTTACTTTACCACCCATTTCCCACAATATTCTGGGTGCAGCATTTAATAGGACAAAAACTCCTTTTTCGTAAGCCATACGTCCGACATAATAAATAATACGCTCATCATCATGAGCAAAGCGACGACGAAAAGCTACAGGATCGAAATTTGTAGGATGGGTTTTCTTTTCAGGACGAATGCCATTGTAAACTACATCGATTTTATCCCAAGGAGAATGTAAAGCTCGTTCTACCTCGTAGCGCATATACTGGCTACAAACAATTACCCGCCAAGCATTGTGAACTAGGCTTTTTTCTTTACCATCAATATATTGTTGTTCAGCTTGATAGATCCCATTGTTACGACCACATTCTGTAGCGTGAATAGTGGCAATTAGGGGTATTTTAAAAGTATGCTTAAGAGCGATCGCAGCATCTCCCACTAACCAATCATGGGCGTGAATTAGATCGAACCCCCCCTCTTCTTTAATGAGCTTTTCTCCGTAGTTACCCATACTATGGTTCATATTGGCAACCCAATGAAAAAAATCACTTCCTGTTGCTACAGGAACGCGATGAAGATGAATACCTTCAACAATTTCATATTTTGGTGCATCACCAAACTCTACAGTTATTAAATGAACTTTGTGGTTTAATTTAACAATTTCTGGATACAATTCGGCAACATGACGGGCGATACCTCCCACTAAACGGGGTGGAAATTCCCAAGCAAGGACTAATACTTTCATTGATGAGTTTTAGTTATGTCTAGATAGATTTTAGTCGCCCTTGTTAAAAATTTAACAGATATACTTGAGAGCGAATTACTTAAGCGATTATCGATAACTGATAAAGGAAGACTGTATTATCGTAAAAGAAACCTTTAATTAAAATTATCAAGATGATCATATTACCAGGCTCGACAGTTAAAGTAACTAATTCCGACGACACTTATTATAACTTTCAAGGACTCGTACAACGTATTGATGATGGTCAAGTAGCTGTTTTATTTGAAGGCGGAAATTGGGATAAGCTAGTCACTTTTAATTTATCAGAATTAGAAGCAGTAGACCTGACTAAAGGGAAGAAAAAAAAGAAATAATCAGTTATCACCTTATCAGTTCCCAGTCACTAACCGCCAACTATTAACAACCAGCCAAATCATGCGCTTACCTTTACCGCAGTTTACAATAGACGATCGCCAAGACAATCATATTGGGGAAGTCATTGAAACTGCTACAACCCATTACACGGCTCAATGTTTAGAGCCAGAAGACCTCAAATTTCCTTCTATGCCTCCTTTTGGTAGTTGGATCAAGTCTTTTGATGAAGAATCAGGAAATAAAATTTATTCGGTAGTGACTTATGTTACTACTACTCCCATTGATTCTGTGCATCGTGCGAGGGCTTTAGGCTTATCTTTGGCTGAGTTACGAGAACAGCAACCACAAATTTTTGCCATGCTGAAAACTGAATTTAAGGCTGCTATTGTGGGTTATGAAATTGCTGCCAATAATCATAATGGTAATGGTGCAGTTGAGGGCAAAGTATACCAATACCTACCACCCCGCCCTCCTCAAATTCATCAGGGTGTCTATCGTTGTGAAGCAGAAGAAGTTATTCACTTTACAGAAGACTTGGATTTTTTAAGAACATTGTTGCAAGTTAGAGATATCCCAGTAGAGTCTTTGGTAGCAGCAGCTATCAGAGAGGTGTATCGCTTAAGAAAAGCTAATCGAACTTGGTTGGTGCAGGTGGGTAGAACTTTAAGTACTCTGCTAAAAGACGATTACGATCGTTTGCGGTATATTCTAAGTCAAATTAGTTGGCAATGAATTTTTGCTGGTTATCGATCGTTGACTTAAGCAACAATTTCAAGATCTTCGCTACTGAGAACGATATCATTACTGAAATTAGCGATCGCTCTTGGATTATTGGGACCAGTACCATCAGAGTCATAGAGTAATCTGTCGGTATTGGTGTTATAAATAAAGCGATCGTCGCTATCTTGAGGGATATTACCCACGATAAATTGATTGGGGTCGAGAATTCCTAGGGTTAAGCCTCCACCAAAGCCATTGGCAGAAATAGTTATTAAGTCTTCCCCAATGGAGAAATCGGTAATAGTATCAACGCCTTGATTAGGGGCAAAGTAGTTAAAGCGATCGCTACCTGCGCCACCAGTCATAATGTCGTTACTCACTCCTCCCACAAGCCCATCATCTTGCGAGCCACCAAAGAGAGTATCGATGCCACCACCACCTTCTAAAGTAACGGAAAATTCAGTAACCGCACTGGCATCGAGAGTATTAGCACCGCCTCCTGCTGTGGCACGAACTAATTCTACTTCGCTCAAAGTATCGACTCCTCGTCCTGTTAACTGAGTATTGGTAACAGTAAAGTCAAAATTGCCCGACTCAAAAACAAGGTCGTTTCCTGAACCACCAAAGATAGTGTCATCACCGTTACCACCTTTGAGACTATCGTTACCTTCTCCTCCTTGAAGTTCGTCAAAACCGCCTTCTCCATCGAGAAGATCGTTATCATTATTTCCTAATAAAGTATCTCTCCCTTCTCCTCCTCTAAGAGTGTCATTACCTGCATCCCCTATCAGGCGGTCGTTACCTTGTTGACCACGGATAAGATCATTAGCATTACCCCCATCAACAGTATCATTACCTACATCACCATTGAGAGTATCGCTACCTTCATTGCCTTCAACAAAGTCATTACCATTGTCGGCAAAGACTAGATCGTTATCAGAACCACCGCTAATAGTATCATCACCACTGCCACCAAGTAAGCGATCGTTACCAGCCTCTCCTGCGATTAAATCAGCCTCATTGTTACCATTGATGGTATCGTCGCCAATGCCTCCATTAAGAACGTCAAAACCAGCACCACCAGTTAAAAAGTCGTTGCCAGCTTCTCCGTTTAAAGTGTCGTCTCCAGAATTACCTTCTAAACGATCGAGATCGCTTCCACCAAAAATCAGGTCATTTTCCGAACC
>NZ_LR213811.1 GCF_900659865.1 Hyella patelloides LEGE 07179
AGAATTTCCTCGTCATTAATGGCATATTGAACTCTTTCTGAGGGGGGTGTGGGGACGTTTTTGGTTAGTTTACTACCACCAATGTCATACACCATCTTGACTTCTTTGCTACCAAGGCGTTTGTTTAAAATGGGGCGATAACCTTCGTTGAGGGTGGGTTTAAAAACGATATATTCGTCTGGGTTCACTGCACCTTGAACGACATTCTCCCCTAAACCATAAGCAGCAGTAATCAAAGCTGCATCTTTAAAGCCCGTTTCCGTATCAATAGAAAACATTACTCCAGAGGTAGCTAAATCGGAGCGTACCATTTTTTGTACGCCTACAGAAAGAGCTACATTAAAGTGGTCAAAGCCTTTAATCGTACGATAAGAGATCGCACGATCTGTAAATAAAGAGGCAAAGCATTTATGACAGGCTTCTAGTACGCTAGAAACTCCATGAACGTTAAGATAAGTTTCTTGTTGTCCTGCAAAACTAGCATCTGGTAAATCTTCGGCGGTTGCAGAAGAACGCACTGCCACATCAACGTTATAGTTATATTGTTCGCATTGTTCTTTTTCTACGCCTTCGTATCGATCGCATTGCTGATAATCAACACTATATCGCTGGCATAGTTGACTATAAGCTTCGGTAATCGCAGTTTCTAATTCTTTGGGAAAAGGAGTATTGAGAATTAAAGCCCTCGCTTGTTTTCCACGGGATCGCAAATTATTAACATCTTCGACATCAAGATCGGCAAACAGTTGACGTAGTTTAGTTTCGAGTTTTGCCTGATGGATAAAATAACAATAAGCATAAGCCGTAGTAGCAAAACCTCCTGGTACTCTAATTCCTTTGGGTGTTAACTGTTGAATCATTTCTCCTAACGAGGCATTTTTACCCCCTACTAGAGAAACGTTACTCATCCCTACATCTTCAAACCAGAGGACAAAAGCTTTTTTTTTATCTTGTAGGAGTTTTTGTTGGCGATTTTCTATTGCTACCATAAATCCTAGTTTCCTATTGAACTCTATTTATTGATACTATCTCGTTGCACCTATAAAGCCTTTAATGCTTTGAGGTTGATGGTTATGTTGTAAATCAACAATTTGAGGAATTTGTGAGGATAGGTTGGCGTTGGTGAATCAGAATATAAATGATGTGGAATAACTTTAATGATGATCCCCTCACACGATCTTCAAATATTAGTTGTAATCTAAAGATATGGTCAAATAAATCATCTAAATCATCAAAAATCAACCCTCAATGATAAGGAGGCGAAAAATAGTGGTATTATCCATTCCACATCCTCCTAATGCGGAAAATAAAGAACCATCCTATCGAGCTAATTATCTTTTAAGTTTGCTGTCAGAATCAGACTTTAATAGTCTAATTGCTAACTCAAATCGTATTTTTTTACCGTCAAAAACAGTTCTTCATCAACCTAATGAACCGATTCAAAAAGTTTATTTTCCACTGCGAGGCATAATTTCTCTGGTAAGCGCGTCCCAAGAAGGTTTAATCGCCGAACTTGCTACAGTAAGCAACAAAGGAATGGTTGGTATTGCAGCTTTTTTAGGAGGCTCTTTTCTTTCTAGTTTTGCTGTGGTTCAAACTGACTGTATTGCTATTACTTTGAATGCTGATATCCTCAGACATGAATTTGCTCGCGGTGGCGAATTACAAAAAATATTATTGTTATATACCCAAGCTTTATTTAGCCAGACTTCGCAAAATGTTTTCTGTAGTTGTCATCATACAATAGAACAAAGATTAGCCCGTTGGTTATTATCTTTTAGCGATCGCTTAGAACAGAGAAAATTGCTACTTACCCAAGAAACTCTTGCTGATTTATTAGGGGTAAGACGTTCGAGTTTGTCAGTAGTCGCTAACAAATTTCGCCAACGAAACTTGATTGACTATAGCCGTGGCAGAATTATGATTCAAAATCCTGTAGCCCTGAGAAAAGTCGCTTGTGAATGCGAACAAATAATTGCAGCAGAGTATTTTCGCTTAATGAATGTGTCTCAAAACTATTGATTTTCGTAAATCCCTAATCCCCAATCACGGAGGCTGTATGGAAGACAATACTTTTCGGATCGGCCTTCTTGAATTATTATTGGAATGTTCGATAATTACTCCCCACTTCCCTGAGTAATAATCTTTAACTGAGCAGTATTGGGATGCTCCCTAGTATGAGATTGTATGCGATCGTTTATTAAGTTGTGTGGGAAATGCGACCGACCAAATTATTGGTTTTGTGCAAGTATCTTTGTGTGAGTAGTAAAACAACTATTTCTCAAGCATTAAAAAAATCTCAAAATATAAGATTGCTCACTGTTAAATACAACTTTTCTTGATAATTATTTAACTATTTTCTCTAGCAAATATTATTTATTGATTTAGGTTGTTCTTGCGATCGCTAACTTTATGTTACTTTAATATTTTTTAAACCACAAAAATTAATTTTTGTGGCAGATTTGTAAGCAAATAATCTTTAATAATCGTCTATTTTATAACTTTTGGAGGTTATTCCAATGGTACAGTAATAAACTAAAGTATTTGGTAATTTGATTTTATGACTAGTGACGTTGATTAATGCGTAGTGCTTCGACTGTTATCTAGCTTCTCATTTAATAACAAAAGTTACTTAAGAAGCTCATATTTCCTAGTTAAAAACAGTATTATTTTGTACGTCAACGCTGTCATTCTTCAAGGTGAGGTTTCCTCGCTGAATCTCGCGTTCATTACTTAAAATTAGCTATAAGCCATTAGCTATAAGCTTGAATCGCATAGTGGAGAAGTTGAACCTGGAGTTTAGAAGCTCAGAGCTTAAAGCTGTTAGCTAGTTGAATTAGCAATGCCTTATTAATATATTGCACTTGGTTTTTAAAAATTAAGGTTGATAATAACAAAATAATTTGTTGTCTACTTCTTGATTTTATTGTGAGGAGAGCTTTTCTCGATCGACATATATAAAATTATGGAGTGATATATGAATCACTACACAAAGCCTTCCATGGAAAAACATTCTTTTCAGCCAGTTGACGAAAACCCATCTCAATTATCTTGGTGGGTGCAAATTACGACTATTAGTCCATCTTGCATTTATTATTTTGGCCCATTCGAGCATCAAACAGAAGCCACAGTAGCGCAATACGAGTACATTCAAGATTTACTAGAAGAAAAAGCCAAAGGAATCGATATTGAAATTACCAAAACTAAACCTGAAGTACTGACTATTTATGAAGAAGATTTTTAATATTAAGTAAGTAGGCATAAATAAATGTAAAACTAAAAAAAAAGAGAATAAGATCGGGTGTAATTGACAAGCAACCCCGCGCCGAAGACAGGCTTTTACACCCGTCGCATTTGAGGGCAACCGAACGCCCTAAAGGACTCGCTTCCCTAAAGGACTCGGCTTCGCCGTCGCGCATCGCGCATCGCGCGACCGAAGGAAGTCCGTGATTGGCATCGCGCGAGTTTGTCTTGTCGCTTATTATCTATTACCTAATCAAACCATTTTCTAATTAATTAAACCCACCTACTTCTGTTATGAATTATAAATAGTTTGAGAATATGAGCGACAAAAATATTTTAGTGATAGAAGATGATGAAGGAATTCAAGCTGTTACTAAATTTAGTTTAGAAATGGAGGATGATTGGAAGGTTACCAGTGCTTTGTGCGGAAAAGAAGGACTAATTAAAGCTAAAAGTTTACATCCCGATGTTATTCTCTTAGATCTAGTTATGCCAGATATCAATGGAATTGACATCTTAAAAGAGTTACAAAGTAATCAACCAACCAAAAAAATACCGATTATTCTCTTTACAGCTAAAGCAGTAACAATCAATATTCCTGAACTTCAAGATAACAATGTAATAGGTATAATAACAAAACCTTTTGACTGTCTTACTTTATCGGCAAAAATCGTCAATATTCTCAAGAATAGTTAACTTTTAGTTGATTGCTAAGTAACTCCACTTTATCAGATATCTAATGGTAAATCTTGGTGTCGGGTTTAGAGGGATCGCGGTGTAAGGTTCTATGGTAAACTCCTTCACTTTCAAACTAGATGTGGTTCCTCAACTAAATCCTGACTTCCAATAAATTATGCTTGTTCAATAGTGGGTTGGAAAAATGTCCCATATTTGTCTGTGCCACAGTACTGATTCATCTAAATCGACAAGCATTTCTGGAATAAAAACATTGTTACTCGGTTTAGATTTAAGAGATTGGCAAACTTGCTTAATCTTGCGATCGCATTTTTGACAAATTAAGAGAAGAATCTCCCAAAATGCGATCGTTAATATCAAGGTAATCCAGAAAATTTCGCTCAGATTTCTCTCCCAATAACCAGGGCAAACGCATCTATAGTAATTTCAAATAGAAACCACAAGTTACTCAGTACTACTTTTCAGCCTTCATCCTTCATCCTTCATCCTTTTACCAGTGTTTAACAACGTAAGGAAATTAATTGGAACGACTATAAAATATCAGCCAAACTGAGTTAAAATGAGCTTCATAAGAGCGAATCTCAATAATTAACTAAACAAAAGTGAAAGCAGAATCAGTAACCGCAAGAGTGGGTGTAACATCTTGCAAAGTAGCAATCACTTCTCCTCTGGCTGCAACCCCAGGATCGTAAATTAAATCCGCATCAATTGTGCCTGCTTCTGAAGTAAAGAAGTCCAGACTATAAAGTTCTGCCGAACCATTAAGTTGAATCCAATCTTGACGGGGATTGAAATCAGTTACTAAAGCAAAATCTGCTTCTCCTCTGGTTAGAACATTTCCGTCATCGTAGAAAACGCCGTCTGCATTGCCCAGAACAAAAGTATCTCTTCCTCCTCCTCCTGTGAGGGTATCTAATTCGTCTGTTACCCTAGTAAGTGCATTTACGCCAATCAATCGATCGCTACTTACTCCACCATCTAAAGAATCATTTCCACTGCCACCAGTAAGAGTATCTCGACCAACATCTCCATTGAGAACATCATCTCCCGAACCACCTAAAACGCGATCGCTGCCTCCTCCTCCAGCAACCGAATCGTTATCTTCTCCACCATCTAAGGTGTCATTGCCAAATCCACCATTAAGCGTGTCTTCTCCTAATTCTCCCAGGATGCGATCTGCTCCGCTATTTCCATCTAGTAGGTCATTTCCTTGACCGCCCACAATATCGTCACTACCGCCATCTCCTGTCGCTGTATCGTTGCCATTACCTCCAGCAATCAGATCGTTACCATTGCCACCTGAGAGATTATCATTCCCTGCAAGTCCTTGAATGACATCGTTACCACCCAAACCAGAAATTTCATCTCGACGATTTGTGCCTGTTAGCACATCATTTCTTTCTGTGCCGATTATGGGAGGTGAAGGGGCAGTTGCAAAGTTAAGTACTTGTTCTAATTCTTCATTGCTCATTCCTGCTAAAGCATCTAATTCTAGAGCTACTAATTCTGGTGCTTTAGCAAGAGCTTCTGCTTGATTGGCATTTTGAGCAGCAAAATGCATAATAATCTGGGTTTCCCCAGGAGCTAAAGTCAAATTGTAAGCAAAGTTAATATCATCAAAATTTAGCGATGCTGCATCAGGTCGAATTTCTCCATCTTCTCCTGCGATAATATGGAGCATTGTTGGATCGCCACCGTCATCAAAATCATCAGTAATCAACCAATTGTCATCAGCGTTAAAAACCGTGTCTTCATTAGCAGTATCGACAATAAAAGTGTCACTGTCAGAACCTAAATTACTGTCGAGGGAAACCGTAAAATCAGTGGTGGAAGTTCCTGTATTAGTGACAATTTCTAAAAAACGAGCAAAAGACTGGTCTTCTGGCACATAAATCTTACGAGTGATTTCCAGATCGCCAAAGTTAGACGTACCAATGACAACTTCGCGATCGTCATCCTCTGTTTGGGCGTTTTCAAAGAAACCAAAGTTATTTAAACGCAAACCGCCATCATAGGCATCATTTGTCCCATCGCTAATGTTACCATCTCCTTGAATATCCCACCGAAATCCCGAAGCATCAAATAGATCGATAGGAAGAGTAATATCTGTCATGGTTTTTCTCCTTGTTTTGATTTGTTAAATGATTTAATTGATTTATCTAAACAAAAGTAAAAGCTGGATCGTCAAGAGTAAGAGTGGGTGCAACATTTTGCAAGGTAGCAATCACCTCTCCTCTGGCTGCAACCCCAGAATCGTAAATTAAATCCGCATCAATTGTGCCTGCTTCTGAAGTAAAGAAGTCCAGACTATAAAGTTCTGCCGAACCATTAAGTTGAATCCCATCTTGACGGGGATTGAAATCAGTTACTAAAGCAAAATCTGCTTCTCCTCTGGTTAGAACATCTCCGTCATCGTAGAAAACGCCGTCTGCATTGCCCAAAACAAAAGTATCTCTTCCTCCTCCTCCTGAAAGAGTGTCCACTTCACCCGTTCCCCCAGTGAGAGAATCAACTCCTATCAATTGATCGCTACTTGCGCCACCATCTAAAGAATCATTCCCACTACCTCCAGTAAGAGTATCTCGACCAACATCACCATTGAGAACATCATCTCCCGAACCACCTAAAACGCGATCGCTACCTCCGCCACCAGAAACAGAATCGTTGTCTTCCCCACCATTAAGAGAGTCATTGCCAGTACCACCAGTTATGGTGTCATCTCCCGATTCACCAAGGATGCGATCTACTCCAGCATTGCCATCAAGAATGTCATTTCCTTGACCCCCAGTGATGTCATCATTACCGTCATTTCCTGTGACAGTGTCATTGCCATTACCAGCAGCAATCAGGTCATTACCATTACCGCCAGAAATGAGATCGTTTCCTGCAAGTCCTTCGATTACATCATTGCCACCCAAACCAGATATGATATCCCTGCGATTTGTCCCAATTAGAACATCCCTACCTCCCGTGCCAACAATTTCTAGAGGTGGTCTAACCTCGCTTAGAGCATTGGAAGTATTTAATCGCCCACCTGAAACAGTAATCCCTTCTAGACTAGGAAGCGGATCGGTGTTTTCTAGGATCAATTCTTTAATTTCTGCTGCGCTCAATCCTGGGTCTTCAGCTAGCAGCAAACTCACAACCCCTACAACGTGAGGTGACGCCATTGATGTTCCACTAAAGAAATCATAGTTATTTCCTGGAACAGTGCTCAGAATGTCAACTCCTGGCGCACCCAAGTCTACAGAAGTAGCTCCCAAATTCGAGAAATCTGCTAATCGATCATTATCGTCTGTTGCTGCCACAGAAATAATATTATCCAGATCGTAACTGGCAGGATAACGCGGATTGAGATCGTTATCATTCCCAAAATCATTTCCTGCTGCTGCTACGAATAGCTGTTCTTCTTCTCCTACTGCTGCGATCGCCTCTCTAAGTGCCTGGGAATCAGGAACTGTCCAGCTATTGTTAGTTACCTGTGCGCCCATGAGGACACCGTATTCTAAAGCTTGAATCGCAGCAAAAGTTTCAGGGCCAAAATCTCCGATCTTCAACATCATGATCTCAGCATCCCAATTGACACCAGTAACACCGATGTTGTTGTTTCCTTGAGCAGCAATTGTTCCAGCTACGTGAGTACCATGAACATAATTATCTTCTGGATCGGGATCGTCATTACCAAAGTCATAGCCGTTAACATCATCGACATAGCCATTGTTATCGTCATCAATTCCATTACCCGCGATTTCTCCTGGATTTGTCCACAGATTATCAACCAAATCTATATGGTTAACATCGATTCCCGAATCTAATATCCCGACAATGACATCGTTTCCAGTTTGAATATCCCAAGCTTCTGGAGCATCGATGTCCGCATCAGATGTACCTCCTGTTTGTCCTGTATTGTTAAGTCCCCAAAGTTCATCAAAACGAGGATCGTTGGGAGTAGTTTCTGTATAAGACCCGATAAAATTGGGTTCGACATATTCAATTCTGGGGTCATCGCTCAAAACTTCAATTGCTTCTTCGACACTAACGTCTTCAACTTCCCAAAGCTGAATATCTAGAGTTTGAGTTGTGTCTATAACTGAGATATCGACACCCATCTCTTCCTGAAATTCACCGATCTCAGTTGGGGTCATCTCCGTTGAAAGTTTCACAATTAACTCATTGCCAACAAATTCTCTTTCTTCTTGAATTAGATTCTGATTACTTGATGAATTACTTTGTACAGAAATATCATTTTCCGCATCGTCAGTTGCGAACCATGAATTAGCCATAGTTTTATTCCTTACTGTGTAAAACTTGAGAAGTACAAATTATTAATCAACAATTTTGTAGTTTTAATACTATGTTGATATCTGGTTGAATTGATGTTTTTTATCGTTTTCATGCAGCTTAGGTTGTATAAACAGTAATTAATGTTAAGAAATATGTTTACCATTTATACTATTTGATTCTAATTAAAAAGTAAGATAATAATTTGAGGAAGTTGTGAAGAAATAGCAAGTAGTAAGTTTTTTGATTGATAAACAACCAATAACTAACCATTAACCAAAGCAGTATCTTTCGCTAATCTACCATCTTCCAAATGCACAATGCGATCAGCTATAGCCGTACAAAATTAGATTAGGATATTAAAATTTACGAGCTTCGGAAGTAATGAGTAATCAGTAATAAGTAATGAGTTTTTTGATTAAAATGCCCAAAAATGTAAGGGGCTGACACCGCCACGTCCGACATATGCGGAGCGGTATCCTTTAGGGCGAGCATCTGGGGTCTCCCCAGATGGAGCGGACTCCTCGAAGGGCGGTGCTTGTAGGTCCCGTCTTAACGTTAATATGTAACGCTATATATCGAGAATGCGGTTATCGTGAGTTCCCAAAGGCATGATTGAGATTATTAATGGCAACAACACGGTTTCGGGACATAGTCGGTAGAGGCGAACGAACGTTCGCCCGAGAGCGTGGTTAATTGTTAATTTCTCATTCCTCCTACTTGATCCCTCATCTCTGAATTGACTCTTGGTTGCTGGATTGTTTGTCTTAGTTCTTTTCGGGTTTTATCATCAAGAAACTCTTCTTGTAAAAGTTCCCATTCTTGCCATTTTTGAGAGCGAGTTTGGGTGAGTAAAGTTGCTAGTTCGGGCATTTTTTCAGCAACGACTGATTTTAAGGCTTTTTCTAGGACTTCTCTCAAGACATAACAATCTTGGATTTGACCGAGAACTTCTTGAATTTGCTCTATTTGCTTGAGATAATAATGATAAATATCATCGTAGAATTGAGAAAATAGCTCTAAATTATAGCGGGTTCTTTTGGCTGATTTTCGCAGATCGTGGAGAATTAGCTCTTCTTGTTCTAGTAATTGTTCCACTGCTTTTGTATTTAAGCTTTCAGGAAATTGAATTGTTCCTTCTTTTAGTTCCACTCCTACTAACCAACCAGGATGCAGCAATAGTTGACTAATTTGGGGTAACAGTAAATCTGGCAATACGGGATAAATAGATAAATCGCCTATTGCTTGATATCTGGGATGCTCTAACCAATTTTGGAGTTCTTGCTGGAGATTGAGATAAAGCTTGCTGTTGAGAGTTTGTCTAACCTGTTTTACTTCTTTTTTTCTTTGTTTGTTGAGAGATTTGATAACTTTGTCTAAACTCTTTTGTTCTCCTGCGGGTAATAGAGGACGATAATTATTGGCTAGATTAGCTAGTAAAACGTCTAAATCTCTGAGTTTTCCTAGAGAACGACCTATTTTAGCAATATTTTTCTGATTTACTGTTGGTGGTAACTCTAAAGCGACTGCAAAACCAGCGATTGCACTTCGTAAACGTCGCATTCCGACACGTATTTGATGTAAGTCTTCCGAGTCTTTATCTTGAAGTACTCTAGCTTCATACTTGAATATCTTACGAGTATGTTTGGCGATTGCAATATTTGCCCATTCTTTTAAAGTAACAGCGTTATCTTTATCGGTCATTCTAGATATCCGATTATTCTTCGGGGGTAAAGTTTGTCTTGTCTAAAAGTTCCTTTTTGGATTGCTTAAGCTGTTTCCAAAACTTTCTAATCTCATCATAAGTATCTTCTGCGGTCATTTTGCCATTGGATTCTAAACCACAAAGATAAGACACTTGTTGGGCAAACTGTTGCAAGTTGGCATTAAAAACCAAATTTTGAGGAGTAAACTCACCTTGATAGCTGCCAATGGGATATAAAAACTCTTCTTTGATGTTTTTGTCGTTATTAATGTTATTAGATTCTTCTATCATTTTTGCGTCCTCTGTTGGGTTTAAATAACGTTTACTATTAAACTATTAAACACTAACCACCAACCCATGGTCGTATCGGGGAAATTAATTCCCTTATCAGAGCGTAGTTTTTCTACTTTGTTTCAAGCATGGATAATTTCTAAAAGAATCCCTTCGGATAATAAAGATTTAACTTTTATACCAATTTTGCCATCATCAATGCACACTCGGTCATTTATCTCTAGTTGTGACAAAATGTCGGGAATTGTGTAGTTGGTTTGAAACATTTTTTGTCTGCATTAAGTGGTACTTTTTTACTTCATAACAACCTCTTTCCTTGATGTATGCGTTGCTTATTTTTCGCTAGTAAGACAGTTGTTTAATACCTACTTTGTGTCTCTTCGATTTAATTATGGATCGAGAACTTGAAGAAGTTGTGAGCTTTAATCATTGGGTGTTGCTGAATAGAAAATTGATGTTTGTTGAATATCAATCAAATCTTCTAAAGATGTTTCTTGCCAAAAAAGCCGATTTTGCCGTTCTAAATTATTAGATTTATTAATAGTTGCAACTAAAATTTGCAGCAGTTGGCGTTGTTCTGAGCTAGAAAGGGCTTGAAGGTTGGCGATCGCTTTGTGTAATTGAGGAGTCATAATAGTATTAAATTGCCATTCTCTATCTTGATTGTAGTTGATTGAGAAAAGCGATCGCTTTGTGTAATTGAGGAGTCATAATAGTGTTAGATTGCCATTCTCTATTTTGATTGTAGTTGATTGAGAAAAGCGATCATTTGTTGTAATTGGGGAGTCATAATAGTATTGGATTGCCATTCTCTATCTTGATTGTAGTGGATGGAAGAGATGCGATCGCTTTTTGGAGTTGAGGATTCATAATAATATTAAATTGCCATTCTCTATCTTAATTGTAGTTGTTGAAGAGATGAGATCGCCAAAATAAATCACTTTAAATATTCTTTCTTTGATATATAGTCTTCTATATTTTGTAATATTTCTCTTAAATAGCAAATAACTCTTTTCTTAATTTCTAATAGTTCTTCTGCTGTATTTTCTTTTCCTACGTCCTTGAAAGATTTAAAACCGTGAGCCAAATAATTTCTATTTGTCTTAATTTTCAGTAAATCAATTCCATCGCGCGTTTTTCGACCATTGGTTTTGCAAGAAAAGCTATAATCTTTCGCTACTTGTTTTATTTTTCTAGCATCAATATTTCCTGAGAATAGTTGCTCCTTATCGAAACTTGCCGAAATTATATCAAGAGATATATTATTAATTACATCCAAAAGAGTATCGGTTTCTTTATTTTTCTTGAAATTTTTGACAATAATTTTTTTAATATCTTTCTTTAAATCATCGAAAGATATATTCTGATTGTTCATGTCATCAAAAATAGCTTAAATTGCATTTCTGATCGTCGATTCAATTAAATTATAAAGTAACAAAAATCCTGTTGCTTTTAGAGTTTTTTCTAATTCAGTATCTATTTTTTTTACTTTTTGATGCTTAACATTACCCATAGCCAACTGAATCGAGCCTTGTTCTAAATTTTGTAACAAGAAAAAATATTTACTAACTTCTTGAGCGCGTTCGTCAAAATCTTCAAATAGTTTACTTTTCATTAATTACCTATAAAGACTATCGCGAACATACTCAATACGACGAGTTACTTTATTCTGAGAGCTACTTCCGTCTCCTTTAGTAAAATTCTTAAAATCTTCTGAATCTAAAAAAGATGTCGAGTGTGGTATTAATCCTTGATTTTTTCTCAATGCCAAAGCTGCACCTACAGTAATTGATTCAAATTTAATTCTAGTTGTAGGCTCGTACTTATCTTTTGTTTTTCTATAGATACGTAAGGCATTTGGAAAATATTTTTCGATAAAAGAAAGCATAGAAATAAATTCTTCTCTCATCACATCAATATTGAGTGACTTAGATTTGTTAGCTTGTTTTAAATACTCATCTAAAAACTGATGTACTTTTTTACCAGAGTAATTTTTATAGTTATTCAAAAAAGCAAAAAAGCGCAAAATAAACTCCTGTGGATCGCGTTTTTTGATTTCAGTATCAGTAAAAGAACATAAATTACGAAATTGTTCTGATTGGGATAATTCTTCAATTAAATCAAGAAACTTCCCAGGCTTACTTCCCCTCCGTTTCTCCATTTCATTCAATTCAACACTACCAGTATTAATTCTTTCAAATAAGTCTCGTCTTACTTCTTCATCTGCTTTTTCAGTTAACTGAATCATTCTAATAGTAGTTCTTTGAAAACGCCTCTGACGAGAAAGAGGTAAATCTTTAAAAGTAAATCCATTCAGACTATCTAGCTTTTCAAGATTATTCAACTTCAATTCATTGTTAAGAAATCTAGCCAAAGTACGAATGCGTTGTGTACCATCTATAATCTCTAGTCTTGCTAAGTCTTCAGATTCAGATACATCAGCAACAAGAATATAAGCTATTGGCAGTCCCAAAAGCACAGATTCAATAAACTTTGATTGTCTATCTTCATCCCATCTCATTTCTCTTTGATAATCTGGGATAAATATTTCGTTCTGATCTTCGTCTATACCATCTAAATATTTGTTAACTAAAACTTCAATGGGATATTCTAGTGTATTGTAATCAACAGGTGTTTGTTCCTTGCGTATTTGTGCCTCTGCAATGTCTTTTTTTTCGTTGGTAATTTCTAATTGAGTAACCATAAGTTGTCATAATTATTATTAGAATTATTCTTTTATTCGTAGTTAAATTCTTCTAGCTTATTTTTGTCCAATTATAAAATAAAAGAAATGTTGATACTATTGTTGCTATCCAATAAATCAAATTATTAGAATCTCTATAATTTTCACCTAGACTATTTTCTATTTCTTTTAATTCTTTGATCTCTTCTAAGCTCAATCTATTCAATCCCTTATATTTACTATATTTTTTAAGCTCCCAGCGTCTACCAAAAAATTCCTTTGCTTTTGGATAAGTTTGAAGGTGAAAAACTATACCTAAAATAAGACATAATAGTGTAGCTAATATTGGTTCAAGTGATGTAGCTGAGATAGAACCGACTAGGTACAAATAAGAATAAGAATACTCACCTAAAATACTATTCCAATTTTTCCATATTTTTTTGTTCATAACTGATTTCACCTTTTATTTTAAAGTTTTTACTTTGCGACTTTGCGTATTTGCGCGAGATAAAAAAAGATGGGCATTACACCCACCTCAATAATAAACAATCTCTTAAATTACCTAGGCACTAAAATATCTCGCTACAGGATGATAAGTAATAATCGCTGTTGTCGATTGTTCGGGATATAATTGTTCGCTTTCATCCATATACATATTAATGCGTTTGGTATCCAATAAATCCAATTGTTTGAATTGGTCGGGTATATTAGGGCAAGCAGGATAACCAAAACTATAGCGAGAACCGCGATAGCGTTGTTGTAAGATATCTCTGATATTGTCGGATTCTTCCGCTTCAAAGCCTAACTCTGTGCGGATTTTGGCGTGTGTCCATTCTGCTAAAGCTTCCGCCATTTGCACCGCTAAACCATGATAATAGAGATAATCGGTGTATTGGTCATCTTGGAAGAGTTTTTGGGCGTATTCGGTAGCTATTTCTCCTACTGTTACCGCTTGCATGGGGAAAACATCGATTTTCCCCGATTCTTTAGTAGCAAAGAAGTCAGCAATACATAGTCGTTTGCCAGAACGTTGACGGGGAAATTCAAATGATGTTATGGGTTGTAGGGGCGTTTCCCTAAAGGACTCGCTACGCATCGCGCGAAACGCCCCTACGGTATCGGGGTCATATACATACAACGTGTTTCCTTCGGCGTTGCAGGGGAAATAACCATAAATTATGGTGGGATGTAATAGGTTATCAGCAATGGATTTTTGTTTCCATTCTTCTAAAATAGGATGAACTTTTCTCGCGAGAAACTCATCGTATTCTTCTCTAGATTGTTCTTTAGGTTTTCTAAATTGCCATTGTCCGACGAATAAGGCTTGTAAGTCTAAATAGGGAAAAACTTCCTCGATAGGAATATCTTTAGCTTCTAATATTTTACTTCCCCAAAATGGCGGTTCGGGGCGTTCAACATCCAAACTAACTTCATCAGAACGACGGGTATCTATTATTAAAGGTTCTTCTGGCTTACTAACTTCATCAACAAAGATTTTATCCCGATTTTCCCCTTCAAACGGTTGTTCTGCACCATCTTCTGTAGGGGCGATTCGCGATTCGCCCCTACCATTACCATTGTCAGGTTCATCCAAAAATCCCCTAACATCGTCCCAATTATCATCAGCCTTCGCTGGCATTAGTTTATCCATGAAATGCAAATCGGCAAAAGCATCTTTACCATAGATAACTTTCCCGTTATAGGTATTCTGACAATCTTGATTGACGAATTTAGGAGTTAGCGCAGCACCACCTAAGATAACAGGAACGGTAATACCTTTTTCGTTGAATACTTCCAGATTATCTTTCATGAATGCGGTAGATTTTACCAACAAGCCACTCATAGCAATACAATCTGGTTGATGTTCTTCGTAGGCTTTGATAATGCTATCTACGGGTTGTTTGATTCCGAGGTTAATTACTTTATAACCATTATTAGAAAGAATGATATCAACTAGATTTTTACCAATGTCGTGAACGTCCCCTTTAACTGTCGCAATAACAAATTTACCTTTACCTCTGTCGTCAGCTTCTTCCTTATCCATGTGAGGTTCTAAATGGGCTACCGCAGCTTTCATAGTTTGGGCTGACTGCAATACAAAAGGTAACTGCATTTGTCCCGAACCAAATAATTCACCGACAACTTTCATGCCATCTAATAAGAAAATGTTGATAATATCTAACGGGGGATGTTGTTGTAAGGCTTCGTCTAAAGCTTCATCTAAACCAATTCTTTCTCCGTCGATAATATGTTGTTTCAAGCGTTCGTTAATGGGAAGGTTTTTATCTACTGCTTCAGATTTCTTAGCTTTCTTTCCAGCAAATAAGGTTGTTAATTCTCCCAAGGGGTCATAGGTGCAGATATCGCCGTCGAATTCACGCTTGTCGTAGATTAAATCAAAACATATCTTTTGATGGGATTCATCTATTTTAGAAAGGGGTAAAATCTTACTGGCGTTAACAATAGCCGAATCTAATCCTACCTGCATACATTCGTGTAAGAAGACAGAATTTAAAACTTGTCGCGCTGCGAGATTTAAACCAAAGGAAACATTAGAAACACCAAGCAAAATATGACAACTTGGTAATTCATCTCTAATTCTTTTAATTGCATCTACTGTGGCTTTCGCATTTTCTCTATCTTCTTCGATACCAGTAGATACGGGTAAGGCTAAGGGGTCAAAAAAGACTTCATGGGCGGGAATACCATATTCTACCGCAGCATTATAAGCTCGTTTGGCAATTTCAAACTTTTTATCCGCAGTACGCCCCATACCATCTTCATCGATAGTACCAATAACCACACCCGCGCCATAGGTTTTAGCGAGTTCTAAGACTTGAAAAAATCTTTCCTCCCCATCTTCGTAGTTAGTGGAGTTGAGAATACATTTACCACCAGCTACTTTTAACCCCGCTTCCATTTTTGTCCACTCGGTAGAGTCAAGCATTAGGGGAAGGGTGACATTATTCACCAGACGGGATGCAAGTTCGTGCATATCTTTTTCCCCGTCTCTACCTACATAGTCCACGTTGACATCGAGGATATGTGCGCCTTCTTTTACCTGGGCTTTCCCCATTGCAACTAAACTATCCCAATCTTCATCATTAAGTAGAGTACGACATTTTTTAGAACCACTGGCATTTAATCTTTCTCCCACAATCAAGAAAGAATTATCTTGTATATAAGGTTGGGTATTATAAATAGATGCTGCGGAGGGTTCAAATTCGGGATGACGTTCTTTTGGTGTTAAATCTCCCGCCATTTCGGCGAGTTGCTGGATATGTTCGTAACGAGTACCGCAACAACCCCCAATAATTTGCACGCCCAAATCTTCGACGAAGTGCATTAAAGACATCCGCAGTTCCATCGGCGTAAGCTTATAGTGCGCCTGTCCGCCAATATTTTCAGGTAAACCCGCATTGGGTACACAAGAAACAATAAAAGGAGAATGTTCCGACAGATGTTTGATATGTTCCTTCATCAAGTCGGGCCCTGTGGCGCAGTTTAACCCTAAAATATCGATGGGGAAGGGTTCTAATATTGCTAAAGCTGCTTCCATTGTCGAACCAGAAAGCATTGTCCCCATCTGTTCCATTGTCACGGAAACCATTAACGGGCGACGTTCCTCTTTCTTTTTAAATACCGCTTCAATACCATTAAGTGCTGCTTTTATCTGCAACACATCCATACAAGTTTCCACTAAAAATAAATCTACCCCACCATCAAATAATGCTTCTGCTTGCTCTTGATAGTTAGTTAATAATGTATCGTAATCAATATGTCCGAGGGTAGGTAACTTAGTACCAGGGCCAATCGAACCCGCAACAAAACGGGGTTTTTCTGATGTAGAGTATTCTGCTGTTAGTTTTTTTGCTAACTCCGCAGCAGTCTTATTTAGATAATACGCCTTATCAGCTAAATCGTATTCCGCTAGTACCATCGCAGTACCGCCAAAGGTATCGGTTTCAATCACATCCGCACCAGCTTCGAGGAATCCTCGGTGTACTTTCTCCACCGCTTCTGGTTTAGTATGGACTAAATATTCATTACATCCTTCGTACTCCGCACCACCAAAGTCTTCGGCGGTGAGATTTTGGGTTTGTAGGTTTGTACCCATACCCCCATCAAATACTAACACGGGGCGATCTGAGCTTTTAAGGCGATTTAGGAAGAGACTGTTCATTGGTCGCGACTGCGGGTCAACAGATTATAAATTTACTTAAACTTTATTATATGGGCTTTGAGGGAAAGAGGTATTATCTCGCGCAGCCCTAAAGGATACCGCTCCGCATAAGTCGCAAAGGAGCAGAGAGTTTTTATAGAGAGGTTATCTGTTTTATTTTGAGGCTAACCGATAACTTTATCTGTGTTCATCTGCGTAGAGGGTGTGGACGGTTTTTTATCTCGCAAAGTCGTAAGCAAGGATAAAATGTGAGTCTTAAATATTTTATTAAATAAAAAATTATTGCTTTTATGGATGTTGAGTTAGCACGATTAGTTGCTAGAAATTCTAGTACTGGTCATAAGTTGTTAAAACAATTAGCCTCTAGTCAAGATTTTCTTACTCGTCAGGGTGTCGCAACAAATCCTAATGCAACATCCAAAACTCTATGGAAACTGGCAAAAGAATTCCCTCAAGAATGTATCAATAACCCTGTTTTATCTTCATTGATTCGTGAAGACAGGAGAATTCTTTTAAAGCAATCAACAAAAGTTTTGTTATCTGTCCTGGAAAATAAGCGTTCGGCAGATTGTATTTTTAAAATAATAAAACGAACAGGTAATTATCCTTATATATTAAAAGATATAGCAGAACATCCTGAAATTTCAGAGAAAGCTTTATGTAGATTGATCGAAACTGGAAATCCAGACCTTTATTTGCATCTTCTCCAGAAACCAAATTTAACAAGTAGTTCGATCGAAGAAATTGCGGAGACTGAAATCATACTTGGTTGGAATCGCTCTACAGAAGTTATTAGTTCCATTTATCTAAGTCTAATTCAACATAAAAACACTCCACTAGAAGTACTAGAAAAATTAGCATTAAAGGCAAACTACAATATAAAGATTAATGCAATTGAAAAGATGGCAAAACGGACAGATATTTCATCAGACATGATGGCTAAACTAGCTTTTTATCCAGATATAAAAGTCAAAAAGGCTATTGCTTTAAGACCCGATCTCCCTATTAGCTTAATAGAGAAGATGGCAAAGGATAGACAAATAGTAGCGAAAAAGTTTTTATTGCGTAATAAATATTTTTCTGAAAGCTTATTAACAACTTTATCGGAATCATCAGAACCAAAAGTTTTACAAATGGTTGCATTACATCCTAATACACCGCTTACGTTATTAAACAAATTAGCGAAAGTCGCATCAGCCAAATCTTTTGTAGCTCAGAATCCTAATGTAACTATAGAAATTTTAGAAAAGTTATCAAAAAGTGATGATGATAAAACTATAATGGCTGTAGTAAAAAATCATAAAACTACTCCAAAAATATTAATTAAAATAGCTTCTAAAATTAAAGAGTATAAAATTCTTATTCCAATTGTAGAAAATAACAATACGCCTGATCGAGTTAAAAGTAAAATTTTAGAAAGGCTTTCGGTAATTCCTAAGCTTGAGATTCGCAAATATGTGGCAAATCATTCACGTACACCTCAAAATATTTTACTAAAGTGGGCAAAATCACAGAAATTTTATAAGCTTCATTATTTGATTGCTCAAAATGTAAATACTCCTGTAATGGCTTTAGACATAATTGCCAAAAAATTTTGCTCTAAGAAAGTATTAAGAAGTTTACTTGAAAATCCCAATACATCTAAAGAAATTTTGGAATTTTTATATAAAAATAAAAAATACTTAGATAATTATTTTTATTCTGGAACATCTGCAATATGGAAAAATCATCCTAATACACCAAACTACATTAAGGATGATATTATCAAATATTCACTCAGTATTCCAGAGTTAGCAAAGAAATCAGGTATGTATGTTGAAATATTACTTAGAAAATTAAGATTTGACAATAACTATGATTACTATTTATTAAGAGACTACGATTTACCTGTATCAGTTGTAAATTACATCGCAGAAAGATTATCAGAAAGTTACCATGTTCTTGAACGCGAATTTTTAGCTTTTTATCCAAAGACTCCAATACATATACTATATAAACTAGCAAAAGATCGAGATATTAGTGTTCAAGATGCTGCACAGTATTCACTAGAACAACGTAATTTATAATTCTCACAAAAAGAATCAAGTGTTTGAGTTTCATAGCTTATCGTAATCCATTGGCTGTGCTTTTCCTTCAGCAATTTGTTGTTTAGCTAATCTAGCAGCAGCTATTAATTTATCTTGGGATTTATTAAAGGATTCACTCCATTTTTGTTCATCTTGTAAATCTTGAATATACTCTCTTAAATGTTCGACAATTTTACCTCTCCCCAAACCCCTCTCCTACAAGGCGAGGGGCTTTTTCATTTATTGTTTTGATAATGATATTGTAGTTTTCAATGGGATAAGGATTGAGAAGCGCGATCTAGGTTGAAATAATAAGATTTAGATGCAGAAACGCGATCGCCTTTATAATAAAACATCAAATATACTTTATACTAAATAAGGTATATCAACTATCAATCTAATGTCAGATAAACCAATTTACTGTATTGGTACTTCTAAACAAGATATTGCGCAATTTCCCTTAGATGCTAAAAGAAAATCAGGTTTTTAACTTAGAACAGTACAAAGAGGTGATTCTCCGACAGATTTTAAACCAATGTCCATTGTCGGAAAAGGCGTTGAAGAAATTAGAATCAAAACAGGTGAAGCTTATCGTATATTTTATGTTGCGAGATTTTCCGAAGCAGTTTATGTTCTCCATGCTTTTAATAAGACGATGCAAAAGACATCTAAGCAAGATATTGAAATAGGAAAACAACGTTATCAAGTAATGATTGAGTTTAGAAAACAATTGAAGGAAAATTAAAATGAATAATCAAATAGTACAAAGTCAAGATAATATTTTTGACGATCTAGGTTTTGAACCTGACGAAGCAGCAAATTTAAAAATTAGATCGGATTTAATTTTAGATTTACAACGGTATATCAAAAAACAAAAATGGACTCAACAAGAAGCAGCAGATTTTTTTAATGAAACTCAACCAAGAATTAGTAATTTAATGAATGGAGATATCGAAAGATTTAGTATTGATAAATTGGTACAGATGATAGTTAAAACAGGAATGAAAATTAAAGTAGAAGTTATTGATATTGTTGCATGAAGATATTCAATTTTAATAATTATTTTTTAGTTGTCAAGGGGATTAGTTAGATTGAAGAGGTGCGATCTGTTTTGGAATATGCGATCGCATTCGAGCAACAGAAACTATAATATAGTTAAAATTCCAACAAGAAAAATTAATGTTTACAGCTATAAAACTAGAAGATTATTTTGAATTTTTGTCTGAAGACGATATTCGTCTTAAAGGACATCGTATTGGAATTGAAAATGTGATTGACTATTATTTAGAAGGATATACACCAGAAGAAATATTAAACGAATTACCAAGTTTAAATTTAGAAAAAGTTTATGCTACTATCACTTATTATTTACATAATCGTAGTGAAATAGACTCTTACTTATTACGATTAGCCAAAAATAAAACAGAAAAATATCAAGAATTTCTTGAAAATCCTTCACCTCTGGTACAGCGTTTAAAAAAGAAAAAGAACAGCGTACTCAGATAACTACTAAGTAAAAATGAAAGTACGTTTTTTACTGGATGAAAATTTATCGCCACGAATAAAATTAGCTGTATTTAGACTTAATCCTGAAATCGATATATTAAGAGTAGGGGATGCAAATACGCCAAGTTTTGGCACACTAGACCCAGAAATATTAATTTATTTACAACAATCACAACGTATTTTGCTAACTGATAATCGTCAAAGTATGCCAGAACATATAGAATCACATTGGAATAATGGCGGATTTATTTGGGGACTATTTTGGTTGAGTCCAAGAGCAACTGTTAGAGAAATAGCAGAAGATTTGATTTTAATTTGGGAAACTACCGAAGCGAAAGAATGGAAAAATCAACTTATTTGGATTCCTTTGTAAAATTTAGGAATTGCGATCTAGGTTAAGAAGTGCGATCGCCTTCAAACTCAATGAATCGATATAATAAGCATATATAGATGCCTTTGTAAAAATAGCAATTGTCATGGTTACTCATCAGCAAAAAATACTCCCTTTAGAAAATGGCGATCGCCTTTCTCGTAGTGAATTCGAGCGACGCTATCAAGCAATGTCAGAACTTAAAAAAGCCGAATTAATTGAGGGAAGAGTATATACGGCATCTCCTGTGAGAATTATTCACGGACAACCTCACGCATATATTATGGGATGGTTGGCTGTTTATCATGCTGCGACTCCAGGGACGCAATTTGCTGACAATACCACCGTGAGGTTAGATATCGATAACGAACCTCAACCAGATGCTTTATTGAGAGTTGAAAAGGGACAGTCTCAAATAGATGTTGATGATTATGTTCGAGGTGCGCCAGAATTAATTGTGGAAATTGCTGCTAGTACCGCATCTTACGATTTACAAGAAAAGCTACAGGTATATCGACGTAATGGGGTACAAGAATATATTGTTTGGCAAGTAAGCGATCGCATTATCGATTGGTTTCGTCTCAGGGATGGAGAATATTTCAAGCTACAACCAGACGAGAACAATATTATTAAAAGCGAAGTTTTTCCTGGTTTATGGCTGGCGATCGATTCTTTATTGCAATACGATTTGGCTCAAGTTATTCAAACAGTACAACAAGGACTAGCAATAAAAGAACATCAAGATTTTATTGCTGAAATAACATAGTTAGGTTAGACGAAAATTACGACCTTAAATAGCATAAAGATAGTAGGTTTTGATAGCGATCTTGTCGTTGTTAAAGTTTGGAAAGCGCGATTATGTTTGAGAATTGCGATCGCCTTTAATCATGTAAAATAAAATAAAAAACTAAATATAAAAAAATGAAACTCCAAGTAATATTAGAACCGAGTGATGAAGGAGGATATACTATTTATGTTCCTGCTTTACCTGGCTGTATAAGTGAAGGAGATAATATTGATGAAGCTTTAGAAAACATTACTGAAGCAATAGAACTTTATCTCGAACCAATAGAAGAAGATATTGCTAATAACAAAAATATTATTGTTCGGGAATTGGTAATATGACCAAAGTTCCCAGTCTTTCCTATAAAAAGATTATCACAGCTTTGGAAAGAGATAATTGGATAGTTGTTCGTCAACACTCGCGCGACGCAAAGCGAGTCCTTTAGGGCGTTCCTTGGGCGAATAAAATTCGCCAGGGTCGCTCGTCAAAGAGGTAGTCACATTAGATTAGAAAAAAAGTTACCTGATGAAACTCTTAAGATAACTGTACCAGCCCATAGACCAGTAAAGCGATCTACTTTAGCTAAAATTTTAAAACAAGCAAGAATAGATTTAGACAATTTCTTAAAATTGCTATGAAGCACCTTGTTGAGAATTAATTATTACTTAACTTAATTTATAGAAAAATGCTCTAAATAATCAAAGATGGAAATAATAAACAATGCGATTGAACAAAACTTAAATTTAGCGATCGCCTTTATTACTCAGATCGATTATAATTTAGAAACTAAAAATTTAATTGTTAATTTAAAGCAACGTTTGGAGAATTTATTATGAAATCACAGAAAAAAAATGATAATAATGACAATAAAATACGAGAATTAAATGAAGCTTTAGAATTTGCCCAACAAGTAGACCAAAAAATACAAGAGTTTAATGTTAGTTCGGCACAAGTTGCTAACAAGTGGCAAAATAAAGTAGAGAATCAAGTTAAGACAAGTAATAATTAACTTGATAATTGATGAATAAAATTATTAAGAATTAACAATTATCTGACTTATTCTATAAAAGAACTTTCAAGTAATGGAATGTATGAATTAAATAATAATGCGATTAGCAAAGCTTAAAATTTGCGGTCGCTTTTATCCTAAAAATCAATTACAATATATTTGAAGTTGAAACAAGAAAAATCAATGTTTACAACAACAAAATTAGAAGATTATTTTTAGTTTTTATCAGAGGATGATATTCGTCTTAAAGGACATCGTATTGAAATCGAAAATGTACTTGACTATTGAGGGAATAAGAGAGTTTATCCAATGCAAATCAAATAAAACTAAAACTAAAACTAAAACTAAAACTAAACAACAATAACTATTCTCCCAAAAATTCTTTTAATAACACTGCCGTTTCTGTTGTTAACCATTCAACTCCTCTACTAAATTGTCCAGACATATCATATAAAATTTTGTCTATTTCTGTAGGTGTAGCTAACCATTTTTTCATGTGAACAATTGGAATACGCACACCACTAGAGCAAGAATCAGTTCTTTCGATTACTTGATAGCCATTGACTTTATAAAAAGGTTCTCCTGTAAGAGATGCACCTACAGTAATGACCTGGCAATTATTATTTTGAGCATTTGTTTCTAAGGTTTCTAAAAGTTTTGACCCTACTCCCATGCGAGCATATTCAGGAAGAACAAACATCTCATATATAATTCTTTGATTTAACCAAGATGACTTTCCTCTAGAAGCGTAGCCTATTATCTTGTCATCAATATATGCAACTATTGCACCTGGATCATTTGATTCAGTATATGAATCAATCCATTTAGCTAAAAATAAACCAACACTATCAACGATGCTTATCTCATCAGAATTAATATCTTTGGCTTCACCATTTACCATTGCTTCAATTTGTTGAGGAGTGTAGTGTTCTGAACATAAAGTTTGAATAGACTTTCGTTTTAGCTTGAATGTCGCAGTAATATCCTTTATGGATAGTGGTCTAATATTGAAATCTAGTGATAAATTATTCATTAAATAGTTTTTTATACAGAAATAATAAATATTATATTAAGTTAAAAATAGATTGTAAATACAAAATAAATATTAAAGCTTCTATTTTGATATTTTTTGTTTGGCTAATTTTTAAAATAGCTATTAATTTATATTGGAATTTATTAAAAGATTTATTTCATTTTTGCTCGCCTTGTAAGTCTTGAATTTACTCTCGTAAATGTTTGATGGTTTTACCTCTCCCCAAGCCCATTATCTTATAGGATATGGGCTTTTTGTTTATGATTTTGATAATTATATTGTCGTGGGAAATACGATCGAGATTAGTGAGATTGCCTAAAAGCGATCGCTTCTATTCCCTAAATCAATTATAATTACGACAAAACACACCAATCAAGTTCTTTGCGCCTCTGCGTGAGGTATTACACCCAACCAATTAAAACACCATAAATACCCCAAATAGCCATTGCTCTTAAATAATGACTTGCTCTAAAAGTACCAACTGCGGTAATAGCTTCAGGAGTGCGAAACTGTAAGCCATTTTCATAGATTTGTTTGACTACCGTTTCTGTTAACTTAAATGCTTCTTCTTGCATTCCCATTTGCACCATAAATGCAGCTAAACCGAAATTAATTCCCGTCCATACTTCTAAGGGATGAGTATCATCTGGATTAACGGGACTTCCATCGGGTAAAACTCCGTTTGCTACGCCATATTTGCCGTTATGAAACTTCAGAAAACAAGCATCATATATTTTATTTAAAGCGGATTGGGTATATTGATTTTCAACTACATCAGGTAAGTCTAATAATCTAGCGTAAAATTGTCCGCAGAGTTGATCCGCCATTACAGCCTGGGAATTGCTTTTACTATCAAGACGATAATATTCACCATTCCATAGAGTATCATGATAAAAAGATCGCGATTGTTGCAACCATTCTTTATAAGTATCTATTGTCGCTTCAATTCCTTGAGGAAAGTCTGAAGGTTGTAAATTGGGATTCATGGGAGGATTGGCAATGAGAGTTTCGCCAATTTTGACAGCAGCTTCTAGCGCAGCTATCCATAAACCACCGCAATAGGTACTAATTCCCTGTAATCGCCAGTCATCGAATGTCTGATCTGGTGCGCCTGAGTTTTCGGGTATTCCATCCCCATCTCGGTCAAATTCTTTTAAATATGCCAAAGTTGCCACAATACTATCCCAGCATTCCCACAGGAATTCGTTATTGTCTCCTTTGGTAAAGAGGTAGTCGCGATATACTTGCAATACAAAATCACAGGATAAGTCTTTCCACTGGTTACAGTCTTGATAGGAGGTATAGTTTGTTGCTTCCCAAGGATGTTCGTTGGGTGCGCCAAGATCGTGAGGAGTGGCATTTTTGGCTTTACGAATTGCTATTGCGTTGTTATAACCAATAATTCTCTCTTGATCGTCGCTTTGAGGGATAGCTCTAGCAAATGCTGATAAGACTGCTTTATCCAGTTTTGACCACAGCATCATTAAAGCAAACGAACCGTACAGGCGCACGTCAAGGCTTTCATACCAACGGTAATCCATACACTCTAAAACCCCAAACTGTCCTACAGGATCGTCTTCTGTAGCTGCACTCCAGAGAGTTCCGCCTTGGGTAAGTAAGTAAAGCTCGTTAAATAGAGCCATTTTGAACCAATCTGGTAAATCATTACGATTTAGTATCGTTTTTTGCCAAGCTACTATTTGTTCTTTCCACGAATCACTATGCTTTAAAGCTGTTCTGACAATACTCCAAGCATTATTACCCGTACGTCCGAAAAAGTCTGTATAGCGACGATAATAGTTAATACCTTGAGCAAATTCGGTTATGGGAAAGTCCCAAGCCAAAATAAACGGTATTTTCTTAGTTTTTCCTGGTTTAATAGTAACTCTAACAGCGATCGCACAAGCAATTTGTTCCCCAGGAGATGCGGGGGTTTCATCTTCTCTATCTGGTAGAGAGCCATCTGCTGCAAAAGAATCCCAAACATCACTACCATCACCTTCAGGATTCCACCGACTGAGATAAAAGACTTCTACTGCGGGGTTTGCGGTGGTTGCGATCGCAATTTGCCCTTCTCCTTCCTGTATCTCATTATGGGGTTGAATGCGATTTAACAAGCAACCCACCCGAAAGTTATCTTGTATCCACTGGTTATAATTCCCTGTGCTATCACCCCATTTTGGTTGATACTCATATTCTGGGCTACCATCATCCCGCACTTTTACTTCAGGAGACTTAATCGCATTGGTAAACCAACCAACGGTATTTTGCCATGTCAGCATGATACTGAGGGTAATTGGCTTATCTGTAGGGTTATGGGCTGTCCAATCAAAGATAGCTACAGGATAGCTAGTTTCTTGATAATTTTCTTTCCAGATTGGGGAAAATTGTTCGCAAGTTAACTCCGATGCAAACACTCCCTGATACTCGTACCAGCTACGGGGATACAACGCAGAATAAACCCCTTTTTCTTTGGGATACCAATTCCATCGGGATAGTAAGGGCGATTCACTCTTCGTCCCTACAGATGGGTTATCGGTACACATAGCATACGCTTGAGTATCCCCACCTTCGACTGATTCAAAAACGCTAAACTGACAAGCAGGAATTGACTTAAATATATGTTCGCCACCGTCTAAATGCCAAAGGTTAAAGTCTCCTTTCGGCGATCGCCCAATACAACCCGCACCAAACCCACCCAACGGCGCACCATGCCACGCACCATCATCCAAATTGCTAGCATAACGTACAGTGTAGGGCTTTGACCATCCTTTACCAATGGGACGTTTCCAAGCACAATTAGGAATTTGAGGACGAGGTATTTGATAGGCTGTCATGTATCTACACTGAGATGAAATAACAAACGATTTTAACAGAAAAATGAATTAATCCTTTTCTTAAAGGCAACAGGGAACAGGGAACAGGGAACAGCGACAAGTAAGGATAAGGATTTAAACTGGAACCCAAACTACTTCCGTCTTTAAAGACTCCGCAAGTGACCTTGGGGCAAAGGGAACAGCCAAGGTCAAAGTTATTGCTAAATCATAGTGGAGGAAAATTATCCATTAACTCCATTAATTTGTCGAAACTAATAAGAGTAGCGAACGCACCACAGAATATTGCTAAAAACAAACCACCAGTGATACTGTAAACTAGCGGAGGAGAAGTCTGAAAATAAGCAGAGTAAGACCAATATATTACTGAGATAAACAGTCCAAACACAGTACCCGAAGTGAAACGGGCGATCGATCTGCGAGAGTTTTTTTTATCTGATAATGGTTGATTCATGGTTGATATGTGAATAAAGACATTTGGTTGATTCTAGAATAATACTTTTGCCCTATATTAATTTAGTATTACAGCTTAGTGTACTTACATTGGCGAGCATCCTAAATTGCGATCGCAAAAAGACTGTAATTAACCAGAATATGTTCGAGAGATTTAATATGAATGCCATTACTTTAAATCTTCATCCCACTATAGAATTAACTGACGAGCAATTTGCTTTAATTTGCAGTACAAATCGCGATTTAAAGTTAGAGCGTACTGCAACAGGGGAATTGGTTATTATGCCACCCACAGGAGGAGAAACAGGTAAGCGAAATTCTAGTATCAATGCACAGTTGTGGTTGTGGAATCAACAATCTAAATTAGGAGAAGTTTTTGATTCTTCTACAGGTTTTATCTTACCCAATGGCGCAACTCGCTCTCCCGATGCTGCTTGGATTAAAAAAGAAAGGTGGGAAAGTTTAACATCTCAACAGCAACAACAATTTATTCCTTTATGTCCCGATTTTGCCATAGAGTTGCGCTCTAGTTCTGACAGTTTATTAGAGTTACAAAAAAAGATGACGAGCGACCCCGCGTCGCCGAAAGTGCGTGACCGAAGGGAATCCTTTAGGGCAAGGGAATGCGCGAGGATGCAGGAATACGTAGCTAATGGTTTGACTTTGGGGTGGTTAATCGATCCTCAGAATAAACAAGTAGAAGTTTATCGACCAAATTGTCCTGTAAAAACTTTATCTAATCCTATCAGTTTGTCGGTTGAAAATATCTTGTTAGATTTTACTTTAGATTTAACCGATATTTTGTAAGAGTATTTTTTTGTCAACTACTTACCTTTTTGTAAATTATGAAAAATCAAAATACAAGCAATTTTAACGTCTGGAATTATAAACCTTGGTGGTGTCAACCTTGGTCAATTATTCTCACAGGAATTACTATCATCGGCATTAGTTGGTTACTGTTTCATATCGTTTGGTTGAGTGTTATTGTAGCTATGCCAATTATCTTATGGTGGATATATTTCTTGGTGCTTTATCCTCGAATGGTACAGAAAATGTATGATTCGGGAATTAATAGTTAATAAATTTAATATAGTTTATTATGAGTTTACCTAAAAAAAATGTGGTTTTATAAAGATTGTAACCGATAAAATAATTTTATAGAGTTCGTAAAAAATCTTTTTTAATTAGTGAGGGGCTATCTATAAACCCTCTATTAATAAATCCTACAAAATATCTAGCAGATAAACTATTTAAAAGCTTACTACATTCAACTACAATATAGTTGTTTTTATCTAAAGAATAAAAAGTTATTTGATTGTTTTGCCAAACCCATAATTCACTAATACCAATCATTTGATAACTTGCTTTAAGAGTATCAATATTACCACTGCTAAAAATAACTTCTACTACTAAATCGGGTAAATCTTTGTCTGTATTAAAAGCATAAGCTAAATCAGGCTCTTTGCCAGCTTGTCGATCCGCTTTAAGTCTGGTTTGCCTGAAAGGAAAATCTAAAATATCAAATTTTTCGCAGTAAGCAATAATTAATCTATTAATTACTTCGGCAATTCTTTCATGATTTCTTCCTGGCGACACAATAGTTATTTCTCCATTCCAATAGCTAACTCGATAACCTGGATATTCTTCTGAATCGAAGTTTTGATAATCTTGCCAATTTGCTCCCGTGATAGTTAGTATTTGATCTTTTTGAGCAAATTTATCGGTATTGATAGGTAGTTTTTTAGTTATTAACATCAACTTTATCTCGATTATCGAAAATAAAAAACATATTTTGCATTGATTTAATTATAGCTTTTTGCTTAACAAGGCTACTTAATTCCCATGACACTTTTTATACTTTTTGCCACTTCCACACCAACAATTGTCACTACTTTTCAGAATCAGATCGGGTAAAATATTTCCATCGACATAAAACCATTTACCATCAACTTTAAAAAATCTCGAACGTTCGTGTAGTTGTTGAGGCTCAGTTGTTTTAAATACAGCCATAAATTCAACATAGCCTATTTTGTCATTCTTTTTGCCTTGGTTAATGTCTACTATAGTTAAACCTAACCAAGTGGTATTGTTAATAGTTTTGGTTAATTCTTGTCTATCATTTTCTTGGCGTTTATTAGGATGTAATGTAGCAATTAAATAATCAATATTCCCTTCACAAAAAGCAGTATAACGAGACTTCATCAATTGTTCTGCTGTTGCGGGATATTCTTTTCCTGAGAGATATTTACCACAGCAATATTGAATTTTTTTCTACTTCCACAAGGACAATTTTTCGAGTTAGTTATCATTTTTAATAAACGGTATAATCAAGCGAAATTCATAATAGGTGCGGAGTAATGGGGACTCCCGTGTTGACAAAAAAGCAGCATTAACAATCTCAATCTACTACAGACACCCTGAACATTAAACCGATTTCAGCTTTTAATTGCTAATTCCCCTTAAAAACTGCATTAGTTAAATCGACTCGCAACTATTATTAATCAACACAGAAAACACAGGAGAACAAATAATGTCTTATCAAAATTTATCCTCTTCTAACGAATCATCTTCCTCAAAAGCTACCTCCAATAGTACTTTAGGCGACGAGTGCATCTTAATGTCTTTCACTCTAGATAAACACCAATTACATCATTCTCTAGAAGAAGAAAAACGTACTGATAGAGATTTATCTACTGGTGACTATTTTTTTCTGTCAGTTTGTATCACTTTTTTAGTGATGGTAAGTACTTCTTGGATGCAAACATCACTAATTTATGACGAAGTAGAGCAAGTAATTCAAGAAGTCAGAAGTCAGAAGTCAGAAGTCAGAAATAAGTAGGTGTGCAAAATTAATTACACTAAAAGAGAGAAATTCAACAAATTTTGGGGAAAGAAATAATATTTTAATCTTGCTCCTTAGCAAATATCTTAAGGCTTTAGTTTCTAAAACCTTTTTTCCTTTTTCTGATTTTATGAATCGCGTTTATTTTTGTGGAGGATTTTTATAACTACTGACTACCAGCAATGGTGAGTATTATTTCTACTTGTTACCTTCTTTGACTCCCGATTTTTCTTAATTCAATATTTGTTCTGATTCCTCTATCGCTTATAATGTTTAGTGACAAAACGCAACAAAAATTTACCCACTAGGAGACTTCTGGATGCTGCGACTCGAACACATTAGCAAAATCTACCCCACAGGAGAAGTATTAAAAGATGTCACTTGGGAAGTTAAGCCAGGGGAAAGAGTGGGTTTAGTAGGAGTCAATGGCGCGGGGAAGTCTACCCAGCTAAAGATTATCAATGGAGAGGTTGAACCTACATCAGGAGAAGTTATTCGGCCTAATAGCTTAAAGATAGCTTATCTGACTCAAGAATTTGAAGTTGAGCCAACACGCACTGTGAGAGAAGAGTTTTGGACAGTATTTATAGAAGCTAATGATGTCCATCATCAGATGGAGCAGGTACATCATGACATGGAAACTGCCGATCCTGATGAATTAGATCGGTTGATTCACAAATTGGATAAGTTACAGCGTAAATTTGAAGCGTTAGATGGCTATTTACTAGAATCCCAGATTGAGAAAATTTTACCAGAAGTTGGGTTTGTCACAGAAGATGGCGATCGCCTTGTAAGCTCTTTTAGTGGTGGCTGGCAAATGCGAATGAGTTTGGGTAAAATTTTGCTACAAACTCCCGATCTATTATTACTTGACGAGCCGACAAACCATTTAGATTTAGAAACTATTGAATGGTTGGAAAATTATCTTAAAGGGATTAATACCCCGATGGTAATTGTTTCCCATGATAGAGAGTTTTTAGACAGGCTTTGTACCAAGATTGTGGAAACAGAAAGAGGAGTTTCTACAGTTTATCCTGGTAATTATTCAGCCTATTTACAACAAAAAGCTGAAAATAAAGCAGCACAATCGTCTACTTACGAAAGACAGCAAAAAGAAATAGCCAAACAACAAGAATTTGTTGATAAATTCCGCGCTAGTGCTACTCGCAGTACTCAAGCAAAAAGTAGAGAGAAACAATTGCAAAAAATGGAAGTAGTGGATGCACCTATTTCCAACATGAAAACATTAAAGTTTAAATTTCCTCCTTCTCCTCGTAGTGGTCGAGATGTAGTAGTCATCGAAGATTTAACTCATACTTATAATGAGAAAATTTTATTTTTAGGGGCAAATCTAACTATCGAAAGAGGAGAGAGAATAGCAATTTTAGGTCATAATGGCGCAGGAAAATCTACTCTATTGCGTATGGTAATGGGGATGGAAGAATATGAAGACGGTCAAGTTTCTTTAGGTAAACATAATGTAATTCCTGGTTATTTTGAACAAAATCAAGCCGAAGCATTAGATTTAGAAAAAACTGTCATGGAGACAATTCATGATGAAGTTCCTACCTGGAAAAATGAAGAAGTCCGTACTTTACTCGGTAGATTTTTATTTAGTAATGAAACCGTCTTTAAACAAGTAAAAGCTCTTAGTGGAGGAGAAAAAGCTAGACTCGCTTTAGCTAAAATGCTGTTAACTCCAGCAAATTTATTAATACTAGATGAGCCGACAAATCATTTAGATATTCCTGCTAAAGAAATGCTAGAAGAAGCATTAAAAGACTACGATGGTTCTGTAGTTATTGTTTCACACGATCGCTATTTTATTTCTCAAGTAGCCAATAAAATTGTCGAGATTAAAGAAGGTGAATTAATTGAGTACCGAGGAGATTATCACTACTACCTGGATAAAATTGCTGAAGCGGAAGCCAAAGAAAAAGCCAAACTAGAAGCGGAAGCTAAAGCAGCCAAACAAGCAGCTAAAAGAGCCAAACAAGCTGAAAAGAAAAAGCAAAAGAAAGCCAAAGTTTAAGTAGTTTGTTAGTTAGATAATCAGACTTTAGGGTGGGCATTGCACTAAAGTACTTCCTTCGGTCGCCCACCCTACATTTTATTTAATAATTAGATCGGTAAAATGCAGGAAGACTATAAACAAAAAGTAATCAATTTTTTTAATGGTAGAACTGCTTATGATTCAGAAGGAAAAGGTCATCCTGAAAACGCCAAACGATTATTAGAGTTTGTTTCCGTAAAATCTGGGCAAACAATTCTCGATTTAGCTACGGGGACAGGTTTAGTTGCAATCCCTGTAGCAAAAGCAGTTGCTCCAAACGGCTCGCTAATTGGTGTGGATATGTCACCAGGTATGTTGGCTCAAGCTAAAGATAAAATCGTAGCGGAAGGAATCAAAAATCTAGAATTGATTGAAGCAGATGTAGAGTCAATTACTTTTAATTATTAACTATCACAATCCAGAAGTTGGCTGTTTTCCCCCCAGGTAAGCAGTCAACTTTTGTTTATTCGGGTAGCGAAGGCGATTGCTTTCCTTTGATATTTACCGATTTGTCCTCACCTAATTTGATATCGATTTCCGTATCGGTATTCCTTGTCAAAGCGATCGCTGAAATTACCGTTATTGAGAAGATAACCGCGATTATAATTGAATGATTTTTAATCATATTCATGTCTGTTTTTTTATAAATAATAGAGTTATCAATCAATTATTCTTCTAACGGTACTTAAACAAATCTAAAACTCAAAATAGGATAAAATGCTTATGATAAATAGTTCTTACGTCATTGCTACTGATGATCGCCTCCTATGAGAGAAACTACTCCCGCAGCCATGCCTCCTTGCTTTGATCGGTGGTGTAAAAAGTTCGATGACAAGCTGAGGACTAAAGCGCAAAAAAGGGAGTTTAGAAACTATTTGGGAGGATTATTAGGCGAAAGTGAGAGAAAAAATATATATCAGATGGCTTCTGATAATGTAGGAGTAACTTACCACAAATTACACCATTTCTTAACCGAAGCAACCTGGTCAGCAGACCAGATCAATGAACGTCGTTTAGAGGTAATGAATAAATGCAACCAAACGCGAATCAGTAGAGGATTCAGTTTAATTATTGATGATAGTGGACATAGAAAAAGCGCACCGCCTGCGCTGAGGTCTCCTCAGCGTAAAGACGGAGCAAGAAGTGGTAACTTTACGGCAGGAGTAGGTCGTCAGTACATTGGAGAAATAGGGAAAACAGATAATGGCAATGTCGTAGTAACAACTCATCTCTATGATGGCAAAAAAAGCTTACCTTTAGACATAGAATTATATCAGCATGGCAAATCCTTACCAGAAGGAAAGAAAGACCCAGAATTTCAGAAAAAGCCCACCTTAGCCTTAGAATTAATAGATAAAAGTTTAAGCCGAGGATATAGACCAGGAATAGTTTTAATAGATTCAGCTTATGGCAACAATACATCTTTTTTGAAGGAATTAGAAACAAAGAAATTAAAGTACATAGGAGGAATCGCTAAAAATCGCAATATTTTAGTTAAAAGCTCCTCTGAAAAATCAGAAGCAATAAGAATAGATGAATATGCTCAATGGTTGTCCTCAGAGGAGTTTAAGGAAATTAAAATACAGGGTGAAAAACCAAAAACCGTGTGGGTAGCAATCGTAGAAGCAGAAATATCAAAGCTAGAAGGAATGAGAAAAATAGCTATCGTCATGAACGCACCAGTCTTAGAAAATGCTGAAGATATTGACGAGCGACCCTGCGGAGGTTGCCTCCGCTAAGGAACGCGCGAGTTGACTACTTAATCACAAATGTTGAATCAGAAATAGTGACGGAGCAATGGATAGTTGACCTTTATGGTCAGAGAAACTGGGTAGAAGTTTTCTATCGGGAAGCAAAAGGTTGGTTAGGATTAAAAGAATATCAAGTTAGAGAAAAAAAAAGTTTACAAAGACATTTTATTCTAGTCTTTTGTGCTTATACTTTTATCCTTTGGCATAAACTAACTGGTGGTTTAAGACGGCGTTGGGCTAATAAACCTTTAGACACATTTCCTGAAGCCTTAGAAGCATTTCGTACAGCTATGTCTTTTCGTTTTGTAGATTGGTTAAACAAAAATAGGGATGTATTCATAGCAAATAGAAGCCAGTTTAGGCTTTGTTTGGGCATAATTTTTGTTTAAGTACCGCTAATTAATATGAGTTCTTTAACTTACAAGCTTATTATTTATTAAGTATTTATTACTTAACATTTTTAACGTCTGGGGATTCTAAACGTAGAAAAAATAGTTTTATCAACAAACTCTTTCAATTTTACTTCGATAAATAGATAATGTAGCGTTTTGAGAAATACTCTAAATTCTATCAGTTTATTAGTGCTGTTTTGTCCATACCATTGAGTTCTAAAATCAATTAGATTAGCTTCTTTTTCTTCATCACGAAGAAATATATATATCCATTTTGGTAGATTATTCGTATTTTTGGTAAATTCGGTTAAATTTAAA
>NZ_LR213812.1 GCF_900659865.1 Hyella patelloides LEGE 07179
AAATGATACCTGCTTTTGCTGCTTTTTGTAAAGAAGGTTCTCATCAATGTATGTCTACTTCAGAAGCTTATACACCTTATGCAATTTTAACTCGTACAGATAACAGTATTGCAGTAGAAATTGTGGGAAAAATGTTACGTCCTTGGCTTGATGGTGTTAGACCCGAACGGGATTGGTAATTTTCAAAAATTAATTTGATTAATAATTGGTCTTCAAATCACAGAAATGACGCTTTTATACACGAAATCACAAACAGATTTAATAAGACAGAAAGCAATTGATAAGTATGTCTTACCCATAGTAAAAAAAGTTTTTGCCAAATATCCTCAGATTAACTCAGCTAGTTTTGCGGTAGCTCAATATTGGGATGATAATGCATATGATGAAGTACACAATTTTATTTTGTATTCTGTGTTAGATATACCTGACTGGGAAGCTTATAGTAAATCAGAAAATGAAAAAGAACTTGGAGATTATAAAAATTGGGATGATTATTTTGATAATGCGATCAAAGACCCAATTAATTTACCTGGAATTACAGAATATCAAGATGAAATAGACAGAGAAGCATGGGAAGAATTAGAAAAAGAACCTAATTTCTATTATTGGAATGGTTTAGGAGATGACGAAATCGCTGCGTTTGCTGCTTTTTGCAAGGAAGGCTCTAATCAGTGTATGGACTATTCCGAAGCTTATACACCTTATGCAATTTTAACTCGTACAGATAACAGTATTGCAGTAGAAATTGTGGGTAAGATGTTACGCCCTTGGCTTGATGGTGTTAGACCCGAACGGGATTGGTAATGTAGTAAGGGTTTTGGCAATATCAAACCCCTATCTAATAAATAAATGTGCTGCACCCAGATTTACTTGTGGAATTACCAATAGAGCGATCGCTTTTCAAGTTCTACTGATGAAGTCGTAAAAATTTTTTAACATCAATCACAGGCTATTTTAAGGTTTCTGTATCAGAATATTCCTGGTGTTAATTCTACGAAACAGCACAAAAATGCTTATTTCTGCCTTAAACTGGCTTCTTTTCTGTGGCTATTGCTTTTTGATTTATTTATTAGTTCAAAAAACTGCATCTGTTCATATCAGTGCAACTGAGTTTTTTCATGGCGAATCACGAGAGGGAAATCCCCCAGGTTTATGGTTATTGATATCGAGTGCAGCTATTTCTTGGATTTTTGCCAAATCTATCGATAATGCTGCTAGCCTAGCTGCTGCTTTTGGTATTACTGGAGGTATTGGCTATGCGATTTATTATCTTAGTTTTCTTGTCGCTGCAATTGCCATCTATTTTCTTAGAGTCAAAGGTGGTTATTCTTCGTTATCTTCTTTTCTAGTTGATAAATATGGCATTGTTTGTGCCAAGTTGTTTTTAATCGCAATTGCCATTCGTTTATTTAACGAAGTTTGGTCTAACACGAAAGTTTTTTCGCTCTATTTTGGTGCAGAAGGTACTGCTGAATATTGGTTTGCAGCGATCGCTTTTACAATTTTTACTCTTGTTTATACTCTTAAGGGAGGATTACGTAGTAGCTTGCTCACTGATAGCGCGCAAATGCTACTAGCTGGACTTCTTTTGGCGATTATTCTAACCGCTTTATTTCCCCATTTCATTTTAAATGGATTTCCAGTAGTTTCCCAGGAAACAGAACGAGCTGGATTGACTTTCTGCGGTCTAGCTTTGGTACAAATTTTTAGTTATCCATTTCACGATCCAGTTTTGACAGATCGTGCTTTTATCACTTCGCCCTTAAAGATGCTAAAAGGTTTTACTTTAGCTGGAATTATTAGCGGTCTCTTTATTTTGTTATTTAGCATTGTTGGTCTTTATAGTTTGAATTTTTCTCTGTCAGGAAAACCCACATTAGCTGTGCCGATCGTGCTAGGTTTACCCTTTTTACTGGTTTTTAATGGGATTATGCTCACCAGTGCTGGCTCAACCTTAGATTCAACTTTTTCTAGCGTCGCCAAATTAACCGCAAGGGATTGGCACAACCAATACGGTCAACCTACTTCTTCTCAAACTTTTTTCGGGCAAAAAGCTATGATTGCTACAGCAATACTAGGAAATCTGCCATTGCTTAGTATTTATTTGGGCGATCGCGTTGGCCCTGCCATTATTCTTGCTACTACTATTAGTGGCACAATGGTGATGGGATTAGCACCCATCTTTCTCCTTTCTTTTATGCCCACTGCTAGAGAGCTTAGTTTTCATTTAGCTTTTTGGCCTGGTTTAATTTTAGGTATCCTCAGAGTTCTAGAAAATGCTCTTGCTACAAACATTTTTCCAGCTTGGATCGCTATTGGTGAGGGTCAATACGCCATCGATTTAGGTCTCAATGTTTATGGTTTAGCCCTATGTACTCTGGGTTATTTAATTGGTGCATTTCTCTTTCGCCAACGCTCTCTCGTTTAGTTTGGTTGTCTAGGGGGTTTGGCTTTGATTTCATATGTACTTCATCTGTCCTAAAGGATACCGCTTCGCATATGGGGCTGATGAATGTATCCCTCTTATGTCACTTTCCGATATTTACTAATATTAAAAACAAATACTGATTTCTTCCAAGTCATATACAGTGGGTATTTTCAAGTGCGACATTTTAAAATCATGAAAATTTTATCGATTGAACGTGCGAGTTGATTTTTTATTAGTAAATAGCTCGTGAATCGCTATCTATATAAAAGTTACAAGATTGAAAAATTACAAAATTTTTCGGAGTCTGACAAAAGAAGGGTATAGCACTACGGATTTACATTAGGACACTTATTACTTAATGACGAGTTACTTATTACTTCCGAGCAATCAAATAAACTTGTCCTAATACAACAATAGCAACGGCTATAGGTTGTTAATTTTGCCAACAAAGTCGATCGATCTCGCAATGCCTTATGATTCATCTAATTGAATCTCATTAAAAGGAATGCGAATTAAGTTATAAACGCCTCGACTATCTAAAGGGTTATAAGTATCTGGTTCGAGATTAACTATTTTTTCAATATCTTTAGTACGTCCTACTATCAATACTGTGGCAGAATTAATATTACTTTGATTCTCTGCAAGATGCGTTCTGAGATCGCTACGTCGCTTGAAAAAGCTTACTGGTTGTTGAGTATAAAAAACTAAGCTAGGCTTTTTAAAACCCACCAAGAATATTGGTTCTGATGATTGTTGAATTTCAGTAATTATACCAGCAATTTCTTTGAGAGTAACTTGTCGATGAATATCAATAAAAAACGTTGTTGGTATTAGTACAAAGCTAATAAAAGCCATGAAACCAATTAAATTAACAGCAATAATTCCTCGCCAAAATTTTATTTTAGTTAGACAAAAAGCGATCGCAATTGCGATAAGACCCCAAACTATTGTGCCAGAAATCGGTAATGAAGATTCAGCAACTAAACGACTCAATTTTGGTGTAGCTGGGTCTTTTCCTACCCAATTAGGACTGAGATAAAAAGCAATAGCTAAGGCAATTACCAAGATTAAATTAATAATAATACTGGCTAATAATGCATGATTGATTTTTTTGATTTTAAAATTACTATTAGTTATAAAATTACTCCACATCAAAGCCACCAAAATAGCAGCAGCAGGAACTAAAGGTAGAACATAGCTAGGTAATTTAGTAACAGAAGCACTAAAGAAAAGAAAAATACAAATAAACCAAAAGAAAGCAAAAATTCCTAAATGGTTTTGTCTCGGCTGTTTCGCCCAATATTTTCTCTGCCACCAGCGCATATTGGCGATCGCCACAGGTAAATAAACTGACCAAGGTGCTAATAAAATAAATACAATTAGAAAATAAAAATACCAAGGTGCTTCGTGACCATTAACGACATCAGTAAACCTTTGAAAGTTGTGATAACCAAAGAAAGTATCAAGATAATCTTGACCATTTTCTAACCAAACTAAAACGTACCAAGGTATAGTAATAGTTAAAAAGATAATTGCTCCCCAAAGTAATTTTATTTCTCGGACAACCTGCCAAAACTGCCCTATATAAATCAAAAAACAAAAGATAATCAAGCCTGGTAAAACAATTCCCACAGGCCCTTTAGCTAAAACAGCTAAACCCAATAAAATATAAAAAGCTAAATACCACTTGTTAGGTAAAACAAACCGTTGATTAATATCTGATAAACTATATCTTTTAACTGATGTGACATATCCCCAAAAAAAGCAAAACAAAGCACTACCCATACAACCACTAAGTAGCATATCAGAAACTCCAGTGCGCCCCCAAATAATAGTATGAGGGTTAAAAGTCATTAAGCCACTACCAATAATTGCTGATAGCCACAACTGCTTTTTTTTGATTAAACCTTGCTTTTTAAAATTAGCAATACCCCAATATTTAAGAGTATAAAAACCGAAAACTGTAAGCGCGATCGCAGATAAAGCTGAAGGCAATCTTACCGCCCATTCATTAACTCCAATTAATTGATAACCAATTACCATCAACCAATAAACTAAAGGGGGCTTATCAAACCGAGTTTCTCCATTAAAATAAGGAGTAATCCAATTATTTGTTACTGTCATTTGACGAGCTGCTTCTGCAAATAAAGGCTCAGTTTCGTCTACTAAGCTGGTACTACCTAAATGCCAAATAAAAGCCGTAAAATTAATCACTACCAACCAGATAATTGCTAATATCCAGTATTGATTGCGTTCTAAAACTTTTTTCATTTTATCTTGGTGATTGTTAACTGCTGATTGTTGATGATTAGACTAAATATTACCTAATTATCTATGACCTTTTTCATCTTTAAAAATTCATCCTTTCCCGTACCCGTATATGCTAAGATGATCAGCCTAATAGTTGTTGACACGACACAAAAAATGCAATTTATCGATCTCGCAAAAATAGAAGTACAAGCAGGAAAAGGAGGAGATGGCATAGTTGCGTTTCGTCGTGAGAAATATGTCCCCGCAGGAGGTCCTGCTGGAGGAAATGGGGGATGGGGTGGCTCAGTAACTTTTATGGCGACAGAAAGATTGCAGACTCTTCTGGATTTTCGTTACGCTCGTTTATTTAAAGCCGAAGATGGCAAAAAAGGAGGGCCAAATAATCGTACAGGAGCTTCGGGAAAAGACCTTATTATAGAAGTACCCTGCGGAACTATGATTTATGATTTAGAAACCGACAAATTGATTGGAGACTTAATAAAAAATGAGCAATCTTGCTGTGTTGCTCAAGGTGGTAAAGGAGGTTTAGGGAATAAGCATTTTTTAAGTAATCGTAATCGCGCTCCAGAACATGCTCTACCAGGCTTAGAAGGAGAATATAAAAGCCTACGTCTTGAATTAAAGCTCCTGGCGGAAGTGGGTATTATTGGCTTACCAAATGCAGGAAAATCTACTCTTATTTCCTCTTTGTCTTCTGCTCGTCCTAAAATAGCTAATTATCCTTTTACTACTCTTGTGCCTAATTTGGGGGTAGTTCGTAAGCCTACAGGAGATGGTACGGTATTTGCAGACATTCCTGGTTTAATTGCTGGTGCTTCTGCGGGGATAGGTTTGGGTCATGAATTTTTACGACATATCGAACGTACCCGCCTTTTATTACACCTCATTGATAGTAATGCAGACGACCCCGTTGCAGATTATCAAACAATTCAAAATGAATTGATAGCTTACGGTCAAGGATTACCAGAAAAAAAACAAATCATTGGTTTGAATAAAGTAGATAGTGTTGATGAATCAGTTTTAGAACTAGTAAAAGAAGAACTGCAAGCTCTTACGCCCGCACCTATTTATGCTATCTCTGCGGTTACTCGAACTGGTTTAGAACCCTTGTTATCGAAGATCTGGCAAGAATTAGATGATTTGAAAAAAACACAATAAAGGGGCAAAGCCCCTAGCTATAAGCCTTAAGCTGTAAGCTATAAGCCAGTTAGAAGCAGTTTTAAACCTCTCCTAAACCCCGTCTACATAGTTTGAATAGTAACTTTAGAGGAATTAGAAAAATGTAATATAAATTTGGCACAATTGAAATAAATAATAAATGATGCCACCGACGCTTGAAACATCTCGCCTAATTCTTCGTAAGTTAGAAATTTCAGATTTAACCGCCGTATTTGATTATTCATCTGAGCCAGAATATACCCAATTTCTGCCTTATCCATGTCCTACTTCCATTGCAGATTTTAAATCAATTTTTCAAAATCTACTCGATAATGAAGACAGCTATATTTGGGCAATTTGTCTCAAGGGTAAGCATCAATTAATCGGTATAATTGAAATTAGCTTAGACTCACCAACCGAAGCAAATTTACATTACGAAATTAATCACCAGTTCTATAATCAAGGCTTTGCCACCGAAGCAACTCAGACTGTTATTACTTGGACATGGGAAAATTTACCGCAAATCGCCCAGATTATTGCTGATACTCACTCTGCCAACCTCGGTTCACAACGGGTGATGGAAAAGAGTGGCATGAACCGTATTAAAACTGAATTTGTAACCTGGGATAAGTATCCCGAACCAGTAGAACTTGTCTACTATCAAATCAAACGACCTATTTCATGAATGATATATTAGCAAGCGAGATCGCCATTAAGCAATAAAATAGAAGTAGTTGAGATACTAGTGCAGGAAATATTTTTCTCTTGACTAAACTTTCATCACATTTTGCTAATTATAGATACAGGCAACTAAGATGATTATTGATTAATCAAGAGACAACTTTTAAAAATTAATTGGGCGACCTAAAAATCATAAAGGGTAAGAACATCATCTACCCAAATTAAATTGTGATTTGATTTAAAAATAGCTAACTAACAATAGACTTGGCTACCTGATGCATCAGTTCAGTTGGGTTATAGTTATCCGTAATAATTTGCGGACAACGTAAACAAGAAGATAAAGCTGCTTGTCTCCTTTTGATGCTTGATTATCATTCATTATTTTTGTTTAAATTAATTTAAATACTATATTTATAATTTATAATTTATGATTTTTGATAATTGCAAGTTTTTAATGGTAATATTTTGGACTTAAAATAATCTTATTTTACCTCCAGCTTATTTTTATTAAATACAAAATTAATTAATTGTAATTTTTTCAAACATCGTAATTATTTTAAAATTAATTATTTGAAAATGAGTTAACAAAACATATAGATGCGATCGCTATTTTGAGGGAACAAAAAATAAATAGATACTTACGCCCACAACTACTAGATTTTTATTCAGAAAAATAAATTAACTAGTGACTAACCATCAAAAATGAACAATCAACAATTAACAAAAGTAGTTTATACTCCCGAAAGCAAAATTAAACGTCCTTTGTTACTTTTTCGATTAATGTGGCGGGATTTATTAGCTTCCAAAGAGTTAGCCTGGCAATTAATGATTCGAGATATTAAAGCGCAATATCGACAATCTTTTTTAGGCGTATTATGGGCATTTTTACCCCCAATTTTTATGGCAGTAGGATTTACTTTAGCAGGAGAATCCAATGTTATTTCAGTAGGGAAAACTACTATTCCTTATCCTGCTTATGTCATGTTTAGTACTGCATTATGGCAAACTTTTATAGAATCTTTAAATGGCCCGATACAAGCAGTAGTTTCAGCTAAACCAATGTTAGCACGGGTTAATTTTCCCAGAGAAGCAATCATTTTAAGTAAATTAGGAGAAGTTGGCTTTAATTTCTGTATTAAACTAATTTTAATTTTTGGTTTATTTATCTGGTTTAAAGTGCCTGTAAGTTGGACAATTATTTTAGCTCCTGTGGCTTTAATTCACTTAGTAGTATTAGGCACATTTATCGGTGTTTTACTCGCACCTTTAGGGGTTTTATATCAAGATGTTTCTAAAGGAGTTAATATGTTGTCCACCTTTTGGTTATTTCTAACTCCCGTAGTTTATCCTATTCCCACCGAGGGAATATTTAGCATTTTAGTCAAATTTAATCCTGTAACTCCTCTATTAGTAACAATCAGAGAATTAGCCACTACAGGAATTTTAACTCAAGTTACAGGCTTTTGGATAGTCAGTGCGATCGCTTTTTTAGGCTTATTAATAACCTGGATTGTTTTTAGGTTAGCAATGCCTTATGTCATAGAAAGAATTAGTGCGTAAAACAGTAATCAGTAATTAGGTTATCAGTTATAAATCAATCATTAATAATGAACAATCAATTAGAAAAAGATCTAGTTATTTCTGTTAAAGATGTTTCTAAAAAGTTTTGTCGCGATCTAAAGCGATCGCTTTTTTATGGTATACAAGATATTGCCTCAGAAATTATTGGTAAACCCCGCCAAAGTGAGGAACTTCGTTCACAAGAATTTTGGGCATTAAAAGATGTTAGTTTCCAATTAAAAAAAGGTGATGCTTTAGGCTTAGTAGGGGCAAATGGAGCAGGAAAAAGTACTTTGCTAAGGATTATTAGTGGCTTAATTAATCCCGATACAGGAGTTATTAATGTTACAGGAAGAGTAGCCCCATTAATTGCTTTAGGTGCTGGTTTTAATCCCATTTTAACAGGTAGAGAAAATATCTATGCCAATATGTCTATCTTAGGATTAAGTAAACAAGAAATAGATAAAAACTTTGATTCTGTAGTTGATTTTGCCGAAATTTGGGATGCTATTGAAGCTCCCGTACAAACTTATAGTTCTGGGATGTCTGCTCGTCTTGGTTTTGCTTGTGCTATTCATATCGAACCAGAAATTTTATTAGTAGATGAAGTGTTATCAGTAGGCGATATTAAGTTTAAAATGAAATGCCATCGAAGATTAGCAAAATTACAAGAAAAAGGCACAGCTTTTATTTTAGTTTCTCACAACTCCCATAGTATTTTAAATATTTGCAATAAAGCAATTTACCTAAAACAAGGACAACTAATAATGTCAGGAGAAGCCGAAGCAGTTGTCAATAAATACGAAGAAGATTTGGCTTTTAGTGAAGGAAAAGATGGCAGATCAAAAGCAATAATGAGATTGCGAGAAAAACCTTCTCATGAAAGTTCTGGTTTAGATATCACCTCTATCTTTTTTCGTGATGAACAAGGTAATATTTTAGAAACTCCTTTATCTGGTAAACCTGCTTACTTATGTGTGGAATGTCAAGCTAATCAACATTTTGAAGATATTAATGTAGGAGTTAAAATTAGAGCTATTTTAGGGGAACAAGATGTGGTTTTATATTTAACTAGCAATAATGATAGTTGTTTACTAGAAATTACTCCAGGTAAAACCGAAATTCAACTACAGATGTCTCAACTTGGTCTATCTCCTGGAAGATATACCGCCCGAATTTACTTACGTCAAGGAGTGCGCTCTTTTGATATTATCGAATCTTTTCGTTTTATAGTAGAAACATCAGAAATTATGAGCAGATGTTTATTCTACCAACCTAGAAATTGGCAAACAATTAAACTAGATTGATTAATAAGTATCCGTGCAAAATAGATTACACAGTGGGAATAGGCAAGAGCCAAGAGGGAATAGGCAAGAGGAAATTATGAGTGTGTAAATAATTATGCCCAAATACTTATTATTTATCTTAGTAACCATATCATCTTTACTTTAAAGATAAAGATATTATTTTTTTGTAGTTATTAAAAAGAATAAATTAATTATTAATTATCATTTATTCTTGATTGATTTTCTTTTCCAAAACAACCCCAGCTAAACAAAATAAGGTTTATGCAGACAATTTACTTAAAATTGGTTCTTACGATGGCAATATGGGGCGGAACTTTTATTGCAGGACGTATAATTGCACAAGAAATAAGTCCATTTACTGCATCGTTTTATCGATTTGCGATCGCTACTATTTGTCTGATCTTCTTTATTTATCGTCAACCAGCAAAGCTACCTAAATTAAAAACTCATCAGATTCCTATCATAATATTACTAGGTTTTAGTGGTGTTTTTGCTTATAACGTTTTTTTCTTTTTAGGATTACAAACAATAGCTGCAAGTCGTGCGGGATTGATTATAGCTTTGAATCCAGTATCGATTGCACTTAGCTCTAGACTAATATTTAAAGAAAAATTGACTAGCCTTAAAATAATTGGGATTGCAATCTCTCTATTAGGAGTAGCATTTATTATTACTGAAGGTGACTTAACTACTCTATTCTCTGGTGGAGTTGGTAAAGGAGAATTATATATTTTAGGCTGTGTTGGTAGTTGGGGAATTTATTCTTTAGCGGGTAAAAAGGCAATGCAAGAATTATCATCTTTAGTCACTACTACCTATGCAATTATTGTCGGAACAATTACATTACTTCCTTTAGCACTTCAGGAACAATTTAAACAAGGAATACAACCAATAACACCTTTAAGTTGCTTAAGCTTATTGTATTTAGGAATCTTAGGAACAGTGGTTGCGTTTAATTGGTACTATGATGGAATTCAAGCTATTGGTGCAGCAAAAGCCTCAATTTTTATTAATTTAGTACCTGTTTTTGCCCTTGTTTTTGGTATCATCTTTTTACAAGAATCGATATCTTCGATCTTACTTATAGGTGGTAGTTTAGTAATAACTGGTGTTTCTCTAGTTAATAAAAAATAGGTTGATTAGAGTAGTGTAGGCATTGCCCACCTTACCTACATATTGTAGTTTAGTAATTAATGATGTTTATTTAGTTAAGAAAATAGATTATTTATATTAATATCAAGTAAAATGTATATTGACAAATATTAACCACAATCCCAGTTATACCACACATTAGAAAAATCTAATCTTTCTAACGCAGACTTTTTAATAAAGAAGTTTCCGATTCCTCCATCTCCCCAACAAATATTTATTGATTTGCTACTATCTGAATCAATTTGTAAGAGTAGAATATATGGCTCTTCGTCTTGGGGATAATTATAGCGCGGATCGTATTGCACAAAATTTGGATATCCCCCTAGCTTATGTTTATTCATACAAAATTTGTCATAGTATTCATCAACAATATCTTGAAAATTTGCATCAGCTTCATCTACTGGAAAAATACTAAATTTATTATCAGAAATAGTAATTGGTCGAAAATTAATTGTAAAATCCAAGCTACAACATCCTTCAAATGGCATCAACCATTCATCATTTAATTTTGGTAGAAAATCAAAATCAGTTACCAAATTATCTTCTTTTAAATCTATATCAGGAAAATATACAGCACGAAATTTATCTTGTTGAGTAGGATTATCAAAATTCAACCCATACAATTCTTCATCTGCTGCAATATAAAATTGTAAAATACCTTTATTAGGAAAATATTCTAGATGAGGAACTTCTACAAAATTAATTTGTGCTAGTAAATACAAGTATTCTCCATCATAACTTTTAGGATATGTAAAACCTTTAGGAAGATAGGGTAAACCACCAAACTTACTTTGCCACCAATTAGGTTGATTATTATCGGTAAGTCTGATTTCAATATAAGGTTTGATTGTGGCTTCTATCTTCGCTCGATAAGGCTCTAAATCTGGAGATAATTCCACATCTAATTTGTAAATCATTTTCTTTTTTAACTAATCGGTATTGGTAACTTAATTTTAATTATGTCCTCAAAACAAAAATCTGACACTAACACTCAAACTTCAAACGAATCTAACTTTAACTTAAGCATTCAAATATTAACAAAAAGCGAGCGCGATTTAGCTATAATTATCGAGCAATTTGGTAATCCTCCTGAGTGGAAAAGAGAACCAGGTTTTGCTACCTTGATTCGGACTATTTTAGGACAACAAGTATCCTTCGCTTCAGCTAAAGCTACTTTTAAACGTCTTAGTAATGCGGTTAATCCTTTAACACCACAAAACTTTATCTTGCTAGACGATATGCAGCTTAAATCACTTGGTTTGAGTAGGCAAAAAACTCGCTATGGTAGAGAATTAGCTAATGCAATTATTAGCAAGCAATTAGATTTAAAACATCTCGAAAAATTAGATGATTTAACTATCAGAAATAAACTAAAACAAATCAAAGGTATTGGTGATTGGACTGTAGATATGTATCTTATGATGGCATTACAACGTCAGGATATATTTCCCAGTAAAGATTTAGCAGTTGCGATCGCTGTCAAAGAAATCAAAAACCTACCCACTCGTCCCAAACCAGCAGAGTTAGAATTAATTGCTCAACCTTGGCAACCCTATAGGGCAATTGCCACTAAAATACTCTGGCATTATTATTTAAATCGTTAACCATTACCTCAACGAAATCGCCGATAATAAAACTTCTGCGCCAAATCTCACCGCATCGGTACAGGGTAATCCCGTTGATTGTTGTGTTTCTTCAATGGCATTTTTAGCCGTCTCCGCATCCATACCAAAGGTGTTAAGAGCGATCGCTTTTACTTTAACTTTATCAGACGCACCCCCAACCTTAGCTACAGTTTCGTATAGTTGCACAACTTCTGGTAAAGTTGGAATGGTAATTTGGGGTAAATCGTGGATTTGAGTAGCACCTGCACGATGGACTAATATTAAACCTGTGGGTTGGCTTCCTCGTATCAAAGGTAAGGTAGCGGTAGAACCAGGATGCAATAGAGAGCCTTGTCCTTCTATAATTACTAAATTACTATCTTTGCTCAATTCCAGTACTGTTTTCTCCACAGCACCCGCAGCAAAATCTACTCTCACTGCATCTAAAGCAACACCCTGTCCAGCGATCGCAATTCCTGCTTGTCCCGTAGCCACAAACTGACTTTTGATACCTTTATTTTTAGCAGCGCGATATAATTCCAGACTGGTTGACATCTTACCAATTGCCATATCTGTCCCTACTGTAAGAATTCTCTGACAGGATAGCGAGCGTGCTTTTGCCGTACCAATAGATAAACCTGGTGGTTCTTGTCTAAGATCCCAAATCCACTGTCCTTCTGACAAGTTGGGATACTGAGGCGCAATAAAAGTATGTAAGCCATTAACGATAGATAAACCTTGGCCTATTGCTTCGGTAACTTCTGCTTGTAAATCTGCGGGTAATCTACCCCCAGAAGGTGCAATCCCAATCAACAAGACATCAGAATCGTAAGCTAAAGCCTCTTGAAGATTAGAGACAATGGGTATATCCTTAGTAATCCCTGTTAATTCTACTAAAGACTTACCCGCACAAGTGCGATCGATTACGGCAACAATTTCGGTTTCGCCATAGCGTAGAAAAGCTAATCCCGTTTTACCATGTTTTCCCGTAACTCCTTCATGAAGTAGGATCGCTACCTTATTCTTATTTGTAAGCATGGTATTCTACTCCTAATCCTGCTTGGTTATTTGGTAATAAACGCCCTTCTGATATGGTTGCGCCAGAGAAAGGATCGTTGATTAAATTGAGATGACTATCCAAATCTAAATAATCTGCTAAAGGTGCAAGATGAGACATGGCAGTATTGGCTAAACTACTATCAGAATAACAACCAAACATTACTTGTAAACCAAAAGCTTTTGCTATTTCAATCGTCCGCTTCGCCTCAGTTAAACCACCTGTTTTCATTATTTTTAGATTTACCCCCGCCACCGATGAAGCCAGTCTAGGAATATCACTACTGTTAAAACAACTTTCATCAACAAATATAGGTAAGGGTGAATTTTTGGATAAGGTCGCTAGTTTATCATTTTCTGCCACAGCTAAAGGTTGTTCGATATACTCTACACCCAAATTTGCCAGCCAATGAGACATATAAACAGCATCGTTAAAACTCCATCCTCCATTAGCATCTACTGTAAGTCTTGCTTGAGGAAATGCAGAGCGAATCGCTTCTAACATCGCTTTATCTGCTTCAATACCTTCAGGATTGCCCAATTTTAGCTTTAGTATCTGAAAATCTATTGTTTCTTGCCAAGCAAGCCCCCTTTTTACTGCATTCTCTGGAGAACTAATACCGATAGTTACCGAAATTGGCACAATGCGATCGCGATTTAAACCCCATAATTGCCACAAAGGTAAACCTACTTTTTTGCCCAACCAATCATAAAGAGCCGTATCGATAGCTGCTTTAACAGAAGATGGCACTTGTTGATTATCTAAGATTTCGGCAATTTCTTGTCTTTGTAAAGGGTGAAATTTTGCTAAGCGAGGGCTAATTTGAATGATTTCTTGTTCCAATTTTGCCGTATCTTTGCTTTCTGCTTTCGAGATCGAAAAAGGCGACGCTTCCCCCCAACCTTCAAGATCATCCTCTTTAATTTTTACCCAAAGATTAGTAGTGCGATCTGTTGTACCCCGACTGATTTTGAGAGCAAATTTTTTACGCACCGTGAAAGTCTGGACTATTAATTCCATAGAGTTAATTTTTTAAAAAAGGCGATCGCAGTTATTAATTGTTATCTTGAGTTATAGCATTTTTTCTTTACTCCATTATTTCGTATTAATCTCAAGCAAACCAATCATTTTTTATCAAAAGTAATGCTTAGTAAATTATCTTCTTTTCTCATTAAAAATAATCCAATCAAAGCTGCTAATAAAGGTACTGCTGCCCAAAACAATTTATTTGAAGTGGAAGTTTCGTAAGGATTTAGTAGTTGTTGGTATGTAGAAAAAGTAGAAACTGCGTGCATCCCTAAAATTGCACCATAAGTCCAAGTTTTTAATAATCCTGCCATAAAAGCCAGCACGATTATAGTTTGAACAATACCCGCAGTTTGAGAAATAGCAGGGGAAATTTCCATGAAATAAAATTTAGAAAAAATTTTCTGGGCATTTTCTGGCGAAATGAACTTTTCTAATGACCAAACTAAGAAAAATATTCCAGTACTAAAACGGATGAGAGCTAGACTTATTTTTAGTTTTTGTTCTTGTTTCATCACAAAAAAACTAATTAGCTACTGATAAACTATTCTGAAACATTCGTGTGATATTAACCACTAAGCAAACAAGCAAGTATCTATATAGTTATTAAAAATATAGTCAAATGCGACAATGACCAATTATCAACTTAATTAGGAGTAATCCTAACTGGACGAACTACAACGCCCTTTATCCCTCGTCTATTAAAGATTTCTGGGATTACCTTACGCATAATATTATAGGAACTAGAGATATCCGAATTGATGCGAGTCTTCAAGCCTCTTTCCTTATACATTCCTCTGCTTTCTCGATAACCGCTAAATTTAATCTCTCTAGCATTGTCATCACCATAGCTAGGAATCGGATCTAAGGATAGAAAAGAAGCACGAGAAGTGTAAGATTCTTCTCTGACTATCACTTCAATTCCTTGTAACTGTCCTTTATAAAACAACATTTCAATTAGCCGAGCGTGAGGAATTGTTGTAAAGGATTGATTTACTTGTTTGCCTAGATTAACTGACTGTTTCCAACCTTCATTATTACCGATAATCAGCTTTCCTATTCCATGTTTATCCAGATGGTTGATTATCCATCTAGAGGCTTTGTGTAGGTAATTGTTTACCTGATTATTTCGCTTGGCTGCTAGTTGTTTAATTCGATTTGAACTGAGTTGATGAGATGGCAGTAATGACTGTAGTTTAGCGAACGTTTTGTTATATAACTGGTTCAAACTCTTGAGTGGTCGTCCGTTAATCAAAATAGGTATAAATCCTAGTTGATTTGATGTTAACGCGCACAAATTGTTGATACCGATATCAATACTCGCTACAGCATTAGGATTGTGTACTGTATAACTTTCCTTTTTTTCATAGACTACTTCAATTACATATTGTCCTGTTTTGGGTATAACTCTAACCTGATCTATGTTCTCCACCTTAGTTGGTATCAAGATATCTACACCAGATAGCTTAACTATTCCTTTTTTCAGCCAAGGTTTGCTGATAGCTTGGATAGTATAGACTAGTAAATTACGTCCTTTATTCTTATCTTTATAACGAGGTAATTTAGGTCTACCCTTAAATTTATCTGGAGCTATTTTATAGGCTTTAATGGCATTTAAAAAAGACTTCCAATTTTGCTCTAACAGCCTCAGTACTTGTTGACTTACCTTAGCTGGTAATGCTTGATAGTCAGGGGTGCTTTTACAAGCGTGATAAACCTTGTTGTATCCCAGATAAATCTTGTCAAAGATGAAAGCTTGACGAATTTGATAATTGGCATAGTTGTAGAGATTTTTGGATAGAAAACACAATTTATCTATTTGTTGCCAAATAGAATGACTTCGTTTAATAATATGTCTCTCTACGTGCTTCATTATTCAATCTCTATCATACTTACTATTATCCCAGATAAAGACACTTGTAATTGGCTATAAATGATAATATTTGTCTAGATTTTCAATGAAGTTAAACAATACTTTCTGACTCCTGATACTATCCTACTTGACCAACTCCTGAGCTTTATTCTAACTGATTTCAATTTGTCTTGTTACAGTCAAAGCTGAATAACTAACCCCTGCTGTGCCTTCTCCTGGGTGGGTAGAATCTCCCACTAACCATAAACCCTTAATAGGAGTCCGATTAGCAAAACCAAAAGGACCAAAAGTAGACACTCGTTGCCCAATACCGCCCACTATACCCTGTTCCCTAGCTGTATAAGTCGCAAAAGTTCTTGGTGTCGCAGTTTCTTGATGAATAATGGTTTCTGGGGTGAGATGAAAATAATCACTCAACTTGGCGATCGCTTCTTCGGTATACTGTTTTTTAAGCTCGTCATATTCTTCTTTTGAACCTTTCCACCACATTGCAGCATCAGTAAAAGACGATGCAATAATCGTCGCCTGTCCTGGTTTGGCTCGTCCGTCTCCTGGTTTACTCACAGAAACAAATAAAGAATTGTTTTCCCCAATAATGCCTTCATAATCGTAGAGAAATTGCAGATGAGGGGGACAATTTTCGGGAATAGCTTCCCTATCAACTCCCCAATAAATTACAAACGCACCTGAAGCATCTGGTAACTTATCCACCCGTTGTTGATAGCCTGTAAATGCTGGATGTGGTTTGTCGCGATCTACCAATTGCACCAGATTTTGCGCCGTGACATTAGCAACTATGTGCGCTGCGGTTTCTATGGTGGTAGTTCCTGTTTTTTGGTCTAAAACCTCTACTGCTACTGCTTTTGACCCTTCTGTATGGATTTTAGCGACCGAATGACGCATTTTTAGCTGTCCGCCATATTTCTCTAAACCTTCTACTAAGCGATCGCTCAAAACCTGCATACTTCCTTTAAGATGAAATAATCCTTGGGGTGCTTGGGATACTGCTAAGGCGGTGGCTGCATAGAGTAAAGCGGTTTCGTCGGCGTTTACTTGAGAATAAAGCTTCAGTTGCAGATCCAAAAAGGTTTTTAATCTTTTATCTCCATACAAACCATAAAGCTTCAGCGCATCTCCCACTGTCATTAAGGTAAAGGGGACAGTAATTAAAGTATCTAACCTCACAGAAGAAACCAATTGCCATAAATCCCATCCATTACGAGGTGGTAATACAGGATCGCGAGCTTGAAAATTCCAGCTAGCAGTAAATAGCTTATTTAACAATTGCCAAAAAGGTTCGCTTCCTGGAAACTGTTTTTGTCTTTCCTCTTGCCACATAGCGCGATCTCGCCACACCTTAATAGGGGTAGTTTCTCCTGGTAAAAAAACCGCACAAGCAGGATCGCAAAAAGTGGTTTCTGGTAACTCAATCCCTAACTCTTCAAAAATGCGATGATGAATTCCCCCAGGTTCTAAACCCGCCACCTGCGTCGCTCCCACATCAAAAGTAAAACCCCGTCGCTTAAAGGTAGAAGCACAACCCCCAGGAACAATTGCTCGCTCGTAGATAGTTACCTCGTAACCCCTTTTCGCCAATAAAGCACCTGCGGTTAAACCACCAACACCTGCACCAATCACAATGACACGAGGTTTTGTTTTAGTTGAAGCGATCGCCATAAAAGATTTTTTACTTTAATATTTCTTAATACTTTAATTGTTACATAGTAAGAACTTTACTCACGACTCATTACTTCCATAGTCAAGCAAAAAGGAACATTTTTAATCACTAGCTAGTCATTCTCTGAGTCTGTAAGTTATCATCAATTCCGCGCCACATTAACCTCTCAACCGTAAAGACAAAATAATGTCTTATGGCAAAAAGGGGGCGTAGAATCTAATCTTTAACCATATAGTTTAATGAATCGCAAATATATGAAGCTGAGAAATAAGCTCTCAATAGTAGCAATTACATCAATTATCTTAGGTAGTACTTTCTCCTTACTTCCTGCTAAAGCTCAAACAGGAGAACAACAAATCGATCAAAGCCAAGTAACTGCTGTCGCTGTACCAGGAGGCAGATTTTATAATTTAGTTGTGGTAGAGCAAATTCCTGGTCAACAACAGTGTTGGCAAGAAAGTGGTTCGCAACCAACGGTAATCGAGCCTTTGTGGACGACCTTTGACTTTACAGGTAGTTGTCGCCGTGCAGCAGATAGCAATGGTTACTCTGTACGCCTTGATGGTCAAGATACTAGCCTAGACTACAGTTTAGATTTAGTAGAACAAGGTGATGAAGTTCAGTTAGTAGCGGTATCCCGTGCAGATAACTCTCGTACTGTTGTGGGTAAAACCTTCGGCAAACAAGAAGGTCAATTTCTCAAAGTATATCTTAACCCTGGTTGGGAATTCACCAAAAAAACCTTTGAAGGCAAAGCTTTAGGTCATTTTCACTTTAGTGGTGATACAGCAGCGATCGCAGCAGCAGGAGACAATCCCCCTGCACCCCCAGTAGTGGCTACTTCTAGCTTTAGTGATACTGCAACAGACACTTACAAAGAAGAAATAGAAGAAGCTGTTACTTTGGGCTTTATTGCTGGCTTTGAGGACGATACTTTCAAACCCGAAGAACCCCTCACTAGAGAACAGTTAGTATCAATGGTAATTGGTGCTTTAGATACTGTTCCCGATCTCCAAGCCCAAGCACCAGACGCAGCTACTATTCAACCCTATCCCGATGTTACATCCTCTCGCTGGAGTGCTGCTAAAATTCAATGGGCAAAAGAAAATCAAATTGTTAAAGGTTATCCAGATGGTTCATTTAGACCCGAACAACCCGTAACTAGAGCAGAATTAATGGCAGTATTAGAAAATGCAGCCAAATTTGCCAGTACCACACGAGGTCAAACTGCGGAATTAGTTACTACAAAAGAGACTACCTCTTTTGCTGATATTTCTGGTCATTGGGGTGAACAATTAATTCAGCAGATGTCTGCTTACTGTGGCGTTGCTTCTGCTTATAACGAGACTGGAGATTCTTTCTTACCCAACGATCCTTCTGGACGTAATTATGCTGCTGCTGCAACACTAAGAATGCACAATTGTGTAGCTGAACCTAGCTCTTAAAATTAGTAATCAATTTAATGTTCACGAAACTTAAGTCTCATAGCCAAATCAATTGTTTACTAGTCAATAACTGACATAATCAAAGCAGGGATTTTTACCTTATCCCTGCTAATTATTTAGCTTTCTTTCAGAAATTAAGTAAATTAAATCTAATAGTTTCATAAAGTATTTAACAATCATCTTGGGAATTGATCATATCAATTGCCATTTGTAGACTTAAAATCATTCGATTAAGAGAGCTTGCAAGATGTCCGATTTCATCATTACTGTTATGCTCAAATTTTGATTGAAGATCGCTTGTGCTAATTTTATTTGCGAGTACTGCCATATTTTTTATTGGGTCAATAATAGATTTTTTCAGAAATAAATTAATACCTAAAATAGATGCAATAAATAAAGTAAATACAACTCCAATAATGGATAATTTAATGTTCTTAGCAGTATTTATAACTTCGTTAGCTGGAACAGATATAATTTGTGTTCCTACAATTTCATTGAGTTTCCACCCGAATCCATTTTCTGAGCCGTAAGTTGCAATTAGGTTTTTAGGTGCCCTCTCTGGTGTACTATGGCAGCTTAAACAACTTGCATCTTTAATTGCTAATGGACGAGCAATGTAGTAAGACATATTATTTAGATCGTTTCTAAAACCCGTCATTTCTTGTAAATTTTGATTCTGACGAAATTGTGTAACTAATTCTGTTTCAAATGGATCGGCTTTATCTCTAGGATTTGTAGTATTTAAAGTTGCTTCTTTATAAGTAAATTGCTGATAATCTGGTTGCTTTCTCAATTCTTCAAAAACTTCTTTCGCTGCATAAGATGGAACTGTTTCTGGTAAAAAACTTGTACTATTTTCTAGGATTGAAGCCAACTCTGGCTTGATTTGATCGTTAGTATATTTTCTCACAGAGTTCATTGTTTCTATAATGATAAAAGCTTTATTGTTGACTTCTTGTTTTACTTTTTTTTCTAATATTTGAGATAGAGACAATCCACAAATAATTAAAGTAATTAATAAAGCAAGACCTAATATAATATTGAGTTTAGTACCTAATTTAGAGTTTTTGAGTGTTAACATACTTAATGATTAAGTAAAGAATCCATCATTAACATTCCCAAAAACCAGAAATAACTTATCAATGTGGAATAATTTAATTAAACAGAATTTTAGGTTTTTACTATGCTATGATGTTGCACACAATATTTACCAGGTTAATTTGCTAAATATTCCAGGAATCTCGTCTAATCTTCCTCGTAATCGGCATGAATATCATCGGCAAAATGGGGGAAGGCAGATAGAAAATCTAAAATCCTTTAACTAATATTATTTCTAGGGAAACTTCTAGACATCATATCAATTTAGATCGAGAAGTTAGATACATAAAAATTTTGCTAGTCAATAACTCCAGCGACTAACTCTCCATTATCTATTTTGTTTTGTAAGCTTGAAGAAAACCTTATTTGACAGAGGATTGTTTTCGTCCAAATCATTACAGGCTCATCATTTATAAGTTCAACACCAGTATGCGCGTCATATTCACTAAAAACTGCTTGAATAAATTCTATTCCTTCAACCATTTCATCTTCAGAATCAAAGTAGCGATGGGTCGTAAATTGATTAGTGCTTGACATACTTGGCTCGATTCCGATTTCATCCAAGTGCCAAACTTTTGTTCCATCTTCAGTTATTTCAAATTCATCATCGTATAACCAATAACAGCCAAGTCTTTTTTCATTGATTTGCAATATAAAACCGTGATTATATCCCTCTAAGAAATCGTCTCTCTGCGCTGGAGTAATAAATATTTTATGCTTTTTTCCTTCCACCATCAGCATTTCGGCAGCATAGTCATTTTCACCATACGCACCCCATGTAGATAATGGCGAGAGAAATTCCTTTCCGTAAATCACCTTGGACATCAAAATTGTCTGTGTTCTCTTGGAGTTGGTCTAACTATCTAAATATCAGATTTTCAATATACACGACTGATTTATTTATCTCCCTATTCTCCAGAATTTTCACAAGCGCGAAAACTGTTGGTAAAAAGTGAAATTTCTTCTCAGAAAAATTAAGGAAATAACTTATAAAGATTTAATTTATTGCACCACTAATGCTATGTTAGAGGTCACAAAAAAAGATATCAATAAGTGGTTTACTCACTGTTGTTACCATACCTCATAGCCATGAGAATTGCTATATACAAATTCAGAAAAATATCCTTACTTAACAAAGTCATAATATTGAAATAAGTCAAAAATCAACTGAAATATAATGCTAAATTATAAAATACTTGCAATACGTAAATTTGATTTAGGGGCTTGATAGTATCAAAATAACCTAAAATGTTTATTAGATTATTTTTTCTAATTAGTATAGATGAGTGTTTTTTTTGAATTTAAAATACTAAAATTAAAATATTGGGAGTTTGAGTGGATAAAAATTTTGCTACCAATAGTTTTTTATTGCAATCATTTACACCTCGTCCCAATAAAAACGATAAAAGAGGTATTCATTTTCAAAATTTTTCCGTTCCACTACATGATGAATAAAACCTTCATCTATTAAACGCTGTCCTAATTTTACAGATTGTTCGGGAGATAGATTAAGATTATTTACCATCCAATCTACTGCTTCCTTTCCAATAAAGCAATTAGAATAAGTTCTTAAATTATAACGACGATTTTTGATTTTAATTCCTCCAAGATTACGCATTTTAGTAACTAATTTTTCAAGATTGATAGTAGCTATCATCTCTATTTCTTGACTATCTTTTTTTATTTGAGCAGATATCTCTTTAAGTGAAATAGTCAATCCAATATTTTTATTAATAAATTGTAGTAATGTTTGTTCAAATTGTTGAGATTGTTGGGAATCAGGAATTTTTTGAGCTAAATTTTCTACAAACTCTTGACAATTAAGATTGGGATTTTGAGATAAAGTTCGTTGACAAATAACACTACCAATAGGTCCAACAGACTTGGAAAGTAATTCTTGACAAAGACTGATAAATTCTAAACCGCTCTTAGTATTAAGAGTTTGTGTATTAGCTTGCTGCACTGACAATTTATTCTTATCTTGTGAAGTTAAATCTTCATTTTTATAGGATGACAGAGTAGTATTTTTTTTATTTTGAATTACAGACTCTTCTTTCCATAATTGAAAATAGTATTCTTCTTGTACTAATAGACACAAGCTTTTGGAATGCTTTTTGAGATATGTTTGACAATATTGAACGGCAGAAGCTTTCTGATCCAATGCAAATACTGGTCCTTGGATTAAGATTCTACCTTGGTATCTTTTTTGTAATCTACTATCACCAGGAGTTGTTTGTTGACTAAATTCGTCAACAGAAATTATATTCATTTACTTGTCATCTCATAAGTATGTAACTCCAATTTTAACTATCAAAATTAGATCTACCACTTAATATTGATTTTCTCTTTTAATGTGTTTTTTTTTTCACTAGCGACATTACTTGATAAAGAAGGTTTTAGCTATCCCCTAGATTCAAACTAAATACAGTTTATTGTTCTCAAAAACCTTCTCTAAATAACACTAAACTTCTAATTCCGTTTTCTATAAAACAAACCAATACCTATAAAGCCTAAAATCAAACCAACTATATTGTTAGATTCGGGAACTGCTGTTCTGACGCAAGGATTGCTAGTTTGGGGAGCTTGAGTACAAGAAACATTAAAAGTATTAGCTTGTAATCTTACCTGAGTTGGTTCGGTAAATGTTTGTTGAATACTACCTGTAACATCTAAACTGGCAAATTCTTGATTTCCGCCGAATATTTGTTCATCATCAAAAGAATCGATCGCAGGATTTAGATTACTGGTGGCAAAAATTGTATCGTTATCAATACCATCTGCTAAATTGGTATCTAGATTTCCGATCGCTCTCAATTCTCCTAAAAACGTATCATTCAAATCATCAAATAAAGCAAAAGATACGCCACTAAAAGTATTAACGCTACCGTCTAAATCGCTATTAACTGAATTTTCTAGAGCTAAAGAAACTGCAAAGTCAAAACTTAAAGTCTCATTGCTATCAACAAAGAAAATACTACTAGCAAAAGAATCAGACTGTCCTAAACCAAAGTAATTACTACCATCTCCCGAAGCATCACTAGTAAAATCTAAGTCTAAAGAAGCATCGTTTTCTTCAATTACAAAAGCTAAAGTCCCATCTCCATTAGCATTCGCTACACTATCATCATTTCCTGTAAAAGCGATCGCATCTCGGAAACTATCCCCATCAGGATCTTGTGGCAAAATACTAAATTCATCAATACTTAATGACGTTTCCGAATTGGAAAAAGTGGCAGCTTGAGCAGTTATTTCTCCTGCAAAAATACCACCAATAATAGAAGTAGTTGTTAATAGAACAAATCTGACAGAAGACTTATTAGAAAGCATTTTTTTAGTTTAAAAAACTTGTATACTTGTATGCCTGTATACAAAAAGCTTACACACATACACACATTAACTTACTATTAGATATATCTTCTGTCTATTTTGTTCCATAGTGGGTAATTAACTCTTCATACTTGGATATTACATATTCATTGATAAATATTAAAATATTAATTTTTAATATCAAATGAATTTAGCTATAATATTTTTTCTCTTTAGCGATCGCCCAAGATGCAATTGCACCTCCGACAAAGCCAAATAAATGACCTTGCCAAGATACTCCTGTTTGAGAAGGAAGCACCCCAAACACTAAACCACCATAGAGAAACAACACAATTACAGAAACTAAAATTGAAGGAAGATTCTTCTGAAAATAACCCCTCAGAAGCAAAAATCCCAGGTAGCCATAAATTAAGATACTTGCACCAATATGTACCGAACCTGCTCCACCAAATAACCAGACACCAATTCCCCCTACTACAGCAGCCAAAATAGAAACTATATAGAAATCACTGGTTTCTTGAATCATAGTTAACCACCCTAAAGTGAGAAAAGGGATAGTGTTGGCAATCAAATGTCCAAAGCCACCATGAAGAAAGGGTGCAAAAATGATGCCTCGTAAGCCCACTATACTTTGAGGTTGAATCCCAAAACGGTCTAGTTTACCTTTAAAAATAACAATATCAACAATCTCAATAATCCAAAAAATTCCGATCACTGTCAATAAAGTTTTAATTTCTTCCGTAGTAGATTTCTTCTGACGGCTACTCATGCTCATAGTTATTTGATGGTTTTGCTATTACAGTATTTTTCTTACATAAGTAATTGTAATAATTTTTTTTCCTGACAACTATTACATTCTTCTTAATTTTTCATAATACTCATTTACATTTTGAAATATTAGCTGGAATTTAAGCGATTTAACTTTTTATAATAAGAGCGATCGCATCTGGCTGTGGCAACTTCTGTCATGGGTTGATAACAATTTTTTTCGTATAAAATTACCGCCTCTTTCAATACCGAAGCAGTTTCAAGGTAGATAACTTTAAAGCCTTTATTAGCGATCGCTTTTTCCAACTTTTGTAACAGATATTTACCCAAACCTTGTCCTCTAACTTGCGGTAACAAATACATTTTACGAATCTCTACTTCTTTGCTATCTCGCTTCACAGGATAATAAGCAGCAGTACCCACGATTTTGCCCTCAGTCTCTACTACCCAAAATTCTCCTCCCGTGCCGAAATAAGCCGTTTCCACCTCAATTACATCTCGATCTGCTTCTTCAGGTTGCCAAGGTAAACCATACTCTTCCAACACCCTACGAATTACCTCTGCTGCCGAAGAGCGATCGCTTTTTTGCCAATCTCGAATCACAAATTGTTTATAAGATTGTTTCATTAATTGCTGTTAGTATTTGGTGGTTAGTGGTTGGTGGTGTGTAGTTTTTACTTGCTCTGTTGGTTCTTCTTCCTCGTTCCTCCTTCCTCATTCCTCATTCCTTAAATTGTGATTAGTTGCTATTACTAACTATGTATCCTCGGTTCATGATAGAGAGTCGAGAGAATTTCGCTTTCAATAATTGATAACTCTTCCAACCTTTTGTCTACCACTTTGCGTTCGCAGTATTGAGTTGCTAATACCCAATACATTCCGTAATGACGGGCTTCTGATGCCATTAAACTACGGTAAAATTTAGCCAATTCTGGTTCTGGACAATGTTCTCCTAGTAAACCTAATCTTTCGTGAGAACGAGCTTCAATTAAAGCCGAAACCAATAAAGAATCCAAAAGACGATCTGGTTCTTGATGACGAATCTGGGCTTTTAGCTTGCTACCATAGGGAGGAGAATTTAAAGGTGCTAAAGGAATTTCTTTTTTGTCCAACCACTGATTTACCTGTTCAAAATGTTCTAACTCTTCTTTAGCAATCGCCGTTAATTGTTTTACTAATTGACGAAAAGAGGGATAACGGAACATCATATTAATAGCAATTCCTGCTGCTTTTCTCTCACAATGAGAATGATCCAGCAAGATGGTATCTAAATTAGCCAAAGCCTGTTCGATCCAGCGATCGCTAGTAGAACACTCAAGAATTTTGATCGTAGTAGCTAAAGACATAAGTATTTTCTCCCAAATTTACATCTATAGGCGTATAATATGTCAACATATATTTAATATTCTTGACAATATAGGACAATAAAAAAGTAGTCACGACTCGTGCGAGATCGTTGCATTAATCTCTTTTTTTAGATAAACTTTGACATTTTTAGGAATTGATGGTTAAAAACTGGGAATAATAAAAAATAAGCCTAAACTGCTCCCAATATTAACGCCTAAAATTTTTTAGCTCAATTATTTGGTATCGGATAACAAAAAAATTAATTATGACCAATCATCGCCGAATTATCATTGGTGATGTCCACGGACATTACGACACTCTAGTAGCTTTATTAGACTCGATAGCTCCTGACAGTAGCGATCGAGTATATTTTTTAGGAGATTTAATAGATCGTGGTCCCAAAAGCGCAGAAGTCGTTGATTTTGTGATGAAAAACAAATACCAGTGCTTGCGAGGTAATCATGAAGAGATGCTACTTGATGTTGTGGGTAATGGTAAAGTATCCGTGGAATTGTATCAAGGTTGGCTTTATAGTGGAGGTCATGCAACCGTCACTAGCTATGATAGCAAAATACCCCAAGAACATATTGACTGGCTCAAAACTCTCCCCGTATATTTAGATTTGGAAGATATTTGGTTAGTTCATGCAGGAATCGATCCTCGAATCCCTTTAGAGAAACAAACATCAGAACAATTTTGCTGGATTAGAGAAGACTTTCATAGCATTTCAGAGCCTTATTTCTCCGATAAGCTGATTATTACAGGTCATACCATTACGTTTACCATGCCAGGTATTCAACCTGGTCAAATTGCAGCAGGAAATGGTTGGTTGGATATCGAAACAGGAGCATACCATCGCAATAGTGGCTGGCTTACTGCTTTAGACATCAATAATCAAAAAGTTTACCAAGCAAACACCCAAGATGGTCGCTTACGGACATTACCCTTAAAAAGAGCCGTTGCAGGAGTGGATATGTCCAAAATCCATCAGCGTAGAGTTCGTAGAAGAGCCTAAATTGAAGTCAGGAGCAAGGATGAGGGATGAGGGATGAGGAACAACAACGAACAACCAGCCACTAACCACGCTCCCACTAACTAATAGCAATTCACCGTCCTTTATCCTCGTTCCTTCTTCCTTAGTTGAATCACTTCAAAACATCAATTAGCTAACTGAGAAATCTTTTCAGCGAGAGAAAAATCTAAAGCAGTTAAGCCACCAGCATCGTGGGTAGTAAGGCTGACTGTTACCTTATTGTAAGAGATTGCCAAATCGGGGTGATGTCCTGCTGATTCTGCTGGTGCAACCAATTGATTCACAAAATCAATCGCAGTTACAAAATCTTTAAACTCAAAAGTACGGCTGATTACCTTACCATCCGTCGTCCATTCAGGTAATGTCTCAATTTTCTGATTAATTTCTGTTTCTGAAAGCAACATAGAATTATTAGGGGTATTTTCTGCCACAGTAACAGTAAAAGGTATCAAGAGAAAAGAAACAAGACAAGACAGGATGATAACTCGAAGTTGATTCACGTTAAGCAATTATTTCCCATAACTTACTTTTTCGATCTTGCCATAGAACCGTCAAATCTTAATTTATATCTTGTATTTTGGACGCAAAAAGTTCTCTAAGTCTATGATAAAGAAAGCGATAGTTTTTTATCAAAATCTTGCTTAATCTATGACCAGCACATTGATGTGGTTGATTGCAGGAGCTTGTCTCTGTGCAGCAGAATTAATTTTACCTACCACATTTATTGTTTTTAATATGGGGATTGCTGCTATTTTAGTAGCTGGAGTATCTTTAATGTTGCCTTTTCCCAATCTTTTGATTGCACTGTGGGTAGTTTTTTCTTTATCAGGGGTTATATTATCTCGTCGTTTTCTGACTTCAAAACCCAAAGCAAGAAATATAGAAGATGATAGTGAGGGAGAAGCTTTAACCGCGATTTTACCAGGAAAAACAGGCAGAGTCTTGTATGAAGGTAATTCCTGGCAAGCTAAATGTGTTGATGAAAGTATCCAAATTGCCGAAAAAGAAGCAGTTTATATTGTAGAAAAACAAGGTAATACACTAATTATTTTACCTCGTAACCTATTACCATAATTTTTTTTATACCATCTTAATTTAGGAGTATGAATAATGAATGGATTTTTACTTATGCTAGCCTTAGCTTTTGGCTCTGGATTAGCTAGCTCAGTCAAAATTGTTAAAGAAAAAGAAGAATATTTAATCGAAAGATTGGGTAGCTACAATAAAAAACTCGAACCAGGATTAAATTTTACCATTCCTATGTTCGATAAAATTGTCTATAAAGATACGATTCGTGAAAAAGTATTAGATATCCCTGCTCAATCTTGTATTACCCGTGATAATGTCACTATTACCGTTGATGCGGTAGTGTATTGGCGCGTCATGGAAATGTATAAGGCATACTATAAAGTAGAAAACTTAAGAGATGCCATGGTAAACCTTGTTTTAACTCAAATACGTTCAGAAATGGGTAAATTGGAGTTAGATCAAACCTTTACCGCTCGTACCGAAATTAACGAAATCTTACTCCGAGAATTAGATATCGCCACCGACCCTTGGGGAGTTAAAGTAACTAGAGTCGAGCTAAGAGACATTATGCCCTCGAAAGCAGTGCAAGACTCGATGGAATTACAAATGGCAGCAGAAAGGAAAAAACGGGCTGCAATTCTGACTTCCGAAGGAGAAAGAGATTCTGCGGTGAACTCTGCTCAAGGTAGAGCGCAATCTAGACTTTTAGATGCAGAAGCCAGTAAAAAAGCCGCAATTTTAGAAGCAGAAGCCGAAAAACAAGCTATTTTGCTTAGAGCAGAAGCCGAACGAGAACAGCAAGTCATGAAAGCTTCAGGTACAGCCCAAGCAATGGAAATTGTCACGGATAAACTAAAAAATGAAGCTCAAGCCAGGGAAGCCTTACAGTTTATCTTGGCGCAGCAATACTTAGATATGGGTAAAGAAATTGGTAGTAGTGAAAGCAGCAAAGTGATGTTCATGGATCCTAGTAACATGGTATCCACTATGGAAGGAATGCGATCGATTATTACCAATAACAAGACAGACAACGGAGAATATGTCCCCACCGAATTAAATTTAGAAAAGATTAATCGAAATTATCAGTAGTTGCGGGTTGTTACCTCATTGTGTGTGTGTTTCTTGGTGTGCATTTCCTATTAATAGCTGCATAGATACTGAATTGTTGCCTAATTGAATAATATGTAACTTTTCATGCACACCATATCCTGTCTCGATGCGATTTAATTAAAATTGGCTTTCAAAAGACTTTTTACCTTTGACATAACTGGCGACTAATTGCCAAGCAAATAACCACACAAAAATAGGATTATTAACTAAATATCTGCGCCATAAACGTTGTGGCTCACGACTAAAACGATACAACCATTCAAAACCCCATTTCATAACCCAACGGGGTGCTTGGGAAACTTCCCCACTATGAAAACTAAAAGCTGCACCCACACCAATCATCACAGCCTGTAATTTACCCTGTTGTCTTGCCATCCATTGCTCTTGTTTGGGACAGCCTAAACCCACAAATACTACCTTAGCTCCAGATTGATGTATTCTAGCAATATCTTCCGCTTCTTCTGTGGCAGTCAGAGGACGAAACGGTGGAGAATTTACCCCTGCAATAATTAAATTAGGAAACTGTTGTTTCAGATTAGCCTGTAACTTCTCCAAAGTACTAACGGTGCCACCATACAAATAAATTGGGACTTCTCTTTTAGCAGCACGATCGCACCATTCTAGCATGAGATCGGGACCATATACCCTAGTTTGCCGTTTAATCCCCAGTAACCGCATTGCCCACACTAAAGGCATACCATCAGGGGTTACCAATGCAGCTTGATTTAAGATCTCGCGATATCCCCTCTGCCAATAGCTCATCATCACCACATGAACGTTAGCAGCTACGATATAACAAGATGTGTTGGTTTTTACCCATGATTCAATGCGATCGCAGGCATCTTGATAACTGGTATTATGAATAAAAGTGGATATTATAGGGATTTTTTTAGTTAGTTGACTCACTGTTGACTGTCTCAAGCTTCACGAAGGCTACAGCTACAGCTTTCCCAGAAAAGAGAGCTTTGCAATCATCAAAGTAGTAACTTTATTGATTATTTTGGTGTTGTTGAAATTGTTGACTATCACTAAAACTTTTTTATGACTAAACGTGATTTTCCTCCCATTCACCCTGGCGAAATTTTACTCGAAGATTTTTTAAAGCCTATGAATATTAGCCAATATTATGTTGCTCGATCTCTTGGTGTTCCTCCACGTCGTATCAATGAAATTGTTCACGGTAAACGTGCTATTACTGCTGATACTGCTTTAAGACTAGGTCGATTTTTTAATATGGAAGCTCAATTTTGGATGAATCTTCAATCTCGATATGACCTTGAAGTTGCACGAGAAAATTTATCTGAGCGATTAGAAAAAGAAGTTCAAATTTATTCCGCCTGAAATAAGCCTAATGTCTTTTACCCAATGATTAATGCGATCACAAGTATCTTGGTAACTGGTAGTATGGATAAAGGTGGATATTATGGGAATTTTTTTAATTAGTTGACTCACTGTTAGCTGTCTTAAACTCTACAAAAGCTACAATTACAGCTTTCCTAGAAAAGAGATATTGGCGATAATCAAGATAGTAACTTTACTAATTCCGAGTTATTACTAATGGCAAATTTTTAAATAGGTTTTATAATTCGAGCAAAAGCTGGAGTAGCATCCCAGTTTAATGTAGGTTATAAATCAAATATTTAGCTTAATGTTAAATACAAAATCTAATTTAAAAAATCTTTTAAAAAGATGTAATTTAAAAAAATTAATCATATCAAATCTCAATATAGCTTTATTTATACATAAAAATAATTGATAAAAAATATTATTAATAGTAAATTAAATTTTATATGTCAAAGTAAATGATAGTAAAAAAAATTTTGCAAAATACGCTACCTATTCAATGGCGTATATACTTACGAAAAAAACTAAATTCAATAATTCGCCAATTCAAAACACCCAAGATGCTCTGGGGTTATCAAAATGCTTCTGGACAGTGGCAGCAACGAACCAGAATTAGTGATACTGTATTTTTTTATTATCCTAAGAAAATTTACATACAGGATAATGTTTTCATATGGCATTATACAATTTTAGATGGAACGGGTGGACTTGAGATTGGAGAAGGTTCTCAAATAGGTGCTTGGGTTGGCATCTTTACCCATAGTTCTCATATCGCTATTCGCATCTATGGAAACCACTATCAAGAAATTACAGAAAAAGAAAAAAAAGGATATAAAATTGCTCCAGTAAAAATAGGAAAATATGTTTTTATTGGAGCAGGTTCTAAAATATTTCCAGGAGTTAAAATTGGTGAAGGAGCTTTAATATCAGCTGGCTCATTTGTAACTAAGGATGTTAAAGAATTTGAAATCGTCTCAGGTAACCCAGCAGAAGTAATTGGAAATACAAAAAAACTCGATCGTCGATATATGAGAGATAGTCAGCTAAAAGAATGGTATGAAGAATGGCAAAGAACTTAAAAAATTACTTGGTGTATAAAATTCACGATCGAGAGTTAAAATTATGTGCTGCCCGACATCTTAAAGGGCGACTAATTGATATTGGTTGTGGAACAAAACCTTATAAAGAATTATTATTTCCTTATGTTGATGAACACATAGGTGTCGATCATGAAAGTACATTACACGATAAGACAAATATTAATCTCTTAGGAACAGCATATCAAATACCTGTAGAAGATGCTTCATTTGACTCGGCAATCTGCACTGCTGTTTTGGAACATTTAGAAGAACCAGAGTTAGCTTTAAGAGAATGTTATAGAGTTCTTAAATCTGATGGAATAGCAATTTATTCAGTTCCTTTTATTTGGCATTTACATGAAGAACCAAGAGACTTCTATAGATACTCTAAATATGGATTACAATATCTGTTTAAAAAATCTGGATTTGAAATTTTAGAACTCAAAGCTCTTTCAGGATTTTGGGTAACTTTTGGTCAGTTATTTGTTTATAATTTGTATCGACTTAATCATGGTTTATTTCGTTGGTTCAGAATAATTGATATTATTGGAATATTGATTCAAACTTTATCTTATGGTTTTGATCGAATAGATAAAACTGAGCAGTGGACATGGATGTATTTAGTAGTAGCTAAGAAGATAAAATGAATTTAATTGAGGTAAAAGACTTTCTCAGAGAAAATATAAACGAAGAAAGTGAAAAGTATTTTGGGGTTACAGATTCTAAATTAGTTGAGCGAGTCACTAATAATTGGTTTAATGATCAAAACAATTATGATGGACGTTGGCAAAAAATTATAGAAAAAGTACAAATAGTTGGAAAGGTTTTAGATATGGCTTCTGGCTGCGGTACTTTTACTTTATTTGGGTTACAAAATGGATACGATGTTTGGGGGATTGAGCCAGAAAAATGGAAAAGGGAGTACTTCAAAAAGAAGGTTATTGCATCTAATTATCCAGAAGAGTTTCTCAAACATCTTGTAGAAGGAGTTGGAGAATCTTTGCCATTTGATGACGCAAGCTTTGATGTTGTAACTACTTATCAAACTTTAGAACATGTTAAATGCGTCAGTAGTTGTATTCAGGAAATGCTACGTGTTTTAAAACCAGGAGGAATTTTATACATTAAATGTCCTAATTATGATTGTTTTTTTGAACCCCATTATCGGATTTTGTTTTTACCAAAGATGAACAAAAAATTAGCAGCTAAGTATTTAAAAATAATAGGAAAACCGACATTAGGTTTACAAACACTTCAATGGACAACTGAAGCTGAAATAATTAATTTACTTAATACAAATAACTGCATTGACAAAGTAGAAAAACTTGGATTTTTACATGAAACAAAAATTCGTCACAATAAAATAATAAATAAGCTACCTGAATTTTTAAGAATAAATATTCTTGTTTGTCAAATTGACTGGCTTTATAAGTTAATATATAAAATATATAAGTTATCGAAAATAGGTAGACAAGAAAATCATGTAAATTTGTGGGCTACTAAAGTTAAATAGCTCCTAATACTAAATATGAATTTAGTATTGAAAGACAGCAATAGTAGATAGTTTTAAATCTTTTTTTAGTTTTTTTTAAATCTACATTTAGCTTTCCATTACCTTTTTATAAATATCAATAGTTTGCTCATAATTAACTTCTGGAGTATATCTTTCTAGATAAATCTGACGACATTTGTAGTCTATTTTAGCCATTAACGATGGATTGTTTCCACATAATCTTAAAGTGTCTACCCAAGCATTGAGATTATGGGCTTCTACCAAAAAACCTGTTTCTCCCTCTGTAACTAATTCAGCTAACGCACCTAAATTGGACGCGATAACTCCTCTTCCGCAAGCAAAAGCTTCAATGACAACTCTACCAAAAGTTTCATGCCATTGAGATGGAACAACCACGATTGTCGATTGCTTAATTGCATCAATAATTTTATCTTTAGTTTGATATCCTTGAAAATGAATATTGTGCAAATTGCGATCTTGTACAAATTTTTCTAATTCTTCTCTTTGTTCTCCATCTCCAATAATATTTAATTTCCATGTTGGCTGTGCTAGTTTTTCCCAAGCTATAAATAAGTTGATTAGTCCTTTTTCGGCTGATAAACGACCAAAGAAAAGAAAGGTAGGCTGCTCAGGAGTTGAAGTGATTTTTTGATTAGTTAAAGGGTCTGGAGTTATGTTAGGTTTAACAAACAAACGATCTTCAGGAATTCCTACTTCAATAAATTTGTTAGCAGCAAATTGACTTGGAGTAATAAAAGCAGTTACATCATTTAACCAAGTTCCTCGCCAACGATTATAAGTTATCATGTTCCAAAGACTAAGAGATGCAGGTAAAGATTTTTTATAGCAACGCTTCACTACACCACGCCAAGGGTTTTTTCCTACACAGGCTTCACAAACTTTTCCTTCTCTAAAAAGATAAGCATTTAAACAAGCTAAACGAAAATTACGTAAATGTTGAATAGTGGGAATACCAAGAGATTGAGCAGCACTATGAATTGATGGAGAAAACAGAGGAAAAAAATTTTGTACATGAACTAAATCAGGCTGATAAGATTGTAAATAAGCTCTTATTTCTCGATATTTACGATAATTCCAAGTAGTAGAGAAAAAAAGTTCTAGTTTATCAAGCGAAGAATAATTTTTAATATCATTATTGGTTTCTTCAATTAATTGAACTTGATGACCAGCATTCCTTAATATTTCAATTTCCGCCTCTGTAGATACATCTTCTC
>NZ_LR213813.1 GCF_900659865.1 Hyella patelloides LEGE 07179
CACCTTGATGGAATTTATTGTTCGTCGCCAATTAACTGAATCAGAGCAATCTATCTCTGGACTTTATTCAGGGAATCCCAAACGCGCTACTTTTTGTCCCACAGCAGAACAATTATTAGCTGCTTTTTCTGATTTGACTTTGTATCTTTATCCTGATGGCTCTACTGAAATCAGTTCTCTGAATTCCCTTCAAAGACAAATTTTAAATTTGATGAACATTCCTGAATCGATTTATCTTGTTCCCCAGCTAGTTCCTAATTGACTCCAATCGCTCTAATTATTACTGTGACTTGATTTCATCGTCTTTATTTGCTCGACCATTTTTAAATTGAGCGAACCGTGAGTAATGAAGCAGTAGAATGGCGTTACGGAGAGCTTCCCGACTATTCTCATACAAATGCTTTTTTGGAAAAAGAGCGACAGTATCATCATGCAGAAGGTTCTTTGAATGCGATTGCTGAAAACCTCGTGAAAACGTTTGAGATGGAAGCAACTTTCAAATCTAATCCCAAACAGTGGATTTCTGTAGTCACAGACAAATTTCGCATGAGCAGCAATGGAGGAAAAGAATATACTGCCGAAGATGTCGCTGAGGAGGGTACTTATAATCTTTTTCTTGAAGAGTCAGAACATTATCGTCCTTCTGAAGAAACTTTTGAATCCTCCTATCAAATTTTTCATAATGCTTTTCCTGATGGTTTTCTCTGGGAATTAATCGAAGTTTTCAGTGGCCCTCCTAAAGTTATCTTTAAATGGAGACATTGGGGAACTTTCAACGGAGATTACAAAGAGCATCAACCGACGGGAAAAACAATTGAAGTTGTTGGTATTAGCGTTGCCACAGTGACAGAAGATTTAAAAATTGAGTCTCTAGAGCATTTTTTTGATACTGGTAAATTCTTGGGGACATTGACTAGCGGTCGTTGCCCCTTCAATGGTTAAGTTCTCGTAAGGGAAAAAAAGAAGGAAGTCCTTTAGGGAAGCGAGTCCTTTAGAGAAGCGGTATCCTTTAGGACACTTCGATCGAACCCTATAAATCAGAAGGACATACGTCGCCAATCCGACGGCTCCCCTACGCGATTTTGAGGCAACCTCAAAAAATGTATCCTTATTAACTTACATTTGATCGAATTGAGGATGATATACTTCGTGGAAAAATCTTTGGTGTTTTGGTGCTAGCTTTTCAATAACTACTGGTGGAATGGTTGGCTTGTGATGACGCACATTAATATGGTTGTAAGCGCAGAAAATTGAGATGCGGGGATTATGAGGATTTTGCCAGGTATCTGCTGAATGTCGCACTGCTTCAGAAAAGATCACTAAAGAGCCAGGAGGACAACTATAACTTTCCCATAGTCCCGAATCTTTGGCATCTAGACTAGCAAGAGGATTGCTACGTATATTGTAATTGGCTTTGTGGCTGCCTGGAATAAAACAAGTTCCTCCTTTGTTTTCTAGAACTTCATTCAATTCCCAAACTACCCTGGTCATACCAGCATAAATGCGTCCATCATGAAAATTGTAAGCATAGTTAGGATTGGTAGTACGGCCCCCAGCGTGAGGACTCCATTCTCCCTCTCCCATTTCACGATAATTAAGAAAAACGCTCTCTAAGCGAATTTTATCGCGGTCTGGGTCGATGACACTTAATAAGGTATCCATTACTACTGGATGATCGATTAGACTAGCAAAAGCACCTCCAGGGAGACGACGCTGATGAGGAGGTAGTGATTCTGGTTCGTTTTTTTGACGTAGTATAAATTCTTTGAGAACTTCAACTTCTTGCTCTTTTAGTACGGCGGGTTTGACAATATAACCTTTGAGATCGAAAACAATTCGGTCATGCTGAGACATAGAACCTCCTGAGAAAGCAGAATTAATTAGTTTTGTGACCTTTCTAGTGGCTTTTTTAGTTTTAGTTCTAATTTTTTGGGAAGTCGGGATAAATGGTTCATTAATCAAGAGATGATATTTTAAGATCAATTAAATTAATTATTTTCTTCTACTATCCAATTGACGATAAACATCACGAAGATCCACATTATGATGAGCCAGAGCAACCAAAGTATGATATAGTAAATCAGCAGCTTCATACGCGATCGCTTCTTGATCGTCATCTTTACAAGCCATTACTACTTCTACTGATTCTTCGCCAATTTTTTTGAGAATTTTATTATCTCCTCCTGCAAATAATTTACAAGTATACGATTCTTCTGTGGGATTTGATTTGCGTTGTTTAATTACTTTAAAAACTTCAGTTAAAGTATCTGCTGGAGGTAGGGATTTTTGTCCTTCTATTTGGTGGAAACAGCTTCTTTCTCCCGTATGACAAGCAATATCTCCTACCTGTTCGATTGTTACCAGTAACGCATCACTATCGCAATCGTAACGAATACCTTTGACCTTTTGAAAATGTCCCGAAGTTGCACCTTTGTGCCATAATTCCTGACGAGAACGACTCCAATACCAAGCTTGTTCGGTTTCTAAAGTCTTTTTTAAAGATTCACGGTTCATCCAAGCCATCATTAATACTGTACCATCAAGATAGTCTTGTGCGATCGCAGGAACTAATCCTTGTTCGTTGTAGCGGATTTTATCGAGAGGAATAGCTTGTTTAAGAGACATTGGAGTAAATAGGTAGGGCTAATTTAAGTAGAGAGTCACAGATTATTCCGCCGTAAAAGCGACGAGACCCCGCGTCGGCGTAGGACGCAAGGGAATGCTCGTCAAGACACGACGGAGACGGCACGTGACCGTTGGTGAAGTGAGAAGTTACCGAGTCACCGAGTTTTGAAAAATTCCACACTTAATTACTGAGCTTGGGTTTAATCATATCGGTTTCCCCACTAATGGTTTGTTAAGGAACGGCATACATTATACCTTTACCCTTTCATGTTTCACTGAACTTTACGGAAAAGTCTTAAGATGATAATCGCGATCGTACTAACTCACTGTATTTTGTAAACATCTTAGAATATAGGTAATTAAATGTAATAACCAATATAAAGACCAACTAATGACCTTGAATCTTGCGGAAAAAAGCCAGCTTAATGCACCCACTATTCAGCGACTTCCCAATGGCTTAACTATTATTGCAGAACAAATACCTGTAGATGCAATTAACCTCAATGTGTGGCTTAATGTCGGTTCGGCAAAAGAAACTGATGATATTAATGGAATGGCGCATTTTTTAGAACACATGGTCTTTAAAGGTACGTCAAACCTTGGTATCGGCGAATTTGAGCAATTAATTGAGGAAAAAGGTGCAGTTACTAACGCTGCTACTAGCCAAGACTATACCCACTACTACATTACCACCGCACCCAAAGACTTTGCGGAACTTGCACCCTTGCAATTAGATGTAGTGTTGAATCCCAGTTTGGAAAATGAAGCTTTTGAAAGAGAGAAATTAGTAGTTTTAGAAGAAATTCGTCGCTCAGAAGATAATCCCCGTCGTCGTACTTTTTATCAAGCAATGGAGACTTGTTTCGCCAGTTTACCCTATCGCCGTCGTGTTTTAGGCCCTACAGAAGTAATTACTAACTTGAAATCTCAACAAATGAAAGATTTCCACGGTAGTTGGTATCAACCTGAGTCGATGACAGCAGCAGTAGTGGGTAATTTACCAGTAGAAGAGTTAATTGAGATTGTCAGTAACAGTTTTGCCCAACATTATGGCTCTCAAGAAGCAAGATTGCAATCGGTTGCACCTCAATATAACCTGGAAACCCCTTTTACCGAAGTAGTGCGCCAAGAGTTAACTGATGATACTTTGCAACAGGCGCGGATGGTTATGATGTGGCGTGTCCCTGGTATGGTGGATTTAGCAGAAACATACCCTTTCGATATTCTGGCTGTTATCTTGGGACAGGGTAAAGTATCCCGTTTATTTAGAGACTTACGAGAAGAACGAGGCTTGGTAACACAAATTGGTGTTAGTAATATGACTCAAACTCAACAGGGAGTCTTTTATATCTCTGCTCAATTACCCACTGAAAATATTGCAGAAGTAGAAAAAGCAATTACAGACCATATTCGGACAATTCAAAATGAATTAATCGCAGAAAAAGATATTAATCGTATCCGCAAACAAGTAGCTAATCGGTTTATCTTTGCCAATGAAAAGCCTAGTTCTCGTGCAAATCTTTACGGTTATTACTATTCTCAACTACAAGATTTAGCTCCTGCTTTAAATTATCCCGAACATATTCAATCTATAACTGCCAAAGATTTACGGACAGCAGCCCAAAAGTATCTCAATCCTGATGCTTATGGCATTGTAGTAATGAAGCCTGGTCAGTAATTGATTGTTAGTCCTAAAGGATACCGCTTCCCTAAAGGACTCGCTACGCATCGCGCGACCGAAGGAAGTCCTTTAGGGCATATGGTTAATTGTTAGTTTTAGGGTGGGCGACCATCGGTGAGTACTTTAGTGCAATGCTCACCTTATAAAATAGTACCAGCCACATAAAAGTTAGACACCAAATTATTAATTCACTTTTAATTTATCTTGTTGTCTCTTGAATCAAGTAGTTGGTCTATAAGAGAAATCAACTAGCACAAATAGACATAGACATCAAGCAAAAGTGTCTCGCTTCAAGTTCCAAAAAAAGGGTGCATTTTTTGAAGCTTGACTTTTTCTGATGATACTAAAACCATTTCTTTGATAAAATTTTACTGCTTGCTCGGTAAAGGTTAACACGTAGCATTGTAATTTTTCATCATCAGATCGATCGAGAATTGGTTTAAGTAAAACACTACCTACACCTTGTCTTTGATAACTAGGATTGACAAACATCAAAGCTAAATACCAATGAGGCTGAGTTTGCATATCTCGTTCGTGATAATCTTCAGTAATTTTCAAAAAAGATAGCCAGCGTCCGAGTTTGTTCCAACCACACTTGAAAGGTAATAAATATAAGCGTAGCTGCAAGATTAACTGTAACTGTTGTATCCCTGCAAAAGACGATTTTTCTGGTGGCAGCCAAGCAGCAATACCCTTAAGATCGGATGTGGTGTAAATATGACCATAATAATAGCAATACTCTAAGGCATTTTTAGTCAGCCAAGTTAAAGCCTTTAAGCGTGACTGTTGAGCTTCTGGTGTGAGATAGCCAAACACGGGATCGTCTTCAAATGCCTTTGCTGCAATTGTACTAGCTTGGTTTATTTGCGATCGCTCTAAGCGAACTACTTCATTGTTTTTCATCATATGGTTACTGCTAAAGTTTGTACCTCCTTAGTATCCAAAATGTGTCTATTGATAGTCTTCAAAGTTATTGCTGTGTTTTTACAAGTTTTTGCTGTGAGCTAAAAATTGTTTTGGTGTCGCCCCTACTCGACGCTTGAAATGATAGTTGAGGTGACTCTGGCTAGAAAATCCCGTTGTTTGAGCAACTTCAGCGATCGCCATATTCTTTAATAACAATTCTTTAGCGCGATTTATACGACATTGAAGCTGAAATTGATGGGGTGCTTTGCCAGTAGTTTGTTTAAACAAGCGAGCAAAATGATATTCGCTTAACTGTATTACTGCTGCTAATTGTGTCAGAGTCAAATTTTTATCTAAATTGCTGTAGATATAATCGATTACCTGATTCAATTGTGGCTGAGATAATTTACCTTTACTGGATTTAAGAGGACAACTGCGATTAGAATATCGAGATAATAAATGTACGGCTAAAGCATTTGCCATGGAGTCTGCGTATAAATTGCTGCTAACTTTGTTTTCCAAAGCATTTTTGAGTGCTATGGCAATCTCTTGAATTAAAGGATCGAAGGAAGATTCAATCTGAGGTATTAGTTCTACACTATTGCTCTGATAGAGTTCGTAGCCTAGTTTAGTTATTAAATCAGGTTCTAAATAAATCAGTAAAAAATCTGCTTCTGAGTTCCAAGCAAATGACTGACTGATGTGTGCAGGATAAATACCAAAGTCTCCTGGAATAGAATTAGATGTAATGATTTTACCTGCAATCTTCTGCTCTAACTTGACTGTTTTACCTCCATTAAGATAAATTCCATGATAATCGGAATTATGTTCGGGAATCTCAGAAGCTGGTTGATGATGATGCGTAACTTGAATGTTTTTCCAATCTGATTTAGAACTAGATATAATCGGTAAACGGGGCAGTTGGGAAAATGCACTTATCTCACGATCGCCGTTAGAATTAACCGATTTTAGCTGAAAATCCCGATTGATTTCATTCATAATCAAAGCATTCCATATAATTTAATTGTTTTGTTGTCGTTTTTATCTAATACTCCACCACTCAAATGAGAAGTCAGATTAATTGCTTGTAAGACAGGTTTTCCTGACGCACCTTGAGGATAATCAATTACTGTTACTGCACCATTACCCTGTTTAATACTCCAGAAATTAGCAGGTTTTAAACCTAAAAGATAGCAAACAATTACTTTATTAATCGCATCATGAGCCACCACAATTCCTGTACGGGGATGATCTGAATTACTATTTTGCTCTACTATTTTTTGCCAAGCTGCGATCGTCCTTTCCCAAACCTATTGTAAATTTTCTCCTTTAATCGATATTAAGTATTTGGTCATAATTATTTACACACTCATAATTACCTCTTGCCTCTTGCCTCTTACCTCTTACCTCTTACCTCTTACCTCTTGCCTCTTGCCTCTTGCCTCTTGCCTCTTGCCTATCTCTACCCTCGTAATCTATTTTGCACAGGTACTTATTCCCTTTCCAGAAAAATATTAATAAGCAAAGTGAAATTTTAAAAATTGAAAATGATTGAGATTTATTGTGTGAGTAAATAATGAACAAAAATTCGGTTAATTAAGCATCTGAGAGTTATTATTAGTCATAAAAACTGATTGGAACAATGTCAAATTTCAGCTTATCTTTTCAAGTTAGAACTAATCATAGTTATTTGGATATCTAAGTAAATTTTCAGTGGCGGTTTATTAGAAGCAGCAAATATTATTAGGGATGATCGCTTCTTATAGTATGTCTTCTCTATTTTTAGTTCAATACTTGTGACCAATAACTGCACAGAGATAGCACCAGGAAAAATACCTAAGCCTTGGCAACAATGGGGTTTAAATTTAGTATCCCATATCTATGGCGGGAGAGATGTGGTAATTGCGATTGACCTTACTGAGAGTGTTGGTTTAAATACAGAAGGTCGTTTACGTTTAACTCAAATTATAGAGGATAGTTTACAGTCTGGTGATACAGTTTATGTTGTTCCTTTCGCTTCCCAAGTTAATCCTCTACAACCCGATATTAATCCCATCAATCTGCAAAGCGGGATTAAGTTTAGGGGGAAAGCAGAAGATATTGAGTCAATTTTAAATGTTTTGCCCTTTGAATCGGAAATTAACCTCAGTAATACTGATATTCAAAATGCGGAGTTGTTTACTTATCGTGGATTAGCACAACTTAATCAATGTCGTCTCGCGAATAATAATGCTATTAAACCCCAGTCTGTGGTTTGGTTAACTGATGCACCCTTATTAACTTCTCCTGGTATTGCTTCTGATACTTGGGTAGAAACTCCCGCAGATAGTGCATTTCGCGTTGTAGATTCTGAAGCCAGCCAAGATAGACAAAGTTGGTTACAGACTTTACCACTTAAAAAGCGATCTCGCCAATGGCGAGGCGCGTTGCGATCGCAAACAATTACCACTAAAGATAATAGCACCTATCAACTATCGGTTGTCGATATTGCTCCTACAATACAAGAATTTTGTACTCCCGCACCAGGAGGAAAAGAAACCTGTTTGGTAATGCCATATCTTTTCAAGATGTTGTGGCTACCCAGTACTACTTTAGGGTGTCTAATAATTGCTGTAGGCTTTTGGGTCAAATATTTAATTAGTCTTAACAAAAAATGGAAAATTAAAATTACTTTTGAATCAGACGACACCAGAGAACAACAAACTTGCTATTTAAAACACCAACAAAAAATTGCTATTGGAGATGATAATTTAAATGCAATTCCTTGCCCTGGAGAAGATGTTAGAGGCTATCTAATTAGGAAGGGAAATCAAATATATTTAAAGCCCACTAAAAATGCTCCTTTCATTTATCGCGATCGCGATTTAGATCGAGAAACAAAAATTACTCATAATCGCTTTACTATCAATTGTCCTTTTGAGGGTAAAGATTTTGAGATTGGGTTTAGGGTGGTTAAGTAGGTATTAGGCAAGAGGTAATAGGCAAGAGGCAAGAGTAATTATGGCATAAAAGTAAATAATAAAAGTTTAATTTAGTAAATTTTAGAAAGTAGAAAAATTGATGATTAGAGATTTTAAGGATTTATTGATATGGCAGAAGGGTATGTTAATTGCAGAACAATGCTATTTACTAACTAAAGATTTTCCTAGAGAAGAAATTTATGGAATAGTATCACAAATCAGACGAGCATCAGTATCTATACCAGCTAACATCAGTGAAGGTTATGGAAGAAACTCAAAAGGAGATTATATTAGATTTTTAAATATAGCCAAAGGTTCAGTTAATGAACTTGAAAACCATTTACTTTTATCTAAAAGATTAAAACTATGCGAATCCAAAGATGCAAACAATATTATCAATTTACTACAAGAAGAAACTAAAATGATTATTTCTCTTATTAAAAAACTATCGTCATAACTTTCTTGATATTTACTACTTCTTGTCTCTTGCCTGTTGCCTATTGCCTATTACCTCTTACCTCTTACCTCTTACCTCTTACCTCTTACCTCTTGCCTCTTGCCTCCTATATCTTACCTTTCTTATACTAGTTAACTTGTTAAAATCATGAAATTTAAAGAAACTCAATCCCGTAAAATAAACCGCACTGTTTGTATTGGCTTAGGTGGTACTGGACGCGATGTCTTAATGCGAATTCGCCGTTTAATTGTGGATCGCTATGGAGATTTTAAACAACTTCCTGTAGTTAGTTTTGTACATATCGATACCGATAATGGAACGAGTAATACAACGGGATTAAAGACGGGAAATACTTATCATGGTGTCGATTTACGTTTTAGCGATGTGGAAAAAGTTGCTGCGACAATAGCGCGATTTGAGGTCGATAATATGATTCCAGAATTATCGAGAAACGTGAGTAATTATGATGGTACACCTGGAGCTTTTAGTAATATTTCTAGCTGGTTTCCTCCACAGCTATTAAAAGATGTAAAAGCAATTCAAGAAGGAGCGCAAGGAATTCGTCCTGTGGGAAGATTGGCATTTTTCCATAACTATAGAAAGATTAAAGCCTCTATTGAATTGGCAGAACAAAGAACGCTAGGACATGAGGCTTTTATGATTCGTAAAAACTGGAATGTCGATAATAAATTAAATATATTTGTTATTGGTTCTTTATGTGGTGGTACTGGTAGCGGAATTTTTTTAGATACTGCTTATTGTTTACGTCAAATGTATGGTGGTGATGGAGCGCAAATTGTCGGTTATTTTGTAATTAGTCCCGAACTGTATGGCGATGCATCTGGCAAAAGTGCTAATGCTTATGCAGCACTCAAAGAATTAAATTATTATGCTACTGCGGGGACAACTTTTAAAGCAGAATACGACTTGCAGAATTTAGAGTTTGTGGAAGAATCTCGTCCACCTTTTGAATATATTTATCTTGTTTCTAATCGCACTGGTAAAGATTACAAAATTTTAGAAAAGAGTAAGCTGTGTAATATTATCGCTCATAAAATTACTCTGGATTTTGCAGGTGAATTATCTGTTCCTATTAGAGAACAAAAAGATACTTTAAGCCACCACATGATTCCTACAGATTTACATCCTCGTCCCAACGTACAGCATTATTTAACATTTGGTTTAGCACAAATTTATTTCCCTCGTGAGGTTGCAGTACAGGTATCTCTTAATCGGATAAAAATTAAATTAGTTGACTTCTGGTTACAAGGTGAAGGACAGAGTATCGATCCTAATAACTTATTAGCAAGTTTCTTAGATCGCTGGTATGATCGCGGAAAAAATGAAAATGGTTTTGTTACTAAATTGCAGCAAGCAACTACCGATGGAAGTAAAACTTTTAGGAATGCTTTAAGTAGTTGGAAAAATCGCTTAGAAAATAATATCGCAGAGATTCAAAATAGCGATGAAAGACAAGAAGTAGTTTCTCAGTTAGGCAAGGAAATTCGTAGTGAGTTTCGGAAAGTACAGCCAGGAGAAACTGATAATATTAGGGGTTTGTGGCTGACTAACTTACAACAGCAACGCGCTCACCTTACCGCAGAATATATTAAAGATGTCGATCAATATCTAACTCAGTTACTCAATCCCAATAGCATAGATTTTTCTCTGATAAATACTCGCGCTTGGTTAGAAGCTTTAACCACAGAGTTAAACAAATCTTACCGAGAATTAGAAGATTCAATTAATAGCATGAAATCAATTCATTCTCTAGAAGCTGTGGAAAAAAAATGGAACGATACAAAACAAACTATTAAAGATATTGAAAGTAAAAAGGGATTACCCTTCTTTAACAAACACAAAACTAGCCAAGTTCAAGAAGAAGCACAAAGGATAGTAGGACAAGTTAGTAAACTAATGAAAGAGAACTATGAATATTCTCTATTTCGGGAAGTATTAACTATAGTAAAAGCATTACAACATCACGTCAGCGAACTAACCAATAAATGTAGCAATTTTAGCAATCTTTTAAATAATGTCAAACTCACTTATGAAAAAACAGAAGACGATCTGAAATTACAAGACGTTGATGAAATGAGTGGGGAAGCTATCTTTGCTGATGCGGATACCGATGATTGTTATCGTAACTTGTTACCAAACCGCGATCGCTCCGCTCAATTAGCCTTAGTTAGTAGTAAAATTACCAAAAAGGTAGGCTTAGGTACAGAATCGCTAGCAAGCTGTTTAGAACGTGGTGTAGTAGATGAATATAGCCTACAGAAAGAAATTAACTCAATAGTAGATAGTGAATTTAGCTCTCGCAGTCTTTCTACAGTACAATCTGCGGTAAAACGTTTTTTAGAAAGTTATCCTTTAAGCGACCGCGCTATCCGTCTAGAACAAATTATACGCGAATCCGAACCTCTTTTACCTCTTAATCTTGCCGATCCCTATTTTGATAACGATACGAGTAAAACTCTCAACATCATCGGTTTTAAGGATACTGACAAACCAGAAATAACTCAGTTTAAAAACATCCTTGGTAAAGACTTAGGTATCAAAGACAGTAATTTAAAACCCATTCAAGCGGAAAAGGAAATAATTCTCGTCAACGAATACGGTGCTTTTCCCCTGAGACTGATTCGTGGTTTAGAAAAAATGCGAGATCATTATCAACGTCACAAGTCACACGGTAATTTCTTGCACAACGACTATCGCACCCAGTTTATCGATCCTATTCCTCCCGATGGGTGGGAGATGAAACGACTACAGGATATCTTTTATCCTTCTTTAGCGTTCGAGTTACTACCTTACAACAGCAACACTAAAGAATATGAATTTCAATACCATGACAAGTTTCGAGATGTTTACGAAGTTACTTCCCTCAGTTATGTCTGGGATGAGGCTTTAGAAAAACTCGCCAGCATTCAGGATATGGTAATAGCTTTAGACGATAAATTAAAAGAAGCGATCGCAGATTTAACTCAAAACCCGCAAAATTGGCATAACCACTATTTACCCAAGTTAAGGCAGTTTGTAACTACAGTAGATAATTTACCAGAAAACGATCCGAATTATCTTTATAAAGAAATAGTTGTCGGTAGTAGAGCCAGTATAGATCGCCGACAACAAGACGGTATTATTAATCGTTTTTGGCAAAAAATGCGGGATTTTGTCAGGGAAGAGATGAAAAAACAAAAACAACAGCAACCACAGGAAATATTACCACCTAATTCTACAGTAAATCCTCAATTAAAAGGCTCTAATAATTTTAAAAGCGATCGACAAAATATTGATATAAATTATATTCAGCCAGAAAACTCTTCTGTTCTTGAAGCTGAAATAAATGAAGCAGAACCAGATAATCATATCGAGCGCATGGCAGAATTAAAAGAATTAATTCAAATGAAAAAAGACGGATTTTTGTCTGATAAACAGTTTGAAGCAGCTAAACAAAAAATTCTAGGTATTTAATACATAAATAATCTAAATTTAACTCACGCAAAGATAATTACCTGAATTTTGAATAAGCTTTAAAATCGTGAAATGCTCGCGCAAAGGCGCAAAAATTATTTACGAATAAATCTCTATTATCTATTATCTATTATCTGTTGCCTCTTGCCTCTTGACTAATCCTATTTCCTACAACCATGACTAACATTCTAAATATTTTCCCCCCTTACCTAATTTTACTAACCATAATTCTGGTAATATTACCAACCATCATCGCTATAATATTACGTCGCTATTTATATGGCTATTTAATCAATTCAGCTAATAAAGTATCTAGATTGCTGATAAATGAAAGCCGAGGTAAACAACCCACAATTGTCGATAAATTAGAAGCCAGATTTAGACAAGCAAGTAAACAACTAGAACAAGTAAACACTATCGCTTTAATCGATGGCTTATACAGTCAGGAAAGATTAAAGTTTTTTGGTATATCCCTACGTTGCGAACAATGGGATTATTTCTGTCAAGCATTACCTAACCTATTACTCGCCTTTGGTTTATTGGGAACATTTATCGGTATTAGTTCTAACTTATATAACCTCAGTCAGACTATTAACTTCGATCGAGGTGTAGCAGATATTAATGGGTTGATAACTCAATTACAAACACCATTACAAAATATGGGGATTGCCTTTTCTACTAGCCTAACTGCTATCTTGTGTAGTTCTATTTTGATTATGGTCAATTTACGCTGCAATACTAACTTTGCTAAATCTCTCTTAATCAGTTCTCTTGAAGACTATCTTGATAATATTTTTAAAATTAAAATTGATGGTTATAGTCGTTTAGATAAAGCTGTCGATCGCATGGTAAAACAACAAGAAGAATTTTTAAATCGCTTTCATCAAAAAGTCGGACAGGTATTAGAAACTACTATTGGTAATGCTGCAAATAAAATGGTTGTTGCTAATCAAGGATTTCAAAATAATGTCGATAGTATGGTTAGTAGATTTAATGATATATCTAGTTCTATGGCTGCAAGTACTGATAGCTTTCAAGCATCAGCATTTAGCTTAAAAGAACAAATGCAAACAGTAATTAAAATAGTACCTGAATTTGAAACCGCAGCTAATAAAATAAAATCTGGTTCTAACTTATATTTACTGGGGGCGAAAAAAATTGAAGAGAGTAAATTTTCCGAAAACTTAGAAAGTCTGACTACCGATTTGGCTAATACTCAAAAATCATTTTCTGAGTCTACAGCTTTCTTAGGAAACCAAGTACATAAAATCAGTGAAAGCCATCAACAAGCAACCGAATTAGCAGAACAAGTTTATAATCAACTGCAAATAGCATCTAATAAATTACAAGATAGTTCAATCAGTTTTATCGAAGCAGCAGAAATTTTTAAAGAAACTGACTTCGCTGATAAATTAACCACTGCTACTGAAGAATTAACAACTATTCCGCAACAATTTAATGATTCGACCTTAATTTTACATCAATCAACTGATGCTTTAGGGAGAGCAATTGATAATATTAATATTTCAACTCAAGAAACTAATAGTTTAATTGAACAAGTAAATAACCTAAATCAACATTCAAGCGAATTATTAGAAAAAAGCGATCGTAATACTCAACAAGAAATCGTCAGCTTCAGTAAAATTACATTAAAACTAGAAGCCATAGTAACAACACTAGAAAAACATAAAGAGCAAATCAATATCAGTATCGGTAACTTTGGAGAGAAAATACTTACAAGTTTTGAACAACAAACAACTAATAACGTTATTGAACTACAAAAATTAACCTCTGGAATAAATAATAACTTTGATTCTCTTAAAAACACTCAAACGGAAACAGTAAAATTTACAACTATACTTGAAAGTTGTATAGATAATTTAAATTCTCTTAAAACTGAATTAGCTAATTTAGTAAATATATCCAATAAACAAGAAAAACAAATTAATTCCAGCTTAAATAATATTGGCAATAATAGCGATCGCTTACTAACCAGTTTCGAGCAACAAACAAATAATAATAATCAGCAACTGCAACAAGTAACCGAACAAATTGCTAACTTAATATTCAAAGTAGAATCATATTTAAGTAAATTTGAGATTTTAAATTCTCAATTATCTCAATTAATATCTGCATCAGAACAACAAGGAAAACAAGTAAATTCAAATTTAAATGGAATTGGTTTATTGAGCGATCGCTTATTAACTAGTTTTGAACAAGGTTCTCAAAATAATGTTCAAGAAATATCAAAACTAATAGCAGAATTTCAAACAATAATTACACAACTCAATACTATCCCCAGAGAAATAAATCAATTAAATACAGCCATCTCACAACAAAGCAAACAAGTAAATTCGCAATTTAATAATTCAATAGAGAGCGCAAATCAACAAATTAAGAAAATTACTAAAAATTTTGATAATCTTCTTTAACTAATCAACTATACTTGTAAAACTTTTTCAATAGAAGATAGACAAATTTAAACTAAGAAAAAAAATATAATCACTATTTTCTCTTGGCTTCCCCAGAAAACAACCTCTTTGCGTTCTCCTCTTTGCGACTTTGCCCCCATTCGAGGATAAACGCCTTTGCGCGAGATAAAATCATGTCCAGACGATCCTTATACACATCTCCAAAACAAATAGAATCAACGAGCATATTTCAATCATTTACCGACTTAATGTCCAATGCTTTCATGATTTTATGCTTATTACTATTATTAGTCTTATTCCAATCACAAAAACTCAATCAAGAACTTAAAGAAGCCAACAAACGCTTGCAATCAGCATCGCCAATTGTGATCGATGAAAGTTCAGGCAAATTCAAATTCAAGTCAGGAAGTGCCGAACTAAATCCCCAACTTAAAAACTACATATCAACTAATATTAGCCCAGCAATAAAAAACAACTTAAAAGAAAGAGAAATTGATTTTATCCAAATAATAGGACACACCGACGGAGAAGGAATAAACCAAAATAGTAACCTCGATCGCACCTTAGAAATAGTCGCCCAAGGAACACAACCAGTTAGTAAATTATCAGCAGGTTCAAACGCCGATCTCGGATTAATGAGAGCTTTAGCCGTAGTCCAAGAATTACAAACAACAGGTTTACAAAATGTCGAATTTCGTGCCTATTCAGCAGCACAATTATACTTACCTAATGGACAATTAGCACGCCCAGATCGCCAAGCAGACGAAACTAGACGTAGAATTGAAATTCGCTTTATTCCTCCAGGTGTAGAGACTGAATCATGATTAACGTAGTTTGGAAACCTCGTGTCTTTAGACAGAGGAGGAAAAACAGTAGGACAGTTTTAACTGTCAGTGAAATATTTGCCTTTACTTGCTAATTCGCTATATAATATTTTTGCAGCGAATTAGCCTCTTAATGTACGCCACTCAAAAAAATCAACTGAGACGACTGAGCAAGCAAGAGTTTAACGCTCTTGTTGCTTTGACACGTCTGAGCAAGAATCTTTTTAATGTGGCATTGTACGAATGCCGTCAGTATTTCTTTGAGATGCGAAAACGTCTGAGCTATGAATCTAACTACCATATTGTTAAGTCGAATGAGAATTATCGGTTGCTTAATACTGATATTGCTCAACAGACAATGAAAGTGGTAGATAGAAGTATGAGGTCTTTTTTGGGATTGCTGAAAGCTATATCTATTGGGCGTTTTGACCAAAAACCGCAACTGCCTAGATATTTGCCTAAAGAGGGATATTTCCCTTTGATTATTCCTAGAATTAGACTCAAAGATGGAATGTTCACTATCCCCATGTCTCGCGAGTTTAAAAAGGAATACGGCGAGGTAAGAATCCAACTGCCTGAAAGACTTAAAGATAAGAAAATTAAGGAGGTACGAATACATCCAAAATACTCGGCTCGATGGTTTGAGATTGAGTATATATATGAAGAGGAAAAAGTAGAAACATTTGTAGATTCTAATAAAGCGATAGCTATTGATTTGGGGGTTAATAATTTGTGTGCTTGTATCGATAGTATCGGGCATCAATTTTTGATTGATGGAAAACGACTCAAAAGCATTAATCAGTGGTACAACAAGCGCAATGCTCAACTTCAATCTGCCAAAGATAAGCAAGGCATTAAATCCTTTACTAATAAACAAGCAAGACTTTACCAATGGCGTAATAACTGCGTTCGTGATTATTTGAACAAAGCAGCGAAGTTGATTATTAACCATTGCCTCAAGCATCAAATAGGTAAGTTGATAGTTGGTTACAACCCAGGTATTAAGCAAGAAATTAATATTGGAAGGTCTAACAATCAAAACTTCGTTCAAATACCGTTTTGGCAATTGAGAAGAAAGCTTGAAGCACTTTGTTCTAGATACGGAATTGAATACATTGAACAAGAGGAAAGTTACACCTCGAAAGCTAGTTTTTACGACCGTGATGAAGTATTTGTTTACAATGCTGATAATCCTGTTAAGCACAAGTTCTCTGGAAGGAGAATTAAACGTGGTTTGTACAGGACTAAAAATAAGCATTTGTGTAACTCAGATATCAATGGTTCGGGCAATATATTAATTAAAAGTAAACACAGATTCAGTTTTGAACGAGTGTGTAGCGGGTTTTTGGCTAACCCTTTAAGGATTTTTATTTCTTAAGAATCTCCGTCGCTAGAGAGCGCGGAGAGGGTCAACAATGCAACCATAGGTTGAACATAATTACAGCGCACCAGCAGCAGTCTTATCCAAGACTCCACCACTCAAATGAGAAGTCAGATTAATGGCTTGTAAGACGGGTTTTCCTGAAGCACCTTTAGGGTAATCAATTACTGTCACTGCACCATTACCCTGTTTAATATTCCAGAAATTAGCAGGTTTTAAACCTAAAAGATAGCAAACAATCACTTTATTAATCGCATCATGAGCTACCACAATTCCTGTACGGTTACGATCTGAATTACTGTATTGCTCTACTATTTTTTGCCAAGCTGCGATCGCTCTATCCCAAACCTGTTGTAAATTTTCTCCTTCTGGCATTTGTACTGTTTCAGGTGCATCTTTCCACTGTTGCAGCATTCCTGGGAAGCCCGCTTCAATTTCTGATTCTAATTTTCCTTCCCATAAACCATGACAGATTTCGATTAGTTCGGTAGTGGTTTCTAAGGTAATATCGGGATGGTTTTCTAAAATAATTTCCGCAGTTTCTTTAGGACGAGACATCGAGCTAGTAACGGCAAAATCTAAGGATACATCTTTTAAGAAATCTCTGGCTTTGCCTCCTTGTGCTTTACCATTTTCATTGAGAGGAATATCTCTAATACCTTGGAAGCGAGATTCTTTATTCCATTGAGTTTCACCGTGACGTACTAATAGTAAACGAGGACCCGCATGGGGGTTGCGGGTAGAAGGAATGGGAATATCTAAATGAGAAGTTTGATTGAGAGATTCGATTTGTACTGAATCACCAAAACCACCGCTAAAATTGAGAATATTAACGCAACAGTTAGATTGCTGGATAGAGTGATAGCGGTCTGGATTAATACCAACAGCACTCATCAATAAACAACGATTAATACCGTTATGTGCCACTATCAGTAGAGTTTTACCCTGATACTGAGGAATAGTTGATTGCCAAAACTGCTTTGCTTGTTCGTAAAGAGCTAATACAGGATAATGTTCTGTACCATCTGCTAGCACCATCTTAAATTCATGGGGTTGTTCTTTCCAAGCGCGATAATCTTCTGCATACTTAACTGTTACTTCATCTTTACGCAGTTTTTCCCACAAAGGTAAATCTACTTCCATTAAATTCTCTGTAGGTTGCAGAGCAGGAGCATTATCTAAATAGCTATGAATAGTCTCTGCTGTTTGTTTGGCTCGCTGTAGAGGGCTACAATAAAAGCCGTCAATACTTACTCCTTTGAGGGCATTACCCACCGCTTGAGCGTCTGCAATTCCTTTTTCTGTCAACACTGATTCATCACAACGACCTTGAATCATCTTTTTGGCATTATAGGTGCTTTGTCCGTGACGAACGATAATGACGCGAGTAGCCAAGCTTGTAACCCTCCCAACTAAATTAATTTTACTTAGTTATTTTAAACGACTATTGTTGATTGTTGATTGTTAGTTGTGGCGTTGCTGAATGTGTAATGCTGAAAAGATATTTCGTTGAGTTGTTAAGCAGTAAAGATTTGCTTTTAAGCTTAGAGCTTAGAGCTTAGAGCTTAAAGCTACGAACCGCAACATCCAGGTGTCATTACTTAAATCACCAACGCCTTAGTTGTTAGTTGTTAGTAGCTCGTGGCTCGTTGGTTATCTTCTAACAATGAAAAGTTGTTCCTCTTTTATTGAGCGTGTTTTTTAATTATTAAGTACACACCCCAAGGGTCACCTGCTACTAGCTACTGCGATGCGCAGCGAGTCCTTTAGGGATACTTAATACCTTTGCTTCCTCATCCCTGTCTTGGTCAGTGAACGGTTACGTCCGCGAATGCGCGAGGTTGCCTCCAAAGTTTACTTGTCCTCGAATGGGGATATACCCCGTCGCGTCTCTACCAACTAATAACTAACAATTAAACATTAATCAACTAAAAATTAATCAGTAATTTCTGCATTAAACTCATTAAAAGAACGACGCTTTAACTGCTCTGATTCTGAACGAGGAAATAAATCAAAAACCTCTCTTAAAACATCATCCATAGCTTCATAGTTTTGTTGTCCCTGCTCATTAAAAACCACCTTTCCTTGTTGATCTAAAATTACAGTTTGAGGAACTTTACCTTCATAATAATAACCCTCTTCTTGAGGAGTGTATTGAGTATTTAACGCTAAAGAATCCACGCTAACAGGAATAATACTGGCAGCACGACCATAAAATTCTTGCAGACGGGAAACTACGAAAGAATATTGTTTACAATCGCTACTATCATCAATGTAGTAAACCAAAATAGCGGGGGTTTCACGTTTTAATGATTGTTTTAGATTAAGACGAGGAGGAACAAGAGAGCCATTACCAGCATAGAGAATATAGATATTGCCTTCGTATCTATCATCATCAATACTTGCCATAGCAGGAGATGAATTAAACCAAAATAAGCCAGTGCAAATAATTAGTAAGCATAACGAAAATAATCGCAGTAATTTTTGACGGGAGGAAATGCCGATGGTCAGTCGGCATATTCCACTCCCGTGTTGACTCAATCTATAAAGATTTGCTTGTGCTATGGTGTCAAATTTGAACAGAGAATAAATCATTATTAATTTAATTTTTATTGAGCAATCTATAAAATGACCAAAGATAATTATAGAACTGTATTGCACTGTATTAATTAAAATCAAATAAGACCAATAAATCCCCAGAAAGCGATCGCCAAAAAAATAATTTATAGTATATTTAAACTAATAACATCGCATTTACTTTTGCTTGACAAAAACTTGATGAAAACTTGATGAAAACTTGATGAGATAAAGCGATTGAGTGCCAGAGAATAGAACTCAGAAAAAGCGGTCATTATAAGATGCAGTCTTGAGGGACAAACTTAGATTTCTCTCAAGGCTAGCTCTCATGAAATAACAAAGACTCAGCAATGATTAAAGATTGCTCTTTGGATCGCTTGTACGAGGAAGTGTTGAAGTTGTTCTGAGATGTTCGACACGATATGGAAAATTTAACCAACAAAATAAACTCGCATTGGGAGATTCAGTATGGCTACTAACATCAATTTGTCCGAATTGGATGGTTCTCAAGGATTTGTTATTCAAGGAATTAATGAAGACGATAGAGCTGGCAATCCAGTAAGTAACGCAGGAGATATCAACGGTGATGGTTTTGACGATCTGATTATTAGCGCATATCTTGCTGGCTCTAATGATGCAGGGGAAAGCTATGTGGTCTTCGGTGGTAGTGATGTGGGCGATTCTGGCAGCATAGGACTGTCTGAACTTGATGGCAGTAATGGTTTTGTTATCAGTGGTATTGATGAAGATGATAGCTTTGGTAGGTCAGTCAGTAATGCAGGAGATATCAATGGTGATGGCATTGACGACATTATTATTGGTGCACCTTATGCTGGTACTCCCTATGCGCCTTATATTGTGCAGGAAGGAGAAAGCTATGTGATCTTTGGTGGCAGTGATGTAGGAAATTTTGGCAGCATAGAACTGTCGGAACTTGATGGTAGTAAAGGTTTTGTTATCAGAGGTGATAACTACGATAGATCTGGTAGGTCAGTCAGTAATGCAGGAGATATTAATGGAGATGGCATTGACGACATTATTATCGGTGCACCTTATGTTGATGTAATAGGAGGAGGAGGAGAAAGCTATGTGGTTTTTGGTAGTAATGATGTGGGCAATTCTGGCAGCCTAGAACTGTCGGAACTTGATGGCAATAATGGTTTTACTATCACTGGTGTCGATGTCTATGATAGATCTGGTTGGTCAGTCAGTAATGCAGGGGATATCAATGGAGATGGCATTGACGATTTGCTGATTGGCGCGCCTAATGCTGAGTATGGTTACTATAGCAATTACAATTCTGGTAGTAGCGATGGAGAAAGCTATGTAGTCTTTGGTAGTAATGATATAGGTAATTCTGGCAATTTAGACCTGGAAAATCTTGATGGTAGTAATGGTTTTGTTCTTTCAGGAATTGATAACTACGATAGAGCTGGTAGTTCAGTAAGTAATGCAGGGGATATTAATGGTGATGGCATTGACGATCTGCTGATTGGCACACCAAGGGCTGATGTTAATAGTAATGAGAATGCAGGAGAAAGCTATGTGGTCTTCGGTGGGAATGATGTGGGCAATTCTGGTAGTTTAGATTTAGAGAATCTTGATGGTAGTAATGGCTTTATTATCAGTGGGATCAATGAATATGATGTAGCTGGTGTTTCGGTAAGTAATGCAGGGGATGTCAATGGTGATGGACATGATGACATCATTATTGGCGCACCAGGGGTTGATGAAGGAGGAGAAAGCTATGTGATCTTTGGTAATAGTGATGGTTTTGATGCCAATATTGATTTAGCTAATCTTGATGATAGTACTGGTTTTGCCATTAGTGGGATTGATGGAGGCGATAGCTTTGGTAGTTCTGTAAGTAGTGCAGGAGATGTCAATGGAGATGGTCTTGACGATCTGCTAATTGGCGCACCTGGGGCTGATGTTGATGGGAATGAGAATGCGGGAGAAAGTTATGTGATCTTTGGCTTTACTCCTTTAGAACTTATCGGTACTAACGGTGATGATGTTTTAACTGGTGATACAGGAAGTGATAATATTTCTGGTTTGGGTGGAGATGACACTCTCTCTGGTTTAGCAGGGGATGATGAAATTCTCGGCGGTAGCGGTAATGATGAGATTTCTGGTGGAGAAGGGGACGATCTGATCCAAGGTCAAAGTGGAAATGATTTGATTGCTGGTGATGATGGCAATGATAGCTTAACTGGTAATAGTGGTGATGATGAAATCTCTGGTGGAGAAGGTAACGATACTGTCAGAGGTGGTAGTGAATCAGATACCATTTCAGGCGGTTCGGGTAACGATCTTTTGGTAGGAAACTCAGAAGATGACACCATTTCAGGCGATTTAGGCAGAGATACGATTCGTGGTGGTGATGGTGATGATTCTCTTAGAGGTAATTTTGCTAACGATTTGATTCGAGGTAATGCTGGTGCTGATTTAATTCGTGGTGATTTTGGCAATGATAACCTAGCAGGTGGATCGGAAAATGATACTCTGATTGGTGGTGATGGTGATGATTTCCTTAGTGGTAATACCAATGACGATCGCCTGATTGGTGTGGATTCGATCAATGCCAACTCAGATTTTGGTAGGGGTGAGTTAGATACCCTCACTGGTGGTGCAGGTAGCGATACTTTTGTTCTAGGAAATGCTGACCGTGTTTTCTATGATGATGGGGATAACTTTACTCTGGGAGATCAAGACTTGGCATTTATTACGGACTTCGATGCTAGTCAGGATATGATTCAACTCCAAGGTTCAGCAGAGTTTTATCGTTTAGATTTATTTCCTAGTGCAGGAACAATTAATGCTGAATTAATTTACGATCCAGGCGCATCTGCAAGAGGAGAAACTATCGCCTTTCTAACAGATGTTGATACCGATTTAACTCTGGAAGATTCGGCATTTGAGTTTGTCTAACTAAGACAATTGATGCTGAAATAGATATAGCGATCGCTATATCTATTTCAGTACCGTCGTCAAAGCACAAAACCCTTATGTCTTTTAGGCTACGGGTGTCTCACTTATTTTTCTATCTCAACTTAATATCTTTTTATTGACAGTACAGTGTTGGGGATTTGCTTCTGCTTGGATTGAATAGGTGTAGTCTTTTTCAGGATGAAACCAGGGAGTGTGAACAAAGGTATAAGGATATTTACCAACAATGCACACTTTATCATTGGGTTCTATTTTTTCCAGCAGATTGCGATCTACTGTATCCTGTTTAAAATTTTCTAGGGTATGGAAGCCAGGCTTGATGTAGAAAAAATAGGTCTTAGCAGCTACAATCGTTAAAGCAATTAGGCATACTAATCCTAAATTACGAGTATTAACCAATTGCGATTTTGAGGATGATAATTCTATACGAGTAACTAGATATAAGTTGAGAGAAACTAAAACAATCATCCAATACATGAAATATCTTAATTCGTGGGATTGAGGGAAATTAGCAGCTACTATTGACATTACCGTTAATAGAATCGCTGCAACTGAAGTATCCCGATCGCGATTTCGTATGCAGAGATAAGTAAAAAGTAAAAGATGAAAAACTACATAAGCACCGAAAAACCCACCCATACGCTGGCGATCTACATCTTCACTCCATTGATCGATTGACCAGGGTGCAGCTTTGATATCTAATATTGAATAGAGCCACCTTTGCGCTCTTGGTGCATCGCCGAGATAGCCTGGAGCATGATCGTACAAGGGTAGTGCGTGATTGAGAACATGACCTGCTATTTCGATTCTGACAGGATAAAAGGGATTGCCAAACAAAGCAATATTTTTGATCGGCGTAGCGAAAATAAACAAAGAAGCCACAAAAGCGATCGCGCCTGCTTTGATTAACCACTGAAAATAAGACCCTTTAGCTTCTTCTGAAGGCTGTCGCCAACGCAACCAGAGAAATCTCACAGCAACAAAAAATAACACTACCAATACTAAAGGTTCTAATTGTGGTTTACTATTGGATGCTGCTGCTGTACTAAAAATAATAATTAATAGTTGCAGTAAGGTAGGAAATTGTTTTTGTTGGTAAATCAAGTAGGTCATCATAATCGATATTGCCAAGGGAATATTGGAGGCTAAATCGACATAGGAACTGGTAGCATGGGCTTGAACTAAAGGAATTGCTAAAAGTGCAATTGTGGAGAGGAACAGAGGAACCCGAAAGCAAGTTTTTAGGAAGTACACATACAAGGCAATACTAGACCAACCAACGAGATTAGCACCTTGAACGCGACGAGTTACAAACCAGAAAAATCCTTGCAAAAAATGTACAAAAAGGGGAAATCCTGCAAAACGCTCTTCCATATTGATATACTGTTCTGCGGGAACAATCTGCCAGATCCTTGCAGCAAAGGGAAGATGATAACCCCAAGAATCGTAAGCGACATCAATATCAATAATTCCTCTGAGGAAGATCGAAATTGCCAGAATTAAAGCGATCGCCTTTAAAATGGTCGTAACACCAATTTTTTGGCTTTTTTTACTGGATTTGGTAACAGTTTCTACCATTTTTGATTAATTTATAAATTTAAGTATTAAGTGTTTGTAGCAGTCTTATTTGAGTTGTACAAATTATTTAATTAAATGTCTTTGTGTTAGTTCTCTAAAATTATTCATAATTACTTGAGAAACAGTAAGTTATTTAGTTATGAAATGAAATGAAAAATTATAAATGTCTTAATAATAATTATGCTTAATTAGTTCTATCTTACTTATTTTTGACTGGTTTTAGCTTGAAAAAACGCTCGCACAACCAAATTAAGAAAAATCCCAAAAGTGCGATCGCTGCTGATATGATATACAAAAATCGCTGTAGAAAAGCAAATTCAATAGCATCTGCTGTGGGAACTTGGAACAGTCTTAGTAAGCCGAGCCAACTTAATTCCATCAATCCTAAATTAGCAGGAGTAAAGCTAAGTAGCATTGCCAACTGTACTATGGGGGTGATAAAAACAATTGCCCACAGCTTAATTTTAAAACCTCCTGCTACAGCAATGACAACTCCCCTAATTAACCAAAAAAGGTAACGAGTTACAGAAACCCAAAATAAGTAGATCGTAAATTTTTTGCCAAAAAGCGAGTATTCAGTGGTGATTGCTTCTGATTCCGACTGTTCTTGAGATTTATTTTTCTTAATCAAAAAGTAGCCTTTGATTAATAACTGAATTAAAGATTTATACCACTTTTTAATAATAAAATGAGTACCAATTACAACAGTTGTGGTGGCAAAAACAGCTATCGATAGGGGAATATAGCCTAATACAAATAAAACAGAAGCAGGAAATAAAAGTACAGGAATTAAGAAATTAAAAAATTGATCGTAAATTACCGATAAAAATCCTCTAGAAAAAGAACTTATTTTATGGAGTCTCAGAGCCAAATTCTGCACTGCAACCATGCCAATATACTGAGGCATAAATTGCATACTCAAAGCCCCTAATGTAGTATAAAAAAAATAAAATCCTTGGCTTTGCTGACGCTCAGGAGTAAGTTTGTGAGTAACCAAATTCCACTTATAAGCAGTAAACCAAAAATGAAGAATTAAACTAGCGATCGCCAAAGCAGTATACCAAGGGTTTAAGTTATAAAAGCTGGCAATAATTTCTGTAAATTCTACTTCTGTAAAACGCAGTGTTAGCCATAACAAAACAAACCCCAAGGCCAAAGATAAAATACTAAATATAATTTTTTTCTGAGATGGCATTCTAATAGTTTTGGTAATTTAAATAGTAAAGTTAATTAATTTTGTTAGTCCCGTCAAGCGGGATAATATGGTCGATCGCTAGTTGATTTGTAACCCCATTTATGTGCCAGATCGATTTCGATTAATTCTGATATTTGAACCACTTCTGAGAAATACCTATTTTTTAGCTGTGTTTTGATATCTTCTGGCATTACAGATTTAGGTGCTTGATGCCAGAGAAATTTCTCGACAATTTTATCCCGCACAAATTCATTAAATTCTTGAGATAAAATATTTTTGGATATATTCTTTAAAACTGGATTATTAACCAAATTATTAATTGCTTTGAAGCGTACCTCCTTATTGGCATTTACAGATTCATAATCGGGAGTAAAATTACGATCCACTTCCAGAAAATCTAAAATTTCTTGATAAATTACCTCATTTTGCGAGCGAAAATCTTCAAAAATAATTATCTTAATTTGAGAGCGATCAAAGCGTTCGTAATATCTTTTTACCTGGGAATAGTAATCAACCCTTTCAGAGTAATATAAATAGCTAGGGCTGGTAACTCTAGAACTATCAGATTGCCCTTCCTGTCTTAAAGGCTCTAAATATAACGCTCGCTGAAAATCTGCTTCATTCTCTTCGGTAAATTTTACATAGTGACTATGGAGAGAATAAAGAAAACTAGCTGGTTCTCTAAGTACAATAATTATTTTTGCTTTAGGATTAAATTGAGCAATTTTTTGGGCTGCTACCTGAGAGTATAAGTAATTGGTTGAAGATTCCCCTAATACTGTTTCTGAATTTGCTTTGGTAAACAGTTGCAAATAATCCTGTTCTGTCCGAAAATCAAAAAAACGCTGATTACCATAATAGCGATCGCTTTCTGTGTGAAAGTCTTGGCAAAAATAGTGTGGTTCTTTAATGCTGGACATAAAAATTTCGGGATGTTGTCCCAAAAATTGGTGCAGTGCGGTAGTTCCCGATTTTGGTTGTCCGACAATAAAAAGATTGGGTTTGTTCATGTTTTTTTGACTTCTGAATTCTGACTAGGTGACTTTGCTTTACTAATGTTGAGCGAACTTATGTCTGAGATTGAGGAAGTTTGTGCGGGTAATTTCGCTTTTAATCTGGCTAATACTCGCTCTTGAATTCGTGAATCTCGCCAATATCGATACCAACCAGAAGTACCCAAACGCATAAAATTCCAACCCAATTTTAATAAATTAGTGGTTTCACCATGAATCATTGCAGCTAGGGTGGTATTAACCTTCGTAGAAAACCGTGCTACCGATTCTACTTCGCAAGACAAGCTTTCTTGACCATTCCAAAGAGCCAGATGTTTACTAACTACTAGGTTCATTTGTTGTTGAAAATCTGCAACACTAGAACTACGGCGAATAGTTTGCGAATCAGAATGAACGCGAAATGCAGCCAAAGCTTGAGGATAGTAAACCGTATCACCAGATGTAGCCAGTTTTAGCCAGAAATCCCAGTCCGCAGTGTACCAAAGTGCTTCATCCATTCCTCCCAGATCGAGGGCTAGCTGACGCTTAAAAATAGGTGCGGGAATGGCAATAAAGTTTTGCACTAAAAGCTTCTCTACAGATGTTTTAGGAGCGATCGCCACTAAATCTTGAAAAGGACAGTGCCAAGTACCCAATGGGTTTCCTTTGGCATCTATAAACAGAGTGGGATGTAAATAAAGACTTGCTTGGGGATACAAAGCGATCGCTTTTTGCATGGTTGCTAAACGTTTTGGTTGCCAGCGATCGTCTTGATGCAGAAAACAAGCATAAGTTCCCCGCGCTACAGCTAATCCATAATTGGTGTTAGCTACCCAATTGCCTTGTTTCCTTTCGATAATCTCGATTGGTAGTCGATCTTGATAGGATTTTGCGATCGCTAAAGTAGCATCCGTAGAACCATCATCGATTACAATACATTCGATATTATCATCCCCTTGAATTACCACAGAATCCAGAGTTGCAGCCAAATATTTTTGACCGTTATAGGTGGGAATAATAATTGATAACCAGGGTTGTTTCATGGATTCAGTGTAATTTAATTATCGATCTCAAAAAAGAACAAGAAGCAAACGACCAATGACCAATAACTACTACTTACTTTCTTTTCAAACCCAAAATACTCAAGAAGAAGCTAGAAAAAATTACCTGGAAACCAAGAGCAAAGGAAGTAACAGCAGGAATCACAATCGGCATAGTTTCAGCAGGGTTTAAAGAACCAAAAGAATGCTGTCCCCAAATACCAAAGGCATAAATTGATGCTCCAATTCCCAACAGCACCAGAATACTGCCGAAGATTAACCCAGATTCTAGATTAAGATAGCGAGAGAACCTTTTAAAACGGCGATCTGGTGGCAATAAACCTTCACTAATACCAAACACTTTAGTAAACAAGGCGAATACAACGATTTGAAAACCAATGGTCATAGCTGTAGAAGAATAAAGCAAAGTATGTACTTTGGGACTAGGTAAAAGCCATAAAGTACCCAGTAGCCCAACCAAAATCAAGAAAATACCAGGATAGAAGAAGAGCCAGCGTGGACTATACATGAATAAGAAACGCAGATGTCGCCAGCCATCACGCCAAGTATTTAAGTGGGGAGGACGACTACGACCATCAGGAGATAAAGTCGTGGGAACTTCGGCAATCTTCATCTTGTGCAGAGTAGCTTTAACCACCATCTCGCTAGCAAATTCCATCCCTGTAGTTTGCAAATCAAGGGCAGTGATCGAATCTTGGCGAAAACCCCGCAATCCACAGTGAAAATCGCCACAAGGACTAGCAAACAATAAACGTCCGATTCCCGTCAATACAGGATTTCCCAGATAACGATGTAACGGAGGCATTGCACCAGGAGCAATTCCACCCCTAAAGCGATTGCCCATGACTAAATCGTAGCCCTGTCTCAACTTTTGCACAAAGGGATTAAGCCTACTAAAGTCATAGCTATCATCGGCATCACCCATGATTATGTATTGCCCTCTGGCTGCTGCAATCCCCTCTTTAAGCGCACTACCGTATCCTCTAGTGGGAACGTTAACCACTCTGGCATTCATGCTTCGGGCAATTTGCTGAGAGCCGTCTGAACTACCATTGTCGGCAACAATAACTTCTCCTGAGACATTATTTTCTGATAAATAAGATTGCGCTTTTCTCACACAGGTAGCTAAAGTTTCTGCCTCATTTAAACAAGGCATAACGATGGAAACTTCAACTAAATCTTGCTTGTCAAAAGAGGGTTTTCTATCAGTAGAATTGATTAGCATTATTGATTCTATTTTTCTTTATTATTTATTTACAAAAGTGCAGACAATAATCAATATTAGTTAGTTAGCTGTAATTTAACTAATGCACTCGGAAAATTAGCTGAAAACAGTTAAGTGCATATAGATATAAGCTCCCCCAGAAAATAGATGGTTGTTGACAATTTGGAAATTCGCTCTTTGATTATTAATCAAGATAATAAAAATACGTAAAAGTTTGGTAAAGTTATTAAATTTAAAAATAGAGATTTATCTAAAAAAGTTCTAATAGTCATGATTAAAGATGTTCAGAACTTTAAAACTCTGAATAATGTCTTGACTTATAGCTTTGGAACACTTAGACGATAACTGACGATAACTATCCCCTAAATGTTTCCCATTCATTTTTTGCGTCAACTGTGAAAATACGCTTTTGTAGTTTTTGTAATATAAATCTCGTCTACATAGTCTTTAAAGCTATAAGCCTTTAGCGATAAGTTTTGAGCTTCAAATGATGTTGATTTTTACCCCAGTCTGATGTTGTAGATGTTGTAGTAGAGACAGCCCCACATATAGCAATACGAGCTTACGTTAGGACACTCATTACTCATTACTTATTACTTATTACTTATTACTTACGAGCAATCAAATAGACTCTGTCCTAACTCAACAATGGCAACGGCTATATATCGCGTCTTGGAGCGGGTTTAAGGGTTTTGCCAATAAGTACTAAAAACAAATAGGATTTGGTATAACAAGCTCAAAGCTACCGAATAGTTGCGATATTTTCGATATTAATCAAGCTAATTTATATTAAGCGCAGAATACCTTTCTTTCCCTAATTACAATCGCCTGCCTTGGGCTTTTACTCTGGCTAGTTAATCTAGAATATTTACGGATTTAACAATACAATCATCAAATATTGTTGTAGCTAGAAAAATTATAAAAGTGTTATTGTAACTAAACATATTACAAAACTATTACATTGATATATATTCGAGCAACAGAAGTCTCAATCAGTGCTGTACTATAACTTAGGAAAGAAAAAGTAGATCGAAAATAATGATTCAAGCATTAAGGGGAACAAGAGATATATTGCCAGAAGAAGTAGGCTACTGGCAGCTAATTGAACAAACAGCTAGAGAAATCCTAACTAAAGCGGTTTATCAAGAAATTCGCGTCCCGATTTTTGAACAAACATCCCTATTTGAAAGGGGTATTGGCGAAGCTACTGATGTAGTAGGGAAAGAAATGTATACTTTTACCAGTCGTGGTGGCAAAACTTCTATTACTTTGCGTCCAGAAGGTACAGCAGGTGTGGTGCGTTCTTACATTCAAAATAAACTCCACGCTCAAGGAGGAGTACAGCGTCTTTGGTATACTGGTGCTATGTTTCGCTACGAACGTCCCCAAGCAGGTCGTCAAAGACAATTTCATCAGATAGGTTTAGAGTTAATTGGTAGTGATGCGCCTCGTGCGGATGTAGAAGCGATCGCTGTTGCCACAGAAATTTTACAAGCATTAGGTTTAAAAAATCTTTCTTTAGATATTAATTCCGTCGGACGAGGAGAAGATCGCCAAAAATACAAAGAAGCTTTAGTAGCATATCTCGAACCCTATAAAGCAGAACTAGACGAAGATTCACGCGATCGCTTAACTCGTAATCCCCTGAGAATATTAGACAGTAAAGATCGAAAAACTCAAGAAATTGCCCAAGATGCTCCTAAAATTATCGATAGTCTGAGCGATTCTTCCAAAAGACACTTCGACACTGTTTTAAATCTGCTGACAGACCTTGGTATTGACTATCAAATAGACCACTGTTTGGTTAGAGGATTAGATTACTATACTCATACTGCTTTTGAAATCAAATCTAACGATCTCGGCGCACAGGCTACCGTTTGTGGTGGTGGTCGTTATGATGGTTTAGTTGCAGAATTAGGAGGACCCGATACTCAAGCTATTGGTTGGGCGATGGGTATGGAAAGATTGGTCTTATTATTGCAACAACTTACAGAATCTCCCGTCAATACACCAGACTTTTATCTAGTATCTCGTGGTGCAGTAGCAGAAGCCCAAGCTTTGCTACTAAGTCAAAAACTACGTCAAACTGGTTTTACCGTAGAATTAGACCTTAGCAGTAGTGCTTTTGGTAAGCAGTTCAAACGCGCAGATCGTAGTGGTGCTGTGGCTTGTTTGGTGCTAGGTGATGCGGAAGCAGATAATAAGACTGTCAATCTCAAATGGTTGGCTTCTGGAGAGCAAAAAGCGATCGCACAAGCTGAATTATTGGGAATGACAGAGGAATTAAAAACAAGAATTGCTGAGTTGAGACAATAGTGTTTTGGGGCGATCGTGTCAAAAAGCGATCGCTGTATTTATTATTTACTTTTGTAAGAGGTTTATCGAAAAAAATTAGACAAAAAATATTTATTCAATTGAAGTAATAGGGAAATCTAGGATTAATCATCTTATTTATTATTAAAAATTAATTTTTAATTTATGAGTTACTGTTTTAATCCCTATTGTCAAAAACCGCAAAATCTAACAACAGAAAAGTTTTGTCTTAATTGTCAAACACCTTTAGTCCTCCAAAATCGCTACAGCGCACTCAAAATTATAGGACAAGGAGGTATGGGGAGAACCTTTTTAGTAGTAGATAAAAAAGATAAAACCAGAGAATCTTATTGTGTTATTAAACAATTATTTTCTCAAACATTAGCTATAAATATAAATAGTCGCCAAAAAGCAACAGAATTATTTATTGCAGAAGCAGCTACTCTTGATAAGTTGGGTCAGCATCCCCAAATTCCCCAACTTTATGATTATTTTACTGAGAATGAATATCAATATTTAGTACAGGAATGGATAGAAGGAGATAACTTAATTCAAGTCATCAAAAAAGAGGGCATCATTCAAGAAAAAGGTCTTGTTCAAATATTAAAAGATTTACTACCAGTCTTATTATTTGTTCATGAATATCAAATTATTCATCGAGATATTAAACCAGAAAATATTATCCGTCGCACAGATGGAACTTTAGTTTTAGTAGACTTTGGCGCAGCAAAAACATTTACAGAAAAAGCACTACAGCAAACAGGAACAATAATTGGTTCTCCTGAATATATCGCTCCAGAACAACTTAGAGGTAAAGCAACATTTAGTAGTGATATTTATAGTTTAGGAGTGACTTGTCTTTATTTGCTAACAGAAATTTCTCCGTTTGATTTATATAGCGATAGTGAAGACAACTGGATTTGGCGAGATTATCTGGTTGACAAGTTCATTAGTTTAGAATTGAGTACAATTATCGATAAAATGATCGCTAGAGCAACTGCTCGACGCTATCAATCAATACAGAAAGTTTTACAAGACTTAAATGATCGGATTTCTTACTTTCCAGAGTTAGTCTCATTCTCTCAAAAAAAGGCTTTGGAAATGTTACCTACTAAGCCAAAAGAACTAACTTTAATCTCTCAATCAGGAATTGATTACACTCAATTAAAAGATTACTTAAAAGCGCAAAAGTGGCAAGAAGCTAATCAAATAACCGAAAAATTATTACTTAAAGCAGCCCATCAAGAAAGAAAAAATTGGTTAGAAAGAGACGATCTCAAAAACCTGAACTGTGAGGACTTATATATTATTGACCGACTATGGAGTTACTATTCGGAAGAGCGTTTTGGCTTCAGCGTACAACATAGTATTTGGTATAATTTAGAAATAAAAAAATATCAATACTTTGGGGAACAAATTGGTTGGTATCAAGAAAAGAAATGGCTCTTAATTAAGCACATCAATTTTAGTCTTTCTGCTCCTAAAGGACACTTACCTGTATTAAGTTGGTGGTTCGGTCACGCTATTTGGGGCTTAAAAGGTTTGTTCTCATATATTGATACTTGCAAAATCGAAGAATTTCCGAAATTTAATTTGCAGAATATTGAAGATTAGATATTCTTTTTTTGTTACTTGAAAAACGGCATTGCACAATTGATAATTGAATAATTTAACTTCACCAATAAAGATTATCTTTCTTGGTGAAAATATAACTAAATTTTGTTTAATTTTATAAACCAAGTTGATTTTAAAGTCAATATATGTTTAAAATATACTCTATGAAACGCTTTTAAGTATTAAATTAAATAGTTATGGAAGAATTTCTCAGTATTTTAGTAGATGCAAATGCAGAACAAAGAGCCGACTTATTATCTGAAGTACTAGAGTATGGAGAAATGGGAATCAATTTTTTAATTGAAAGTCTTAAATATCCAGAATTAATAGTTAGAGCAAAAGCTTATCAGTTATTACAAGATATTGAATCAGAACAAGCCCAAAAAGCAATTTTTAAGGGTCTTTTATTTAATCCAGGTGATAAAATTTATTGTCTTCAAAAGAGTTCTATTTGTTTTACTGATTCGAGTTATCTTTTATGTGAAAGAGAAACTTCAGCCAAAGTATTAACTACTTATCAAGATTATAAAAATCAAGATTTTAAAATTATTAACTTTGAAGAATCTGCTTCTATCATTACACATATTCCTTACTATATTAATCTTGAAGAAGCAAAATTAGCTACTGAATCTCTTCATAGACAAACAATGTCTAAATTTGGTATTACTTGTTTTACTTTATACGATGATAATAATAGCGAAGACATTAAACAATGGTGTGCCAATTACAGCATTAATTATCAAAATATTGTTCATTTACAAATAGGGCAAGATCGAAAATTTGGTATCAATGAATGGCTTGGAAATAACGATCTAAACATTAGCGATCGCAGTAATTTTTATCTTAGCGGGACTTAAACAATTTTGACGTTAAAAATAAGGTAGAATGCTTTAGTTAAGAGACTTGAGCATTATTATTTAAAGCGATCGCAATCATGAGAGAAACTACTCCCGCAGCCATGCCTCCCTGCAATGAAGCGATGGTGTAAAAAGTTTGATGATTTATTAAGAACCAAAGCTCAAAAAGCGGTGCGAACCTGCTGAGGTTTCCTCAGCCAAGGAACGCGCACCAAGACAAGGGAGTTTAGACACTATTTAGTCGGATTATTAGGAGAAAGTAAGCGAAAAAACATATATCAGATGGCTTCTGACTCAGTAGAAGTAACCTATCACAAATTACACCATTGTCTTGATGCAGTCGCTCATGGGGGAAACCCCCAAGACCGCGCTGCATCGCTTCTTAACTGAAGCAACATGGTCTGCCGACAAAATAAATGAGCGACGTTTAGAGGTAATGAACAAATGCAACCAAACTAGAATAAGCAGAGGATTCAGTTTAATTGTTGATGATTCGGGACATAGGAAGAGTGGAAACTTTACGTGCTGTGAGTGGGTCGTCAATATCTTGGTGAAATTGGCAAGACAGACAATGGAAATGTGGTAGTAACAACTCATCGTCTTGGTGCGCGTTCCTTGGGCGAGGAAACCTCGCCAGGGTCGCACCGCTTTATGATGGCAAAAAAAGCCTACCTTTAGACATAGAGTTATATCAACACGGTAATTCATTGCCTTTGGGAAAGAAAGACCCGCTATTTAGGAAAAAGCCAGAGTTAGCTTTGGAGTT
>NZ_LR213814.1:0-7960 GCF_900659865.1 Hyella patelloides LEGE 07179
AAAATGGCGAGGCGCATACTCCAACTTCGGGCTTTATCTAACTCCTGACTCCTGACTCTATCCTCCTGACTTCAGCCCGAAGGGCGTGGTAAAACTTGTGTTCCTTGTAGTGGAAATTCACCTCCTGCTACCGATGAAGAGATTAATAGCTTTAAAATTCAAATTCCTGATTGGGATGTAATTAAGGATGAGGAAAAATCTTATCTTCAAAAGGCTTACAAGTTTTCTAATTTTAAAAAAGCTATGGCTTTTACTCAAGCTGTCGGAGATATCGCCGAACAAGAAGGACATCATCCTTTGTTAACTACTGAATGGGGCAAAGTAACCGTCGCTTGGTGGACTCATACCATTAATGGATTACACCAAAATGATTTTATTATGGCTGCCAAGACGGATAGTTTAGTGAAGAGAAAAGTTAATTAGTTGAATTTATGGTATTATCTATTTTGTCTTTTGCTACAAAGCTTTTTCTTTGAACCGAGCAATCAATTCTTCATCAGTTAGTCTCAATCCATACTCAATATCTAATTGCCATACCATACGATTTTGATAGAAACATCGAACATAATCAGAATCATACATCTCTATGTAAACTTGTTCAACAAATTCAATACGAGATAGTTTTTCTTGAAGCAAACCATATCTAGATAAAGCTTCTACCTTTAATAGATATTTGTCCTCCCAATAGCGGGGTTTCCATTCTTGCCAAAATGCCTGTAGCAAAACCTTATCAGGGTTGTGTATTTTATCTCCTTTGCTACATAAGAAAAGATACCACGATATAAAAGCTTGGAATTTACTTTCTAGCTCATAATTGCAATATTCTATAGCTTCGATTAAATCGGGTTCATTGAAGCGCACCCCAATCAAGCGTAATGCTCTTTTGTATTTATCAAATATCTCTTGTTCTATTTCTCCTAGTTCCATAAATTACCAATCCAACTTATACTATTGGCTTCTATTAATCATAATTATGGCATTAAAATCAAATAGTTTTTGTGTTTATACCAGTTCTCGCGCAATAGCTAGATAGATAGAAAATTATTTCTTATTAAGAAAAAACACTCAAACTACTGTCTACACTGACGGGCGTGACTCCTGAAGGGCGTGACTCCTAGCTTTAAACCTTCGTCTCTTATTACTTTTAAGAAATGGTATTAGATACCTTTAACGATGCTTACTGTTTAAATAAATTCCCGAAAACTTTAATGTTATAGAGTTAAATTTAATCCACATTAAAAGTAAAGGATAATTTTTATAATTTAATACCTAATACTTGGGTATGTGCGCCTCTAGCTTGAGTTACACCGATGGTTCGTTCTGAAGCTTCAATCATCGGGCGACGCAGACTAACTACAATAAATTGTGCGCCTTGAGCCTGTTTTTTGACCATACGAGATAGTTTTTCGACATTTGCACCATCGAGAAACATATCAACTTCATCGAAGGCATAAAAGGGAGAAGGACGATATTTTTGTAGAGAAAAAATAAAGCTGAGAGCAGTTAAAGATTTTTCGCCTCCAGACATAGAGCTTAGTCTTTGTACTGGTTTACCTTTGGGATGGGCTACTAACATTAAACCACCATTAAAGGGGTCTTCAGCATCTTCTAATTGTAGATGTCCGTCACCTTCAGATAGTTCGGCAAATATTTTTTGAAAGTTAATATCTACTGCATCGTAAGCTTCTTTGAAGGCTCGTAAACGTAGGGTAGTAAATTTTTCAACACGAAGTAATAATTCGGTTCTTTCTGCTGCAATGGTACTTAATTTTTCGGAAAGTTCTTGTAATCTGGCTTCGGTTTTTTCATATTCTTCTAATGCCAGCATATTTACTGGTTCCATTGCTTCTAATCTTTTTTCGCCATTACGAATTTGTTTTTGTAGCTGTTCGAGTTTTTCTTGTAAAATGGCGTGGGTTATTGTGGGTAATTTTTCTCCTCGTTGGACATCAAATAATTTTTGATACAGTTCATTCCAGAGAGATTCTTTATTTTGTTCTTCTTCTATATTGTCTTGAACTACGGTTTCTTGATTGTTTTCCTGGTTTATCTTGTTTTCTAAATTATCATCTTTTCCAGATAACTCTAATTCTCGTTCTTTGATTTGAGATTCTAAACTAACTAAATTAGCATTTTTTTCTTTTTGAGTAGCTTCTAGTTTTTCTTTTTGCCAAGATTTTTGTTGCTGTTTATTTTGTAATTTTTTTAGTTGCAGTTCTGTGCGATCGCGATTTTCTTTGGTTTCTCCTAGTTGTTGATTTAACTGTTGTAATTTAGTTTCGGCTGTGGTAATTTTATGAGCTAGTTCTTGCAGTTCTTTACTAATAGCGGATTGTTGATTAGTAATTGTTGCTTGTTCTGCTCCTAAATCATTAATTTGTTGCTCTGCTTCGCTGGCTTTTTCCGTTAATCTTTGTATCTGATTATTGGTATCTTTTAGCCGATTTTCTGCTTGACGAAATATAGTTTCCTTTTCTTGTACGTCTTTTTCTTGAGCTTTAATCGCAGTTTGAATTTGTTGCCATTCACTTTGATCGTGAGATGATTCTAACTCATTAAGTTTCTGTTGTAGCTGTTGTAATTTAGTTTCTTGTTCGGGTAAATTCGCATTCAAAAATTGCGATCGCTTTTTAATATTTTCTTTTTCTTGCTGATGGGTAGCTAGTTGTTTTGTTAGTTGTTCTTGTTGTGCTGTTAATTGTTTGATTTCAGTTTGTAGCTGTTCTAAACGTAGCTGTTTCTCACGATGAAATTGTTTGGCTTCGGTTAAACTTTCGCCTAGTTTCTTGACTTGATTTGATAGCTGGGCTATTCTTTGGTCATTATTGGTTAGGATGGATGTTATTTCTGCCAATCTTTCTTTTAAGATAGCGACTTCGCGAGATTCGTTAGTAGTAACTTTGCCAAAACGCAAGCTAGAGCGAGAAGATTTACTTCCCCCAGACATTGCACCACTAATTTCTAAGATATCTCCTTCTAAAGTGACAATACGCTGTTTTCCTAGCAGAGAGCGAGCATTGTCTATAGTGTCAAAAACGATTGTATTACCAAAAACATAACCAAAGATATCGCGATAACGAGCTTCACAAGTAACTAAGTTAACGGCAAAATCGATATATCCCCGACCAAAGCGCATAGTTGCCAGATTGTCTTTTCGAGGTGCTTTGATCTTATTTAAAGGCAAAAAGGTTGCTCTTCCTGCTCTTTGTTGTTTTAGTAGTTCAATACCCTGTGCGCCTACTCCATCATTTTCGACTACAATGTATCCTAGTCTGCCCCCTGCTGCGGTTTCTAATGCTAAATGATATTGGGGTTCAACCTTCCCTAACTGCACTACTAAACCGTGTACTCCAGCTAAATTAGCATTAAGAATTACTTTACTAGCGTAAGTACCTTGAGCCTCTTGTTGTGCTTGTTTAGTAGCTTCTAACTTATCTAATTCTCTTTGTTTACTACGTTGTTCTAATAATAGTCTTTGTTGGGTTTCTCTTTGCAAATCGCGATCGCTTTCTGTATTAGAAAATTGCTCGGCTAAAGACTGTATATTGTCTTGAGCTACTGTTACTTCATTAGTTAAAGATTGTAGCTTATGGTTCTTTTCTTGTAATAAATTTCCCACTGCTTCTAAAGTAGTGGTTTCTTCTGTTATTTTGCTTTCTGTTTGAGCTAATCTTTCTGTAATAGTAGCCTGTTCGGTACGCTGAGGATTAAGCTTATTTTGTAGAGTAGAAATTTCTCTAGTTAAATTTGCTTGTTCTTGTACCCAAGCTTCACTAGCTGCTGCAATGGTATCAGCAATTTCTCTTCTTTCTTTTAAGAGATTTTTGGCTTGATTATATTGTTGGGATGACTGGGGAATTGTCTCTCTATCTAACTTGTTTTTAACATCGGTTAAATCTTCTAATTCTCTTTGATATTGCTGAAGATTCTCTTGCGTTTTAGCGAATAATAATTCTTTTTGCTTTACTGTCGATTGTAATTCAGTTTGCCGCTGTTGCAATTGATTTCGTTTAGCTTTTTGAGTAGCCAATTCAGAAGCAACTGATAATTGTTCATCTTCTCCTAATGCTCTGACGCGAGAATTTAATTCCGCTAATTGATTACTATGGGATTCAATTTCTTGACTGAGGTTTGCTAACTCTTTGGTTAAACTAGCAATCTCTTCATTATCTTTAGTAATAGCTGCGTGCAACTCTTCCTTTTGTTGCACTAAACTACGCCAGAATAAAACAATCTCTTGCTGTTTCTTTTCTTGTACCTGTTGCTTTAGCTTGCGATATTTTTCTGCTTTAACTCGATCCGCAGCCAGGCGATCGCGTGTACCAATTAATTCTTGTTCGATGATATGACAGTGTTCTTCTCTCTCTTTAACTTTCTCTAAAGTCTTTCTAGTTTGCTCAATTTTGCGATCAAAAGCTGCTACTCCTGCTAATTCATCAATAATTTCCCTTCTTTCACGGGAATTCATATTAATAATGCGAGTAACATCCCCTTGCAGTACTACATTATAGCCTTCAGGATAAATGCGTAATTGTTCTAACTGTTCGTGAATTTCTGTAGCACTACAGACTTCTCCATTAAGATAAAACGTCGAAGAATAACTACCCTTCTTACTGACTCGCAACCTTCTAGTAACAGTCCATTCTTTTAATTTAGTTAGTTGTGGGTGGTTAGTTGTGGGTTGTTGTTCTTCTTCATTGTCTTCATTGTCTTCTCTATCTTTCTCTGCTTCCTCCGCTCCCTTATGCCCTAAAGGACTAACTTCGTGTCGCACGATGCGAAGCGAGTCCTTTAGGGAAGCGGTATCCTTTAGGACTGCTCTCTCTAAATTCTCTACTCTTTCTACGTCACTAAAACCATCCCAACCATCGAGATCGAAAGTAACAGAGACAATAGTTTCTGCTGCTTTGCCATTGGTATTCTGTTTATGATTGACAAGATCGGGGAGTCGCTCCGCACGCATTCCTTTAGAACTAGCTAAACCGAGACAAAATAGCAGCGCATCTAAGATATTTGACTTTCCCGAACCATTAGGCCCTGATACTACAGTAAAACCAGGTAAAATGGGGATTTTTGTCGAACCACCGAAAGACTTAAAATGAGTTAATTCTACGCGCTTGATATGAACCATGCTTTAGTTGACTGTTAACAAGAGATCGCTGCTGCTTTGTCCAAAGATTATAAATTGTTTTTCTAAAGTATCAAGTCTCTAATAGTTCTAACGTATTGTATCTTAAATACAGATCGCCAATAATATAAATTTATTAATTACACAAGTTATATGCTGTATCGACCAGAAAGCAGATTCTTTTTTACTATTTATGCAGATTTGCTGTAGTTTTAGCTAATAGCGATCGCTTGTTCTAGTTTGATCGATCGCAATCTTTGGATATAGGGGGTTTCACCATCATGGAAATATCAAGCTAGTTATTAAGGTTGCGCGTAAATCTTTTTCCTGATACTCAACCATAATTTGTGGAACTTAGACCAAAAGTTAAGAAATCTTAACTTTTCATTAAACTTCGTCTGCTTGAATTAACAGGCTGTCTGAGTCACAATCCAAATTAAAAGTTTAATTTGTATATTAATTAGTTAAAACTATATAAAACTATAGTATTCATTATTTATTTAAAGTTATCGGAGATTAAAGATAATGTCATGGATGGATTTTGCGGTTCGTTTATTCGTAAGTTTCTTTTTAGGAGTGGGAATCGGTATTGAGAGACAATGGCTGAGAACTAGAGCCATTCTGAAAACTAATGTTTTAGTAACTGTGGGAGCAGCAATGTTTGTCATGCTATCGATTATGACTCCTGGAGATGCTAGTCCCACTCGTATATCTGCTCAAATTGTCTCTGGTGTTGGTTTCTTAGGAGGTGGTGTCATTCTCAGAGAAGGCGCAAGTGTTAAGGGAACAAATACCGCAGCTACTTTATGGTGTGCAGCAGCAATAGGGACATTAGTAGGTTCAGGATATCTCGTACAAGCTTACTTGGGTACTTTTGCGGTGGTTAGCGCACACTTGCTACTACGACCCTTAGTAGAAGCTTTCAAAAATCAAGAAGAAAGCTTCGATTATCGAACTACGGCTACTACTTCTTGGGATAATCCATCAGAACAAGACGTTTTAGACCTAAAAGAAGAAGAAGCAGAAGAAGAAGCAGAGGCTTTTGCTTCATCAGAGTTATTTAATGGTGAAAAAAATACCTATGGTGAATTTCCCTTAGCAGTTGCTTCCAATCACCAAGCTCACTATCGTTGTCACATAACTTGTTCTTCTGACAATGAAACCAAAGTATTAACCGTATTGCTTCGGTCGTTAAAAGAACAAGAATGGCGATTAAAACAGCTAGATAGTACAAATATACTTAGAAAAAGGCAATCTCAGCAACCAGAAATGGTCGAAATCAAAGCTGATTTTTTAGCTCATGATAATCATTATGAACCAGAATGCTTAGAAGCAATTATTAGTTCTTTAAAGTCTGACTCTCTAGTTAGTTCTATTAGCTGGAAATTCTCAGCTTAAGTAAATAGACTTAATTATTGAATGGTTGGGACGACTATAACCAGCTCTGACTCTGATTCGGTGACTCCTTTGTGAGTATATTCACGTAAGAGTCAAGTATTTTGCAAGCGTAAAGTTCAGAAAAATTACGGTTGCTCTACAACTCCAATCAATAATACATTAAACAAACAGCTTAACTAGTTTAAAAGAATAAATACTAATTGAGATTAGAATTGAGTGTATCAAAATATATTCTTAACCCTTAACTCATGATGTATTTGTTTTTACGAAAAGTAATGTTAGTTCAATAACCAAGTTATTAGTTATTGTAAGAATCAGATTTTATTGTTTGCTATAAAAAGCATAACTGGTCTTATGAAAATAACAAAAATATCTTATTTGTTGTAACTAAAAATTACATTGAGATTTTTACCGAGTGCCTTGATTAGATTCTGTTTTCTATGACTAACAAACGAATAAACGTCAGCAAAAAAAACTTTTTACTTTTATTATACCTATTTGTTTTGGCTTTAATTGGACCTATAGTTTATTTGTTAAATGAGGGCAAAGGTGAAAGTATAAGCCCCATAGTAGCTGAAAACAGAAAAATAAAAGAAAGAATTAGCTTAGGCGATAAAATTTTAATTACAGCCAACAGCAATGTTGAAAAAAAAGCTGCTGTTAAGGCATTTGCTGATGGTAATTATGAGACTGCTACGGAAGGGTTTGCTGCGTCTTTGACACAAAATCGTAACGATCCCGAAGCTTTAATTTATCGCAATAATGCAATAGCTGTTGCCAGTGAGGATACCTACAGAATCGGTATAAGTGTTCCTATTGGGGGTAATTTGGGTGTCGCAAAAGAAATTTTGCGGGGTGTAGCTCAAGCACAAAATGAAGTCAATCAGGCTGGTGGGATCAATGGCAATTTGGTAACTATAGAAATTGCCAACGATGATAACAATCCTGAATTAGCAGAGCAAGTAGCCAAAAGCTTTGTTAAAGACAGGAACATTTTGGCAGTGATAGGACACAATGATAGTAACGTATCGATCGCTGCTGCATCGATATATCAGGAAAAAGGGCTAGTCATGATTACCCCCACTAGCTCTGCGGATGTAATCCCTACCATGGGTACTTACATTTTTCGTACTACTCCCAACACCAGAGCCTTAGCCAATACTCTTGCTAAGTATGTGGTAGGTACTGCCCATAAAACTAAGATTGCTCTTTGTGTCGATTCTCAATCGGAAGTGAGTCAATCTTTTAAAGAAGAATTCACGTGGTCGATTTACAATTTAGGCGGAAAGGTACTACCTACACAGTGCGATTTTTCCGCACCAGATTTTTTACCTTCGAGCATTGTATCGAGAGCCATTAGTGATGGTGCAGAGGCTTTGTTAATTGCGCCTTCTGTCAAAAAAATCAATAAAGCAATTCAGATTGCCCAAGTAA
>NZ_LR213814.1:8075-33728 GCF_900659865.1 Hyella patelloides LEGE 07179
AAAAAACCATAGTTCTTTTCTCAAAGGAGCAGAAGCTTTATGGGGAGGTTCTGTTAATTGGCGTAGTGCCATGGCTTATGATGCTGCCACAACTATCTTTACTGGTTTGAGTGTCGGTTCTAGTCGCGATCAATTACAAGAGACATTAGCTAATCGTCAATTTACAGCCGAAGGTGCAACCGAAAAAATTAATTTTCTGCCCTCTGGCGATCGTAATATGAAAGGTACTATGGTTAAGATACAACCTGGAAATAATTCTGGTACTGGTTATGATTTTGTCTCTTTTGAAAATCCTTAAACAAGAGGGACGCTTCGACGAAGCGTCCCTTAAAAAAATAATATTCAGCAACAAGCGATAAATATCAAATTAAACCCAAAAACTGCCACCAAAAGCCTCCAATTATCAGCCAAATAAACAAATAGGCGATGCTTAAAATAATTCCTAGCTTACACCAAGTACCAGCATCAATATAACCCGCACCATAGTAAACAGGAGCTTCTGAAGTGGCATAGTGGCTTAAGCAACCAGATAGATTAACCAAAAAGGCTAAAGATAGGGCTGCGTACATAGGAGGAGTACCTACAGATATTGCCACAGCTAAAAAAGCAGGATACATCGCTCCTGCACGAGCAGCTTTACTAGCAAAAAAGTAATTGCCGTAAAAATAAGCAACTCCCAAAAACAGAAAAGCCCATTGCCAAGATAAATTGTTGACCATATTTCCTAATTCAGCACTCAACCAAGGAATAAAGCCTAAACGATCTAAAAAAGTAGCCATCATTAACAGGGTAGAAAACCAGATAAAAATATTCCAGGTTTTGCTATCTTCGATAACATCATTCCAAGTTAAAACTCCTGTCAGCAAGAGTAAAGCTACCCCTAATAAAGCAGTTGTCGCAGAGCTAATTTCTCCTAATTGTTTACCAAAACACCAAAGAAACAATAAAAGCATAATGGTGGCAAACATCAACCATTCTTTGAACTTGACTTTCCCCATTTTGATTAACTCTTCTTTAGCTAATTGGGGAGCTTCGGGAGTAGCCTCAATTTCTGGGGGATAGAAGCGATAAATAATTAAAGGCATGGCTATTAAACTAATAATACCTGGAACTATTGCAGCTAAAGCCCAAGTACCCCAATCAAGATTAACACCAATTTCTCCTGCTAACTGTGCCATTAAAGGATTAGCTACCATCGCCGTTAAAAACATGGCGGTGGAAATTTGAGTAGCCTGATAACCAATTGTCATCAGGTAACTGCCTATTTTACGCTCTGTACCATCGTAAGATTCACTTTTGTAAGCAGTGGCTAGAGATTTTACCAAGGGGAAAATTACTCCTGCTGCTCTGGCATTACCACTAGGCATTGCGGGAGATAATATAAAGTCAGTAGCGACTAAGCCATAGCCCAGAAATAAAGTATTTTTGCCTAACATTCGCATAAAAGTATAGGCAATACGTTTTGCTAAACCAGTTTTAATAACGGCTCTGGCAATTACAAAAGAACTACAGGTTAACCAAGAGGTAGTATTACTAAAACCGCTTAATCCTTCTTGAATAGTTAAAGTATCAGATAACACAGTCACCACAAGGGCAACAATTGCCACTGCTCCTTGAGGGATAGGTTTAATCACAAAAGCTACTATCGTCCCTAAAAAAATTGCTAACAAGTGCCATGCTTGCAATGTTACTCCTTCAGGGGGTGGCAAAAACCAGACAATGATTCCTAAAGAAATTGGCAAAATAAAAGCCATTGAGCGACGAAAGTTGTCTCCTGATAGCCAGTTAGCAAGAGGAGTCAACATTGATAAACGATGATTTTTTGACATAAACTTGATACTCTGTGTGTGGGTAAAATTTGGGTTTAATGCCGTAAATCTCAAAAATTTGCTTTATTTAGGCACAAGTGATGTTGATTAGATTGCTTACACCAGAGATTTTTGGTCAAATCAGTGTCGATCTTTCTGTTTTAAACAAAAAAGCCCGAAATAACTTAATGATGGCGTTAATCGCCAGCTTATTAACAAACTACTGCACAGAGATTGCCAGTGTAAGTTGCCACTACACTATGACTATTAATTAATTGGAAAAATCAGAGCTGATTTCTCGACTACCTTTTATATTGCGTACGCCCCAGGTTTCTGGCTGTCCACAGTATTACTTTAGGCTAAACCTATAATTAATCAATTAATCAGGATGGCTTACTGATTCTAATTTCACGAAGTCAGAGGAAGCCCCGTCTTCTCTGACCATCCTTGAACTAGAGCAAATCTTTTCTTGAAGTAGTTTTGTGTATTGGGGAGAACAAAATTGCTACAAAATGAGGAAAGCCAAAAACTTTCTACTGTAGAATATGTAAATTTCAATCCTTGTCTTCTAGTGTTACTTTCTGGTGTTCTTGCACAAGTAACTTTTAATCTAGTCTGAATCAAGGATATTTTTAGCGACATCTTTAGAGATTTAGCATCGATAATCACAATGTTCTTCATATACAGTCTACTTACTACTAATTTGATATTATGCTAGTAATTTACTAGCTACTCAATTTCGATACTTCTCTAATAACTTTTCGGGAGTCGATTTAATAATAAGATACAAAATTTAAATGGACTTTAAGTAGTTTAAATCCTGTTTAAGAGACAATACTCAATTAGGTTAAAAAGCCGAACTTTATGGGCTACATTCAAATATTTAGTACATTAAAAAGTACATAAAATATTGAAAAAACTTCAAAAATCTCAACTTGTCTACTTGTCTACTTGGCTACTTGGCTACTATTGCACAATATTGCAAAAATGCCGTGAACCAGGAAACAGAGAAACATACTTTACAAGTTACTGCTATCTCTGCTAATGAAAAATCAAAAATGAGATGATAGTTTTAGTGCTGGAGAAAGGCAAAAAGTATTGTAGTATACAATATGAAAACATGAAGCAAGAATACTTCAAATAACACTTTTGTCAAACGACTAAGTAGCAAATTAACCCCCTAAAATTTCGTTTTTCTTGATTGGCAAACTACCTAAATTGAAGAGAAAAAAAGTTAATTTTGTTACAGAAACCCTGTGAAAATAGATGAAATAATTAAAGAACAGAAGAAAAATTAATATTAATAAGTATTTCATGAATAATCTAGCGTCACTGGTGATTCCTGCTGTTATTGGTTTGGTTACTGGTATTGGTCACGGAATAACTTCTCATAACCTAGACTTACCATTTTCTTTAACCGAACAGCTTATCTCTTCATCCGATTTTAACCAGCCTTTAGATTGAGTAACTTTTTATTAAACTGTAGCTAATGTTACTGTTTTACCTGAGAAAATTAAGAGGCAACTGGAAGTAAGGTATGTCTTATGCATCTTAATAACTCTACTCAGGTATCTACTCTCAATCGTGCTTTGGGAATTACTCTAGCAACTTTTTCGATGTTTGTGGTTGGCTATACAGCTTCTCGCGTGTTTTTAGCCCAAGCTGACAGTACTACTGTAATTACAGAATTAGTTACTCCTCACCAGGCTTCTATGTGGAGTGATTTGGCTCGCTAAAGACTCAAAATTGAAGACAATTACGGAAAAAATATCTCCTATGGCGATCGCAAAATATCCACTGAAAACCGATCGCTTTGAGGCATAATTATTTTAAAGTCAAGGTATATTTAATTTTGAATTTCCCAAAAAATTGGTAGGGTGGGTAATGCCCACCTTGCTACCATAGGAGTCTAAGCAATATTTAAGTAATAACAGTAGGCTCTTTTCTTTGAGTATATTGATAGATTTGTGCTATCTCTTCCGCCAGGTCGATCAACGGTTTCAAAGCTTCTTGAGTATCTACATTGTGTTTACCCGCATCAGGTTCATAACTTTCCAGATATACCCGTAAAGTTGCACCTTTCGTACCAGTACCAGAAAGACGGAACACAATCCGCGAACCATCAGTAAAGCCGATACGAACCCCTTGCTTGTTGCTGACACTTCCATCTACAGGATCGGTGTAGCTAAAATCGTCTGCATAGTCTACTGTGTAGCCACCAAACTGTTTACCAGGTAAATCTTTTACCATACCCCGTAAACGATCCATTAATTTCATTGCGGGTTCTTTGGCTACTGCTTCGTAGTCATGACGAGAATAAAAGTTTCTACCATAGATTTGCCAGTGTTCGGTAACAATGTCTTCTACAGATTTGCCTGTTTCCGCTAAGATATTCAACCAGAATAAAACCGCCCATAAACCATCTTTTTCTCTAACATGGTTTGAACCTGTACCAAAGCTTTCCTCTCCACACAAAGTAGCCTTGTCTGCATCTAATAAGTTACCAAAGAATTTCCAACCAGTAGGAGTTTCGTAACAATCGATGCCTAATTTCTCAGCTACTCTATCGGCTGCTGCACTGGTAGGCATAGATCGCGCTACTCCAAATAAACCATCTTTATAACCAGGAACTAGAGTTGCATTGGCAGTTAACACTGCTAAACTATCACTGGGAGTCACAAAGAAATTATTCCCCAAAATCATATTGCGATCGCCGTCTCCATCAGAAGCAGCACCAAAATCAGGGGCATTCTCGCCAAATAAAATATCTACCAAATCATGAGCATACACTAAGTTGGGGTCTGGGTGTCCTCCGCCAAAATCTTCTAGGGGTGTCCCATTCATTACTGTTCCTGAACCAGCACCTAAACGCTTTTCAAAGATTTCCTTGGCATAAGTACCTGTAACTGCGTGCATCGAATCCATGCACATTTTGAAATCACCCTGTAATAACTTACGAATACTGGCAAAATCAAACAAAGATTCCATCAGTTTGGCATAGGGTTCAACAGGATCGATTACCTCTACTGCCATCTCACCAATACGCAACACCGAAAGCTTATCTAAATTAACATCCTCAGCATCAAAAATTTTATAACTCTCAATCACCTTAGAACGTTCAAAGATTGCTTCAGTAATTTTTTCTGGTGCAGGACCTCCATTGGTAATATTGTATTTAATACCAAAGTCTCCATCTTTGCCTCCTGGGTTGTGACTCGCAGAAAGCACAATACCACCAAAAGCCTTATATTGACGAATAATGGCAGAAGCAGCAGGAGTAGACATGATACCCCCTTTGCCTACCAAAACTTTCCCGATATCGTTGGCAGCAGCCATTTTTAAGATAATTTGAATTGCCTGACGGTTGTAATAACGTCCATCTCCACCCAAGACAATAGTTGCACCCTGAGAGCCTTCCAAACTACCAAAAATAGACTGGACAAAATTTTCTAAGTAATTGGGTTGCTGAAAAACTGTTACCGCCTTACGCAATCCCGATGTACCTGGTTTTTGATCTGAGAACGGAGTAGTGGGAACAGTACGTATATCCATAAAATTAGTATGAGAGTAGATTAGCTACTGAAGTTAGTTGTCTTTAGCGATCGCACAGACGACAGGCTTTGCCCAATCGCGTTAATGATATACTAAAAAATTACTAAAATCTTCAAACTAATTTTACAGCCCGCTTTGCATTGGGAAAAGTAAACACGACACATAAACCCTGTTGCGGAATTTTTACAGATATTAGGACAAAAATATCTAAATATCTATAAGTCAGTCCCAATGATTTAAAAAAAAGGGCGTTGCTAAACGAGTAATGATTCAGGTAATGTTACTAATATTGATTTTTTAAGCATGATAAATTAGTACTCCTCAAGTTATTACACTGCCCAAAAACTTGAATTCCTCCAAAATGTAGGAGTAGTGATGACTGTCTAAATTAGTCTTTACTCATCGCCTCTTCTTTGAAGTTATTTTGTTCTTTTAACGCTTGCTTGATTAAGTATTGGATTTGTGCGCTGACAGGTCTACATTCTATTTCACAATACTTTTTGAACTCTTCCAATAGTCCTTCTGGAATGGTGATATTAATTCGGGTCATTTTATTTTCTTGAGCAGACATGATTAAAAGCATGAACTGGTACACCTCTTTACAGTGTCCCTCAAATCAACTCCAACACACTATAGTTTACACTTAATGTGTATTTAATACTTACTCAGTGTGAGATAGTAAGCATAACAAAAGCGACCGCCTTCCGACCCAAGATGCGAGATCGCTTTCACCAAAATATAAATATAATAGTTATGCGTAAATAAATAGATAAAATATGAATATCGGATTATTTAATTACGATCATTATTTGATAGTTGATTTGGAAGCTACTTGCTGCGATAAATTTTCTATCCCGCAAAAGGAAATGGAAACCATTGAAATTGGTGCTGTTATTGTAGAAGCCGTAGGATTAAAGATAATCGACGACTTTACAATTTTTATTAAACCCGTAAGACATCCAAGACTGACCGCTTTTTGCACGGAGTTGACTACGATTAAACAAGCAGACCTTGAGGACGCACCCACATTTTCACAAGCAGTAGAAACCTTTAAATGTTGGTTTGAAAAATCTAAAAATTCCATTTTTTGTTCTTGGGGCGACTACGATAAAAACCAACTTGAACGAGATGCAAAGTATCATAAAATCCCCTATCCTATGGGAAATGAACACGTAAACATCAAAAAACAATTTTCTTTAGCATTAGGAACTAAAAAGCAATATGGTATGGCTAAAGCACTAAAAATGGTTGGCTTGTATATAGATGGTACACATCATAGAGGAATTGATGATGCCAGAAATATGGCTAAATTAATGCCATTCATTATTGGGCGTAAGAATATACCAAAAATAAGATAAATAAGCATAACAAGGTTTCAATTGTTGAATAGTGCGAGATAATTGTCCATTGTTGAATAGGAACTTAATGCTTATTTTTCACAGCTAATTGAACTAGAATTTTGATTATGAACAAAATTTCGGAAACTGCTTACTTAGTTGCAATGTATCGTGCCCTCGAATCCGAACGTCCCGACGCACTTTTTCGCGATTCCTGGGCGCGTTTGTTAGCTGGTGGCAAGGGTCTGATTTTAGCGGAAATGCTTGGGGCGAAAACACAAGCAGCGAATATCGTTGCTACCCGTACTTATCTTATAGATCGCACCCTCGAGCAACTGATAAGATCGCAACCAATCGATACGGTCGTCAATCTTGGTGCTGGATTGGATACTCGTCCCTATCGTCTGTCTCTCCCTCCCTCTCTGCAATGGATTGAAGTCGATCTTCCAGATATTTTGCTCTATAAAGAAACTCAATTACAAAAGCTAAAACCTCTTTGCCAGCTCAAAAGGGTACGCTTAGATTTGGCTAACCTAGAATTGAGAAAGGTTCTCTTTGCCGAAATAAGTGCTACCGCAGGTGAAGTTTTAGTGATTACCGAAGGGTTATTGTCTTACTTATCAGAAGAGCAAGTGAGCTTACTCGCCGAAGATTTACGAAGACAACCTAATTTTCGTTGGTGGCTCTTTGAATTAATTTCCGCTTTTGGCAGAGCCCAAATTCCTCTACAATGGCGAGAGCGACTATTTCATCAATATTTTTCTAATAATAATAATACCAGTGTATTTTTATTTAATCCCGAACAGGGACTAGATTTTTTTCAGCAGCGTGGTTGGAAAATCGCTCGGTTTTACTCGGCGTGGAAGGAGTCGCGTCGCTTGAAACGAGGGCTTAAATTTGCCGCTTTGCTAGAATTGCTCCTGCGCTGGTTTGCTAGGCAGTATTGGCAAGCACTCGAGCAACAGATTGGTGTAGCTCTACTCGAACGCTCGATTCCCATAAGCGATCGCTCTTCTTTGCCAACCATTTTCAACACTCAAGCTTAGATAATATAAAGGGTTTACCATCTGAGGTAGTAGTGTCTTCTGTGCTGTTCAACTGCACATCCCACCAATGTCCAATCTCCTGCCCAATACTACTTTCAATACCTGCTGCATCTAAATCTTCAGAAAGTAGAATAGTTTGACTGTCTTGGTCAAAGGCAGCATCGCGAATATTGCCATCGTCATCGGTTAATACTTCAGAGGAAACAAACTTAACTTCAGGGCGCAGTGTTCCGTTAGCGAACTGATTCTGTAATTTGGTTAAATTATCTGACGAGTCAATATTGTTGCCAAATACATCATTCAAATGTGAGAAATTCCGATTCGAGCTTTTCAGCATGGGTATCTAAGAGGATGTCTGAAAAGTCAAAATAATTGCGATCGTGGTTCAAAAACCAGAAAAACTCTCGTTACATTAAATCTGTCAATAGCTTAAACGAGAAGTATTGGCTTGTTACCTGTTACTTGTTACTTTAATTAAGAAACAGAGTTTATAAAAACCAAAAAAAGAGATGATGGATAGCAAGTTGGTTAAATACCAAACATTACCTATTTGGACCAAAGATACTTTGCCACGATCTTTTCAGGAAAAACATCATACAAAGCAGGGAACCTGGGCAAAATTGACGATTCTAGAGGGAGAGTTGAAGTATTATGCTTTGGATGAAAATGGGAACGTACAATCTACGGATATCTGCTCAACAGAAAATTCGCCACCCTTTATTGAGCCTCAAGCTTGGCATAAGGTCAAACCTCTAGGAGATAATTTGCGCTGTTTTCTGGAATTCTATTGTCTTGCCGAGCATTATTATCAAAAGAAGTATCACCTTTCAGCTCCGCATTCAGAGGTGCTTCATATTTTGAAATATATTCAGTCAGGGGATGCGTTAGATTTGGGATGTGGTCGGGGGCGCAACAGTATATTGCTTCAAACGAGTGGTTTTAATGTGACAGCTCTTGATAAATCTGAAGCAGCTATTGGCAAGCTTCAGGAAATTATTGATGCCGAAGAGCAATGTCAAGGTCTTCATGCAAAGGTGTATGATATCCAGACAGCATCGATCGAGAATCATTACGATCTTATTATTTCCACAGTAGTTTTTCAGTTTTTACAATCTGTTTCCATTAGCTCTGTGATTCAAAATATCCAAGAGCATACCTTACCTGGCGGATATAATTTGATTGTTGCCCCTGTCTCCACAAATGATAATCCATGTCCCATTGAGTTTCCTTTTACCTTTGCGGAAAATGAACTTAAAAATTATTATCATCTGTGGAAAATTTGTAAGTATAACGAGGAGCTGGGAGTGTTTCATCGAATGGATGAAAAAGGTCATCCATATCAAGCTAAGTTTGCGACACTGATTGCACAAAAATAAATAGCTTTCTTAAGCTGGTAGTCTTACCAGATTTAGCTCTACCTTATTTGCTTCACAGCTTGACTTCTTCTGTTTTTTAAAGCAGAACATCTTGAGAGGAATTTTTGCCATGAAAATACGTTGGAAAATTTTATTTACCAGTTTTACTCTATGGCCGATCGGGGAAATTTCCCTGAATCTGGCTGGTATATTGTGATTTCTCTTCCTTTGGGATTCATCGGTTTGCTCTGGGGATTTCTGTTCTTAATGAGTCAAATCAAGAAACATCAACTCAGTTCGATGAAGCAAAAAGTAGAAAAGTCCCAACATTCATGACGATTTGCCTGTTATTATTGACAACTCTTACCACAATAGCGATCGCTGGCATAGACATACAAAGCATTGTCCTAGTTGTCGGCAATCGGTAATTTTGATAGATAAAGTTAAAGATTTTTGCCAAAATTTGACGGTGGTGTTAGCAATTTTAGGGTTGTTTTTAATAGCAATTAATCTACCTATAAAAATACTTTTGATACCGGTTTTGCTTGGCATATTGAATTTAATTTGCTCCTATAAATTAGATTCAATTCGGGAAAGCTTTCTTAGCAGTATTCCCAAAAAAGGTTTACCTGTAGTTAAACTATATTAGACGGGCGATCGCACTCTGACTCAGAGAACGCTTCGCTGCACCTTCGGTGACGCACCCATAACCTCACCCCATAGACTAGAACAGATAATTAGACGAACTCAAAGTAACTGAAGATCAGAGAATTAATGTAGGTGATGTAATCAGCGATCACGCAGTGCCTCGCTCCGCGAGATCGCACATCTACCAGAGCCAAACTACAAGCAAAAAAGGAAAGATTGGAAACAGCGATCGCCCAAGCCAGCCTACCCCTAAACCCTAAACCAACTTAAAGCCGTTCCTATTCCTAAGTTTCAGAAAGAGTTAATAGTCAAAACAACATTCAATAATAGGAGTAAATTCATAAGCATTTTAGAGCAAAGAATCTCACAGTTAGAAAAGCAAATTGATAATCTGATGACTTTAATACTTGAGAGAACTACGGCGACTGATAACAAGTTTGGAAATATGTGTAACAAGCTTGAGATGATGATTGAGGATGTTAAAACTGATATTCCCTATGACTGTCTGACTTCTTATGATTTGGATGAGTATGCAGAGCAATACAGTGTTGATAATCGTGAAGGTAGACTCGAAGATTTAGAAACAAGAGTATCTGATTTAGAGCCATAAATCAGGGTAAATCTTGGATTTGACGACGTGAACTAGGTATTGTACAATCCCTGGTCTTTTTTTACTTTACGGAAAAGATAATTTTAAATCAAGTTTAAGTAAACCTACTGAATTACCCTGTTTTTCTCTACTTAATTGGGGAATGATTGGGGAATAGAAATAAATCCCAATTTGTCTCATGTTAATAAAACAAATTGTTAGTGAGCCTACTTTGGAGCAGTGGCAAAGGTTTTAGATAAAATCGGGATGACAGGATTTGAACCTGCGACATCCTGCTCCCAAAGCAGGCGCGCTACCAAGCTGCGCTACATCCCGTATTCTGTAAAGCTTCTAAACGTTTTAGTTTCCATTCTAAAGCCTTATTTACTCTAATAGACTAACACATTTTTATCTTGATTGATTAATTTTCTGGGCAAAATCTGGGAAATTCCCTGTATTTTCCGAAAGTCAAGTAAAAGCCATAATTGACAAGGTTTCCATTGATATTAAAGCTAATAGATACCAAGTGTGTTTTACCGAGCCAAAAAACCGTGTTTAATTGTGAATTGGTCAAGCTTTTGATGTGGGGATGTTAGTTGTTGGCGATATTTTTATTGGCAAACAAGCTTTTGATGTCATTGAAGATTTAGTGGGTTTTGCTGTTGTTTTAAACGCTACAATTCAAGAATATATGATTAAAGCAGGTGAGCATTTATCAGATAAAAAATAAACCTTAAAAACCTTTTATATCTCCCCATGAATGACTAGCAAATTTGAGATTGATCGGTTTGCCTATTGCCTATTACATACTTTGAGACAATCTTACTCGAACCAGACGAAGTTTAACAAGCTCCGCTTTTACTATTAAAGATAATGCTAATTGTTTTGAGAATTAACTTCATATCATAAAGCAAACTCCATTTTTTTTGATATTGCAAATCCAAGTGTAAAACTTTGGCAAAATCTTCAATTTTAGAGCGACCATTTACTTGCCATTCTCCTGTTAAACCTGGTTTAACTTCTAATCTTTGAAAGTATTCAGCTTTGTAGGTAGCAACTTCATCGCAAGTAGGGGGTCTGGTACCTACAAGACTCATTTCTCCTTTTAAAACATTCCAAAATTGGGGCAATTCATCCAGGCTCGTTTTTCTGAAAAAGCTGCCTACTCTGGTAATGCGTGGGTCATTTTCATTTTTAAACAGAGGACCTTGGACTCTATTTTCTACTAAATGTTGTAATTCGCTAGCATTCGTAACCATTGAGCGAAATTTCCAAATCCGAAAGGTTCTACCTTGATAACCACAACGATTTTGACTAAAGAGAATCGAACCAGGATTATCTAGTTTAATTGCGATCGCAATAGGAATAAATAAAATACCTGTAATTATTAATCCAATAATAGCTCCTAAAATGTCTAATAAACGTTTGCCTTTGGAATTGACCGAAGGATGTGGGGCTAATTCCGTCTTTGTTTTTTGTTCCTCAATAGTAGAAAAAGTAACCGAAGATAATTTGTGTTCCACAATGATATGATTCATAGTCTGCTTCCGTTATGAAACTTCTGTCATCAGTAAATTTAACGAAGTTGACGCTTACTAATACTGGGTAGGTTTGATACGTTAAATAAATGCAGAATTAAATACAATTGAAATAGGCATAAAGATAAGCAGGCTCTTGAGAGGAGAGATTGCATACCTTGAATATACAGGGAATAACCTTTGTTTAAAGAAGATTACTAATAGCAGTTAAATGAATATTTTTGGGAGTAGTATATCTTAAATTGCATGATTTTACTTAGTTCAAATTTACTGATGGCAAAAAAATACTTATATTCTTTACTAATCTGCTTAACTCTTACTATAGCGATCGTTCCCAAAGTTTTTAGCACTACTAATAGCACCTGTAATTATCATCCAGAAGCCTACGAAGGTTTGCAACTGGCGCAATTATCTCAAGAATTAGAAACTACAGGACTAATTGGCAGAATTCATGGTGCAGCAGCAGAATCGGCAATGTATGTCATGTCTGTACGTGAACCCAATAACTTTTTTAGCCATCGCGAATTCTCCTTGCTTGCTAACGAGCAAAATACTATTGATACTCTCAATCAGCTTAACCGTCACGATCGCGTATGTATTCAAGGAAATATTATCGAAAATCCCAGTCCACAAAAACATATTGCAGTTAGTTCGATTCAAATTGTCGAACCTTGGATGCAACCAGAGGGTTTTGCGCCATACGAAAGACAAGCTGGTATTCCTGCTGAGTTAAAAGAGCAAACCAGTTTTATTGGTAAAGTTCATGCTATTGGTGCAGAGGGAAAAATTTTAGTAGTAGAGTATCGAGATAGTGTAATTCCTATTTATGTCAAAGCTACAGAATATACCGAGGGTTTGTATCGTGGGGATATTGTTAAACTTGCTTATCAAATTCAGCAACGCCCTCAACAGCCTACCCATTTACAGTTAGATACCACTGTGGAAAAACCTTTAGCAGTTTTAGATGCGATCGCTTCATGGCACGATCGGGAAAATACCCTCACTGGTAACTTAGTAAAATTTCCTCGAAGTCCTCAATTAAAATTTGATGTCTATGCAATGGAAGTAGACACTATGGGAATTAAACGCTATTTTACTCTCATTAACTTTGAAAATATGGAAGAATTTCAAAATATTCGTTTAAAATTAGCTAAAATATGGGACGAAAACGCAGCAAATGCCGTATCTGGGCGAAATATGTTGATAAATCCCCAAGTCACTATTCAAGCTCAGGGGATTACTAATATAGTATCCACCGAACAAGCTAACCCTCAAATATTGTTGGATAATGCAGAGCAAGTTCAACAACTGAGCTAAACTTTGTTTGGGAAATATCGAAACTTCCAGAGGGTGAGCCAGATAGAAAGTGCATCGCCCACTCCTTTGGAAATTTGGTTAATTTGTGGTTAATTTTCCAAATCTGCGATCGCGTTTTTGAAAATCAGAGATTGCTTTTAAAAACTCCGAAGAATCAAAATCGGGCCAAAAAGTATCAGTAACATAAATTTCTGCATAAGCCATTTGCCACAATAAAAAGTTGCTTAAACGCATTTCTCCACTGGTACGAATTAAAAGATCGGGGTCGGGACTAGCAGAGGTATCCAGATAGTCAGAAATAGTTGCTTCGTTAATTGCTTCAAGAGCTAAATTTCCTTGAGCTACTCGATTTGCGATCGCTTTACAGGCTTTAAGAATTTCTAAACGACCACCATAATTAATCGCCACATTAAAGTTGACCCCCGTATTATTTTTAGTAACATCCATCGCTCGGTCGATCTCTCTTTGCAAAGTCTTCGGTAGAGGGTCTAAATCTCCAATAAAACGGATACAAACCTCTTCTTGGTGCATTTCTGCTAACTCTTTCCGCAATAGTTTTTCAAATAAGGTCATCAAAAAACTCACCTCTGTCATCGGACGACCCCAGTTTTCTGTCGAAAAAGCATAAGCAGTTAGGGTATTAATGCCACAATCGTTGCAGGTACGGAGGATTGCTTTCAAGGTATTTGCCCCTTGGCGATGTCCTTCAATTCTGGGTAGTCCCCTTTGTTTTGCCCAACGACCATTACCATCCATAATGACAGCAACGTGCTGGGGCAATTTTTGTAAATCTAAACCGATGAACTTATTAGCTAATAGTTGTGCAGTCATAGGGAAGTAAATAAATTAAATTAAGTAGAAAATGGTTTGGCTTGGGTAATAAGTAATCGGTAATAGGTGAAAACTCAAACTTTATTCTGTTTTGGTTTGGTATTTATTAAACCCTTACAAAATTCGTTGCATCCTTTTTTCTCACTGGTATAAGCTTGTTAAGCAGAGGTGAATGAGGTTTTTAATGCATCATTATCAGCAATTAAAGAAGAATCAAACAGTACCGCCAAGTATTCTGGGGTAAGACTATTACTCCAAGACCACATCTGTTGCCAAACTAAGATAAAAGTATAAATTAGCTCTACTTTGTGAGTTAAACTCCAAGATTTCCAATGCAAGACTCTCATCATACGAGTCAAAGTAACAGTTAAATGTTTTACTGCTTGAGCGCGATTAATGTGTTGAGTACTTTGTTTATTGCTAATAACAGTGGAAAAAGAGAGATTAAAATCGCTATAAAGCCACTTACCGAAACCCCAAAACTTAGTCAGATGATTGATTTCGTCTTGTAAAAGCTCTTTTAAAACCTGCTGTAAACTGCCTGTAGTCCGAGCCATCATCCAAAGATAAAGACAAACAGCACTATACTCTGTCGCAATGCGGTGTATACCGTGGCGATATAAATCCATTTTGGCGTTACCGTCAGACCTATAGGTTTTTGGGCTACGAGAATCTGAGATTATTTTTTGTTGAGTTAATTGCTGATACACTCTGGCTAAAGCTGGAGTATGCTGACGCTCTTCTTTTTCCCATAAACCAAGTTCTAACAGAGAACGATCGTCTGCAACAACACCACCAACAAATCTTGCCATTGCAGGATGAATCGGCTGCAAATATTGTCGGCTAGTTTGGGTGTAACCCCTAATGGGTGCTTCTGTATCTAATGCACCTTTGATAATCCCTAAAAATGCCTTTAAATCAATACCAAGAATTTGTTCTGAATTAATACTCTGCCATTCAATAGGTTGCCAAGGGCGAGGTTGAGGATTGAGAAATTGTTCTGGTAAATCTTCTAAGCGATCGCCTAAAATATCTAAAGTAAGATAAGTATCGATTAAATGGTGAATTCTCGTTTTTGTCTGCAAAAAAGTGGGATTAAAACAAACATCCCCTGCTAAATCCGCAACAGAAACATAGTTATACATAGTCCAATAAACCTCTAAAGTAACGTCGCCAAAAATGTTTTTTTGATGTCACTCAGAAGCTTATCGGGAAACTACAATTCTGTCAGTCGGTTATAGTCGGGAGTTTGTCAATCCGACTTCTCATAACGAATAATTAACAAGAAGACCAAAACTCAAAACTATCGGTAACTCTTCACTGATAACTGTTAACGGCTAGAAACTGGCAATAGGTTTTACACAAACACTACTGATAGTTTCTGTCATTTGAACAATATCCAAACTAACCATTAAGCCATCTGTAGTTTCTACTAATGCATTTCCTGTTTCTGCATCAGAATAAGAGAAACTATGACCCTTAATACTTGCATAGTCGCTAATAGTTTTGGGAGATTTGCCAATAAATTTTTGCCAACCATTAAGATAGGGATGTAAATCCTCTCGATCTTCAGTGCAGACTTTCCAATAACTAGTATTAAAGTCAGAATTCTGTAAATCTACCGTTTCTGGATTAGAAACCGCCACAGATGCGACATTTTCTTCTAGATTAGCGATCGCAGGAATTCCTGATAATGCTGGTTCAAAAATCATTTGATCGTTGCCATACATCACTGAAGAATAATAGCCATCGCTATTAATCCCCACAAAATAGGTTGTTTTCTTGTCTACTGCTTTAAAAACATCACCGCCAAAAACTACTGTTGCTGGAAGTAGTAACGCGTCATTGGGATTAGATTTTGATTCTCGATAATAAAACCATTCTTCCCCTTTGAGACAAATACTGATATTGTAGTTACGAGTCTGAAAATTATAAAATTCTTGATAATCTGTATCAATAGATTTACAAAAAGATTGTGTTTGATTCGCTAGCAAAGATTTTCGTTGTTCCCCACTGCCATCATTTAAAGATGTCAACTCAGATTTCGATTCTCTTGACAACTCATTAGCCTCGGTAGTTTTTTTCGTGAGAGAATAGTGTGTGACAATAGCACTTCCGCACAACAACAAACACACACTAATTTTGCGCCACAAATTGTTCATGACTTAAATAAACAAAGAGATAAATAATATAGATTTATAGTCTAAAGCCACCTAAACCGTTGGCAATGATGCCCGTTACTTTGTTTATGATGGGATTAAAGTCTGTAGTTTTCCAGTATAAGATCGAAGAGTAAAAAGTAAGAGAAAAATATTTTAAAGATTTCGTGTTTTATTCTTCCCTACCAGAAATCAGCGTTCGAGAGTTAGCACAACAAATTGCGGAAAACTCTCAACCACTACAACTCATAGATGTCAGAGAGCCTGAAGAAGTCTCCTTAGCAGATATTCCAGGCTTTACAGTTTTACCTTTGAGTCAATTTCCTCAGTGGAGTAATAAAATTACTTCTCTTTTCGATCCTAGCCTAGAAACGATTGTCTTGTGTCATCATGGAGTTCGTTCGGCTCAGATGTGTCAGTGGTTAACAAATCAAGGTTTTACTAATGTGAAAAACGTATCTGGAGGTATTGATGCTTATTCTGTAATGGTAGATTGTAATATTCCTCGCTATTAGTAAAGTATGCGAAAATAGCAAGTGTTTTGATAGGTAATAAGTAATAGCTGGTTAGCCCACAATATTATCTTGTTTCCCTCGCCCAGTTAGGTAGGATTGTTTCATTCTCGTATGAGACAAATAAATGGAGAGATGGGGAGATGGGGACATTTGTCTAAAATATCCTCGATTAAGACCAAATTTATCGAACAATAATTTTGGTCAGTCACCGTTACTCAACGAACTATGTGCTTCATTCCTTCTTCCTTTACTGGGTTCTTCTTTTCTTTTTTGACGAGACTAATGTGGCTGCCCAATCTCTAATTCTCATTTACCAATTAAAGTTATACTTAACAAAAAAATTTAATAATTTTTTCTAATTTTCTATTTTAATGTCTGAGAAAACTGGTTTAAGCCAACGGTATCAAAACATACTGAAGGCAACAATAGAATATTATATTGCCACAGCAGAGCCAGTCGGTTCAAAAGCGATCGCTAAAAAATATAATTTTAATATTAGTTCTGCAACAATTCGTAATGTTATGGGAGGTTTGGAAGCAGCAGGATTTTTATATCAACCTTATACTTCTGCTGGTCGTATCCCATCGGATTTTGGCTATAGAATGTATGTCGATCGCTTATTGACTCCTGATGAAACTTTAAGTAAAAAATTAGAAGGTTCTTTGCTTCAACAACTATCTCAAGAAAAAGCTAGTGTTGAGGCTTTGATACAGAGAGTAACCAAGATTTTAGCTGCTTTAAGCGGTTATATTGCCGTTACGACCTTTCCTCAAAGCTCTAGTGATACTCTGCGTCATCTTCAATTAGTACCAGTATCTACAGAACAAATTATGTTAATTGTAGTTACAGATTCTTATCAAACAGAATCAATTGTGATGGAATCTGCTTTATTTTTTAATGAAGAAATTTCCCACAACGAAGAGATCATTGCAGGAGAATTACAAATCCTTTCTAACTTTTTGAATCAACATTTAAAAGGGCGTTCTTTAGCACAAATTGAAGCTTTAAACTGGGATTGGATAGATCAAAAATTCGCTTCTCACACTAATTTTTTGAAAATTTTATCAAAAGAACTTGGAAGCTATTTACAGTCCAATAGCGACCCGCCTTTAGTCATCAAAGGAATTGCCGAGGTTTTAAGTCAGCCAGAATTTTCTCAATTACAGCAAGTACAAACTCTTTTATATCTATTAGAAAAAGAACCAGATAGACTATTACCACTAATATTTTCTTTTCCAGAAGAAGCAAATAATAGTAAGAAAGTAAAAATTAAAATTGGCTCAGAAAATATTCTAGAACCAATGCAAACTTGTACTTTGATTTCTGCTAACTATTATGCAGATGAAACTCCTGTCGGAAGTGTCGGTGTAATTGGCCCTACCAGAATGCTTTATGATAATACGATCGCTCTTGTAGAAACTACTGCTGATTATCTTTCTGAAGCTTTTAAATAAATAAAGGCGTGATGAGCGTGATGATACAAGGAAAAAAGAAAGAAATTAGAAGAGGTCTAGTAGATTACAATGTTGAAATTATACGGTGGTTCTCGTAGTCGTGCTTCGATTGTTCAATGGTACTTAGAAGAGTTAGATGTTCCCTACGAGTTTGTTTTACTTGATATGGCAAACGGAGAACATCTACAGCCTGATTTTCAGCAAATTAATCCTATGGGAAAAGTTCCCGCCATAATAGATGGTGATTTTAAATTATGGGAATCAGGAGCTATTTTACTTTACTTAGGGGAAAAACACGGTCAAATGCCCTCTTCTCTGACAGAGAAAAGCATTATTCAGCAGTGGGTATTGTTTGCTAATTCTACTTTAGCAACGGGACTATTTGTGGAAGCTAGTCGAGAAAAAGAGACACCTCAATTACTCAACCCTCTGAACCAGCTTTTTACCGATCAACCTTACATTTTAGGTACAGATTTTACCGTAGCTGATGTTGAGGTAGGGTCTGTATTAGCTTATGTGCCGACGATGCTTCCTCTCGATTTAAGTCCCTATCCTCAAGTATTAGAATACATTAAGCGAATTTGCGCTCGTCCTGTTTGGCAAAAGCTGTTTGCCACATCTTAACTGAGTAATTCTACTACTTAAATTTCTGACGAATAAAATTAATTAACTGGTCGATTTGTTTTTTCATTTTTTGTGAATTTTCTTCCAAAGTAGCAATTTTGGTTTTTAGTGCATGAATCTCTGCTGCCATCGCAGCAAGCTCACTGCTGCTAGAATTATGATTGTTATCAGTATTACTAACCACCATCTGTGGTTTTTTCTTGGACTTAATCATCGCATCGCGGATTGCATCCACTAACTGTTCGCGATCAAAAGGTTTTTCTACAAATGAAAAATATTCAAAAGGTTCGGGAAGTTTGTCGGTAACTTCTTCTTTTCTTCCCGACATCAATACCAAAGGGATAGTTCTAAGCCGTTGATTTTTTTGAATTTCTTGAAATACTTCCCAACCACTCATTTTGGGTAACAGAAAATCGAGCATAATCAAATTAGGACTTTCTGACCTGATTAAATTAAATCCCTCCAGACCATCTTTGGCTTCAATGACTTCAAAGTTTCCTGTGGGTAACATATCTTTGACTCGCATTCTAATCACTTTGCTGTCGTCAATAACCAAAATTTTCTGATTGGACACTGCTAATTAACTCCTTAAAGTAATGATTCCTCGCTACAGATATTTACTAAGTGAACGTCGGCTCCGTCTTTAAAACACGAAGTACCGTTTACTCAACCGATTTTATAACGCTTGGCATATGTAATTTAGAATTCCCTTTTTAGATGCCAAAATAACAATGAGGGGAATAAAAAAGTTTCTTACTGCCAAAATCTGCTTAATTGCGATCGCTAAAACGAAAATAATCATGACCGAAACCAAATCTTTTCAGACAGCCAAAAGCCAATTTGCTCGGGAAAATTTATCATTACCATCATGGCTAAAACGCTCCATTGGAAAAGCGAGTGAAATTTCTACCGTTCAAAAGATTATCAAAAAAAGGGGTATTCATACAATCTGTGAAGAGGGACGATGTCCCAATAGAGGTGAATGTTACGCTAATAAAACAGCGACCTTTTTATTGATGGGACAAACCTGTACTAGGGCTTGTGCCTTTTGTCAGGTAGAAAAAGGACAGGCACCGATGGCGTTAGATCCTAAAGAACCCCATAAAGTAGCCGAAGCAGTATCTTTATTGGGCTTGCGCTATGTTGTTTTGACGTCGGTGGCTCGCGATGACTTAGCAGATGGAGGTGCGGGATGGTTTGTCAAGGTAATGTTTACAGTTAGAGAAAGCAACCCCGATACCCAGATCGAAGTGTTAACTCCTGATTTTTGGAGTGGCAAAAAAAAAGAAGTTGCTCAAAAATCAAGAGTTGCCACAGTAGTCGCTGCGAATCCCACTTGTTATAACCATAACTTAGAAACTGTAAAAAGACTGCAAGCACCAGTGAGAAGAGGGGCTAAATACGACCGCTCTCTTAGGGTTTTACAGTGGGTTAAAGAGTTAAATCCGACTATTCCGACTAAATCAGGTTTAATGTTGGGTCTAGGGGAAACAAAAGAAGAAATTATTACCACCATGAAAGACTTAAGAGCGATCGCTGTTGATCGCTTAACTATGGGTCAGTATATGCGTCCTTCTTTGGCTCATTTACCCGTAGCAAAATACTGGACTCCAGGAGAATTTACCGAATTAGGCGAAATTGCTCGTTCTCTAGGCTTTTCTCACGTACGATCTGCTCCATTAGTTAGAAGTTCTTATCATGCGGGGGAGTAAGTAGCTGGATTTGATTCGCAGTGAGATAGTTAGATCGGGTTGTTGGGGGTTAGTTGTGGAGTGTCAAGAAATTTGTTCTCTCATTTATGTGGAGATGGCTGATAATTGATTACTAATCACCGATTACTGAATTACTGAATTACTGAATAGATGGTAGATTTAAACCCTAGTTCTAGCTTTAGCTTACAAATTATAATTGAGCTCCCCAACCGTCCAGGTTCATTAGCCTCTGTCATGAGTGCGATCGCGTCTGTAGGTGGCAGTTTGGGAGATATTGCTCTGTTGCAGCGCAACCTCAAATTTACGCAACGAGAACTGACTGTAGACACGGCTAGTATCGAACAAGCAGATAAGATTATTGCTGCTTTAGAAAGATTACCCAGAGTCAAGGTAATCAGCTATAGCGATCGCACTTTTGCCATTCACCAAGGGGGCAAAATAAAAGTAGAAAGTAAGCTTCCTTTACACTCTCAATCAGAATTAGCTATGGCTTATACTCCTGGGGTTGGCAGAATTTGTCGTGCGATCGTAGAAGATCCCGAACAGGTTTATACTCTTACGGTTAAAAGTAATATGGTGGCAGTAGTTACTGATGGTAGTGCTGTTTTGGGCTTGGGAAATTTGGGAGGAGAGGCTGCTTTACCAGTGATGGAAGGTAAGGCTTTATTATTTAAAGAGTTTGCAGGAGTAGATGCTTTTCCGATCTGTTTAGCCACTCAAGATAGCGAAGAAATTATTGAAACCGTTAAACGCATTGCTCCTGTATTTGGAGGCGTTAATCTAGAAGATATTGCTGCACCTCGGTGTTTTGAGATTGAACAAAGATTGCGAGCCGAGTTAGATATTCCCGTATTTCATGACGATCAGCACGGTACAGCAATTGTGGTATTGGCAGCTTTATATAATGCTCTCAAATTAGTTGCTAAAGAGCTAGAAGCAGTTAAAATCGTGATTAATGGCGCGGGTGCTGCGGGGATTGCCATTGCCAAACTACTCAAAACCGCAGGCGCGAACGATATTGTGCTGTGTGACTCCACAGGAATTATTTCTAGCGATCGCCATAATCTCAATCAAGCCAAACAAGAGTTTGCCGTGGCTCAAAAAGGTAAATTAGCCGACGCGATGCAATCAGCCGATGTTTTCTTAGGAGTTAGTGCGCCTGGAGTTGTTACCCCTGAAATGGTTTATCAGATGGCAAAAGAACCAATTATTTTTGCGATGGCAAATCCCATACCTGAAATTCAACCAGAGCTAATATATGATGATGTAGCAGTCATGGCGACAGGACGTAGTGACTACCCTAACCAAATCAATAATGTGTTGGCTTTTCCTGGGGTATTTCGCGGTGCATTAGATTGCCGAGCCAAAGCCATTACGACTAATATGTACTGGGAAGCTGCTAGAGCGATCGCATCTCTGGTAGATGAAAACGATCTCGACAGAGAACACATTATCCCTTCTGTGTTTGACCCTAGAGTAGCTAATTCGGTTGCCAAAGCAGTAGTATTAGCAGCAGAAAATGATGGAGTTGCGAGGAATTAATGAGGTAAGAGGCAAGAGGTGAGTGATTTAATGGAGAAATAATTAGTAGGTAGCAATGAGCAACCAACAACTAACAACTAACAACTAACAACTAACCACTAAATTATGATCGATGATATTCCAGAAGCAACTAGAGAGCCAGTAGAGACGAAAACATCTTCAAGTTCTCCTTTCCCATTAATAGTGGGTAGTGGTTTGATGATTTTCGCGATCGCTATTAGTTCAATTTGGTTTTTTAATCGCCCTACTTCTTCAATATCTCAACAGCCAGCACCAGAAGTTAATCCCTCAGAAAATCTACCACCTGAAACCACGGAAACTATTCCCGAACCTATTCCCGAAGCTATTGAAACCGCCGAAACCAAAATCGAAAATGTCCTTGGTCATTTACCTTACGAAGAAGTCTCAGCAAGCGATTTAGTTGCTATTACCAGCGATGGCAGTACCCGTTTACATCAAACAGCAGCCGAAAAGTTTCGTCAAATGGAAGCAGATGCGAGAGCACAAGGGATCAAACTGGCGGTTATTTCAGGATTTCGCTCTGTAGAAACTCAAAATTCCTTGTTTTTTGATGTTAAAGAGCAAAGAATTCAAGATACAGCCAAAAGAGCAGAAGTGAGTGCGCCTCCAGGCTATAGCGAACACCATACAGGTTATGCTATAGATCTTGGTGATGCTAATGTCCCTGCTACCCATCTCAGTCCTAAGTTTGAAGATACGGCTGCTTTTAAGTGGTTAGAGCAGAATGCAGCTAAATATAGCTTTGAACTATCTTTTCCCAGAGATAATCCCCAAGGAATTAGTTATGAACCTTGGCATTGGCGATTTGTTGGCGATCGCCAAAGCTTGGAGACTTTCTATAAAGCGAGAAATCTTCAGTAGTTGATTGTTGTTTTTTGGTTTTTGTCACCTTATTTATTTGACGTACACAGATTTATTGCACAGATAAGCACTTAGAAAGAATCAACTATGAATTAATTGCATAAATTATTGTTTGTTACCTGTTCTCTCTACCAAATAAATTTAATTGTTCCAATTACTTACTTAGGAGTGATTTGTTATGGTTTTAACCCCTTCTACTATGCTACCTTTGGGTACACAAGCACCAGATTTTCAACTACCTGATGTAGTTTCAGGAAAAACAATCTCTTTAGAGACATTTAGCGATCGCCAAGCTTTATTGATTATCTTCATGTGTCGTCACTGTCCATTTGTGAAGCACGTACAAAAAGAGTTTTTTAACCTCCAAGAAGACTATGCAGAGCATTCTTTAGGAATTTTGGCTATTAGTGCTAATGATGTAGCGAAATACCCTGATGACTCTCCAGAAAGTCTCAAAGCAATGGCGCAAGAATTAGGGTTTAAATTTCCTATTTGTTACGATGCTACCCAGGAAGTAAGTAAAGCCTATACTGCTGCTTGTACTCCTGATTTTTTCTTGTTTGATAGCAATCAACAGTTAGTGTACCGTGGGCAATTAGATGCTAGTCGCCCTAGTAATGGTATACCAGTAACAGGTCAAGATTTAAGAAAAGCGATCGCAGCTACCTTAGAAAATCGAGCAGTTGGTTCCGATCAAAAGCCCAGTATCGGTTGCAACATTAAATGGATACCAGGTAACGAACCCGAATATTTTGGTGCTACATCTTAAAAACTATAGTTCTAGCTGGGGTGAGGCGATGCCCCGCCCTACTGCACACATAGCGTAAAAAATTATTTTGATTATTTTTATTTATTGTGCGTAAATCTTGTCATACTTAAAAAGTGTGTTTCTTTTTGCCAATAGTTTTGAGATTTATAAGCATCACTTTAAACCTTCACTTGTGCTGGGTTTCTTTTTTATTTTTAAATCGCGTGATCGCACTATAGATTTTTGTTTTTTACTTATTAAATAAACGCTACAAATTACTGAATAATAGTAAAAATTAGATAAAAACAAAAGGCTATTGAATTTTCTTTAAAAAATATAATAAGTTGTATCTTTAGCGTAAATTTAAAACAAATTAGGCAAAAAAAATTTCAAATCAGGTTATTGTTATAGCCGTACAAAGTTAGATTAGGACAAAGTTTAGCTATCTGCTCGTAAGGAAATTAATTGGAATGACTATAAAACGGTGTCTACGCACCGCTAAAGTTAGAACGACCATAGCCCTCAATTAAGCTTTAATCGAAATTATTAGTAGGCAAATTTCTTCTGATGATGCTGTGATCTTGCTTTTTCTAGCGTATTTTTTGGTGAATTAAATTTTGCCGATCAAATTCGCGATTTGGCAAATCCCAATATTGGAAACTCCGATGTTTTGGTAGACGATATATTCTACTTAGCCGAACCCTTTTTTCAAGATGGAGTCATTGCTCAAGCAGTGGATGAAGTCGTCACCAATAGGGGAGTTAGTTATTTTTCTGCTGCGGGTAACAACGCAGATCGAGCTTATGAATCTACCAATTTTGCAGTAGCAAATGATTCTGAATCATTTTTTGACGATCGATTTCATGATTTTGATCCAGGGGAAGGAGTTGATACCAGGCAAAGTATTACTATTGATGGCGGTGCTACTGTCCGTTTATCTTTACAGTGGGACGATCCTTTTTATACGAGTGATGGTGTTGATACAGATCTCAATATCTTTTTGCTCGAAAGTGGTACAAATAACGTAGTGGCGGGTTCTACGTTGGATAACAAGGAAGCACAAATACCAGTAGAAGTTTTAGGCTTTACTAATCCCTCTGATACTGCTCAAGAATACGATGTGGCAATTAGTTTATCGGCGGGGGCAGAACCAGGAAGAATTAAATATGTCAATTTCGGCTCTAGTGTTGATTTTAATGAGTTTGGGACTAATAGTCCCACAATTATTGGTCATGCTGCTGCGGTTAATGCCCAAGCTATAGGAGCTGCTCGCTACACCACTCCTACCGATCCAGAGTTTTTTACTGCTTTAGGTCCTACTAACATTCTTTTCAATCCTGATGGCACTCGCAAGGATACTCCAGAAATTCGTCAAAACCCAGATTTAACTGCTATCAACGGGACAGATAATACTTTTTTTGGCGGCTCTGATTTAGAAAATAATGGTTTTCCCAACTTTTTTGGGACTTCCGCAGCAGCACCCCACGCAGCAGCGATCGCTGCTTTGATGGAAGAAGCAAATCCCGATCTCTCTCCCCAAGAAGTTTACGATACTCTAGCCGATACAGCGATTGATATAGGTTCACCAGGGTTTGATAATTTAACTGGTGAAGGACTTATTGATGCTTTAAAAGCAGTTGGCGTAGCTGCCTCCACTGCAGGGCAAACGCATCTTAAATTGAGCGAAAACAGATAATTGAAGAAAGAAAGGATAAAAGTCAAAAAAGAAGAGTAGTAGTATGAAGTGCTTCTTTTTAACGACGCGATCCCGAGTAAAAACATGATAAATTCAGTAAAATTAACAATTAATTGAAGACAGAATTAGTTCTTAGAATTGATGATATGATGACCCAATTATCAAACTTAATTTTGGCTATCTTTAGTCATGAAACTAAGACCAAAAACTACAATAGAAGAACATTTTTCATCTATCAAAGCTCCGAGATTAGATAGAACTAAGCTACATCAGTTGATTGATATTATTACTATTACTCTT